>NZ_JBOHHI010000001.1:0-16426 GCF_050700595.1 Mycobacterium sp.
GCCCGAGGCCACGGTGCGTCCACCCTCACGGATGGCGAACCGCAAACCTTCGACCATGGCGATCGGCTTGCCCAACTCCACCGTCATCTCGGTGTTGTCGCCCGGCATCACCATTTCCGTCCCCTCGGGACGGCTGATGGTGCCGGTGACATCGGTGGTGCCGAAGAAGAATTGCGGCCGGTAATTGGCGAAGAACGGCGTGTGCCGGCCGCCCTCATCCTTGGTCAGGATGTAGACTTCCGCCTCGAACTTCTTGTGCGGCTTGACCGAGCCGGGCTTGCACAGCACCTGGCCGCGCTCGACGTCCTCGCGCTTGGTGCCGCGCAGCAGGCAGCCGACATTGTCGCCCGCCTGGCCCTGGTCGAGCAGCTTGCGGAACATCTCCACACCGGTGACCGTGGTCTTGGTGGTCTCCGGCCGGATGCCGACGATCTCGACTTCCTCGTTGACGTTGATCACGCCGCGCTCGACGCGGCCGGTGACGACGGTGCCACGGCCGGTGATCGTGAAGACGTCCTCAACCGGCATCAGGAACGGCTTCTCGGTGTCGCGGACCGGGTCGGGAATCGACTCGTCGACCGCTTTCATCAGCTCCTCGACGGATTCGACCCACTTCGGGTCACCCTCGAGCGCTTTGAGCGCCGACACCCGGATGACCGGGGCCTCCTCGTCGAACTCCTGGGCGGCCAGCAGTTCCCGGACCTCCATCTCGACGAGCTCGAGCAGCTCCTCGTCGTCGACCATGTCGGCCTTGTTCAGCGCGACCAGGATGTAGGGCACCCCGACCTGACGGGCCAGCAGCACGTGCTCGCGGGTCTGCGGCATCGGGCCGTCCGTGGCGGCGACCACCAGGATCGCGCCGTCCATCTGAGCGGCGCCGGTGATCATGTTCTTGATGTAGTCGGCGTGGCCCGGGGCGTCGACGTGCGCATAGTGACGCTTCTCGGTCTGATACTCGACGTGCGCGATGTTGATGGTGATACCGCGCGAACGCTCCTCGGGCGCATTGTCGATCTGGTCGAACGCCTTCGTCTCGTTCAACTCCGGGTACTTATCGTGCAGGACCTTCGTGATAGCCGCGGTCAGCGTGGTCTTGCCGTGGTCAACGTGACCGATGGTCCCGATGTTGACGTGCGGCTTCGTCCGCTGGAACTTCGCCTTCGCCACTTCTGTGTCCTCCTGGACTTGTCAGTGCTTGTTAAAGCAGTGTTGATGGTTTCAGTTGTGCCCCGGTAGTGACCGGGCAAGATTACTCCCCGTCTCGTAGGCTCCGCCTACTCGCCCGTCGCCTTCGCGATGATTTCCTTCGACACGTTCGCCGGCACTTCAGCGTACGAGTCGAAGACCATGGAGTAGTTCGCCCGGCCTTGAGTCTTCGACCTCAGGTCGCCGACGTAGCCGAACATCTCCGACAGCGGCACATGTGCTTTGACCACACGTGCGCCGCCACGCTCGTCCATGGCCTGAATCTGACCACGGCGGGAGTTCAGGTCGCCGATCACGTCGCCCATGTAATCCTCGGGCGTGGTGACCTCGACGGCCATAATCGGTTCCAGGATCACCGGCTGTGCCTGTCCGGCCGCCTTCTTCAGCGCGTGCGAACCGGCGATCTTGAACGCCATTTCTGACGAGTCCACCTCATGGAACGCGCCGTCTTCCAGCGTGACCTTCAGGTTCACCAGCGGGTAGCCGGCCAGCACGCCGTAGGCCATGGCGTCCTGCGCACCGGCGTCCACCGACGGGATGTACTCGCGCGGCACCCGCCCACCGGTGACCTTGTTCGCGAACTCGTAGGTAGCGCCGTCTTCGCCGGTGAACGGCTCGACGGTGATGATGACCTTCGCGAACTGGCCCGAGCCGCCGGTCTGCTTCTTGTGGGTGTACTCGACGTGCTGGACCTTGAGGCGGATCGTCTCCTTGTAGGCCACCTGCGGCTTGCCGACGTTGGCCTCGACCTTGAATTCCCGGCGCATGCGTTCGACCAGGATGTCCAGGTGCAGCTCGCCCATCCCGCCGATCACGGTCTGGCCGGTCTCGGAGTCCAGATGCACCTTGAAGGTCGGGTCCTCCTCGGCCAGCTTCTGGATGGACAGACTCAGCTTTTCCTGGTCGCTCTTGGTCTTCGGCTCGATGGCCACCTCGATCACCGGGTGCGGGAACGTCATCGACTCCAGCACGATCTGCTCGTTCGGGTCGCTCAGGGTGTCGCCGGTGGTGGTGTCCTTGAGGCCGATCACCGCGTAAATGTGACCCGCACTGGCCCTTTCAACAGGGTTTTCCTTGTTGGAGTGCATCTGGAACAGCTTGCCCAGCCGCTCCTTCTTGCCCTTGGTGGCGTTGATGACCTGGCTGCCGGACTCCACGGTGCCCGAGTACACCCGGATGTAGGTGAGCTTGCCGAAGAACGGGTGGGTAGCGATCTTGAACGCCAGCGCCGAGAACGGCTCGTCGGTGGTGGCGTGCCGGACGATCTCCTCGTCCTCGTGACCCGGCGCGTGCCCGGCCGCCGGTGGCACGTCCAGTGGCGACGGCAGGTAGTCGACCACCGCGTCCAGCATCGGCTGCACGCCTTTGTTCTTGAACGCGCTGCCGCACAGCACCGGGTAGATCTCACTGGCGATCGTCAGTTTGCGGATCGCGCCCCTGATCTCGTCGACGGTGATCTCCTCGCCGCCGACGTACTTCTCCAGCAGGTGCTCGTCGGACTCGGCGACGGTTTCCAACAGCTTGCTGCGGTACTCCTCGGCCGTTTCGACCAGCTCGGCCGGGATGTCCACAACGTCGTAGTGCTCGCCGAGTTTGGTTTCGCCGCGCCATACCTTGGCGTTCATCTCGACCAGGTCGACAACACCCTCGAACTCGCTCTCCGAGCCGATCGGCAACTGGATCGGCACCGCGTTGGCACCGAGCCGCTCTTCCATCGTCTTGACCGAGAAGTAGAAGTCGGCGCCGATCTTGTCCATCTTGTTGACGAAGCAGATCCGCGGAACGTTGTACTTGTCGGCTTGGCGCCACACCTGCTCGGACTGCGGCTCAACGCCTTCCTTGCCGTCGAACACGGCGACGGCACCGTCGAGCACCCGCAGGTTGCGCTCCACCTCGACGGTGAAATCAACGTGGCCCGGTGTGTCGATGATGTTGAGCTGGTTGTCTTTCCAGAACGTCGTGGTGGCGGCGGAGGTGATGGTGATCCCCCGCTCCTGCTCTTGGGCCATCCAGTCCATCGTGGCGGCGCCGTCGTGGACCTCGCCGATCTTGTAGGTGATACCGGTGTAGTAGAGGATGCGTTCGGTGGTCGTCGTCTTGCCGGCATCGATGTGCGCCATGATGCCGAAGTTTCGGACCTTGCTCAGGTCGGTCAGCACGTCCTTCTGTGCCACAGAAGTCTTCCCACTTTCGGTTGCTTGCTTAGTTGCTGTCTTTCTCGCCTCCGGCCGCCCTGCCGCCGGTGGCTGTCACCAGCGATAGTGTGCGAAGGCGCGGTTCGCCTCGGCCATCTTGTGGGTGTCCTCACGCCGCTTGACGGAGGCCCCAAGGCCATTGCTGGCATCCAGGATCTCGTTCGCCAGGCGCTCGACCATGGTCTTCTCCCGGCGCTGCCGGGAGAAGCTGACCAGCCAGCGCAGCGCCAGTGTGGTGGACCGGTCCGGCCGCACCTCGACGGGCACCTGATAGGTGGCACCACCGACGCGGCGGCTACGGACCTCCAAAGCCGGCTTGACGTTGTCGAGAGCCCGCTTGAGGGTGATCACCGGATCGCTGCCGGTCTTCTCGCGGGCCTGTTCGAGCGCACCGTAAACAATACGTTCGGCGAGCGATTTCTTCCCCCGGAGAAGAACCTTGTTCACCAGCTGAGTGACCAGCTGCGACCCGTAGACCGGGTCATTGACCAGCGGACGCTTCGGCGCGGGCCCCTTGCGCGGCATCAGCTCTTCTCCTTCTTGGCGCCATAGCGGCTGCGAGCCTGCTTGCGGTCCTTGACACCCTGGGTGTCCAGTGAGCCGCGGATGATCTTGTAGCGCACACCCGGCAGGTCCTTCACCCGTCCGCCGCGCACCAGCACCATCGAGTGCTCCTGCAGGTTGTGGCCCTCGCCGGGAATGTATGCGGTGACCTCAACCTGGCTGGTCAGCTTGACGCGCGCCACCTTCCGAAGAGCCGAGTTCGGCTTCTTCGGGGTGGTGGTGTACACCCGAGTGCACACGCCACGGCGCTGCGGGCTGCCCTTGAGGGCCGCGGTCTTGACCTTGCCGATCTTGTCGCGGCGCCCCTTGCGGACCAGCTGCTGGATGGTTGGCATCTACCGGCTTTCTGTGTTGTTGTTCGAGCCTGTACTGCAGTTACGCCCGACCGCAGTACCCCGCGTCCGGGTGTGTCGCACGCGCTTGGCCCCGGATCATCCGTGGCGTCATGGACATGCGAATTGCCCGGCGTGCGCACCTTACGTCAGCTAAGGCGCCATACGCGGCCGGGCGCGAGCATCCACAATACCCGCCGCTGGTCGGACAGGTCAAAGCAGCTGCGACGTCGGTGGCTTACCTGCTGCGGTGCTCCAAGCCGGCCGCCAGTCGCAGCACCATGTCGGAGAAGACCGCGTCGGTGTCGCTGTCGTCCATCACGCCGGTCATTTCCAGCAATACGAACCCATGCAGTGCCGACCAGAACTCCAACGCCGCATTAAAGGCATCCTCGCCGGACAGGCCGTAGGAGGACAGTACGGCGATCACCGGTGCGGCCGCGCCCTTGGTGGCGGCGGTGTACTCGGGGTCGTCACCGCCCAGTGGCATCCGGGTGAACGCCGAATAGCGACCGGGATGGTGGTGGGCGTAGCTGCGGTAAGCGCCGGCCATGACCAGCACGGCGTCGTCGCGGGCCCTGCCCTGGCCGACCCGGTTCAGCATCGTGATGATGTCGTCTATCACCCGCATCCGCACGGTGCGGCGCAGATCCTCCAGGCTGTGCACGTGGTTGTACAACGACGGCCCTTTGGTTCCGAGCTGGGTCGCCAGCGCGTTGATCGTCAGCGCGTCCCAGCCTTCCCGGTCTAAGAAGGTGAGCGCGGCATTGACGATGATCTCGCGGCTCAGCTTGGTTCCACGGGCCGGGGCCTTTCCCGCCTTTCCCCCGGCCCGCGACCGACCACCGGATGCTTCCGGTTGAGCTGCCATCGCGATCGCCCCTCGGTGTGCGTTGACCCATCGAACGGATCCGAAGTCAACGAAGAACTCTAGTTCACCCGAAGGTCGTCATCGCGCGCGGCGATGCACGTAGGCTCTCTCCCAGCAGGTCACGCGCTTATTGTGAGAGGAGCCCGCGGTGCAGACCATCACGTTAGGGACCCTGGGCCGAGCGGTGGTCACCCTCACGATCGCGATCCCGTTCACCTTGACCCCCGGTGCGCCCACCGCGCACGCCAAGAACGGCGACACCCACGTCACCGGCGAAGGTGTCGAGCAGACGCTGGACTGCAACGGTGCCACGCTGCTCGTCAACGGCACAGATAACACCGTCAACGCATTGGGGACCTGCTGGGCGGTGACGGTCATGGGCTCGGGAAACACTGTGGTTGCTGACACCGTCGTCGACAACATCATCGTGTACGGCTCCGGCGAAACGGTCTACTTCCACAATGGCGACCCGGTCATCTGGGACCGTGGCCGCGAACTGGGAATGGTCAACCGTATCGATCGTGCGGCGGCCTGAGATGCGCGCGCACACAATCCTGGCGCTGGCTGTCGTACTGGTGGTTTTCGGGCTGGCCGGGTGCGGTTCGAGCAACAAGAACGCGGCGCCGTCCACCAGCAGCAGCACCACCACCACCACCGCAAGCTCGGGCGCGGAATTCGATGTCGGAAACACGATCGAGTACGGATCGTTTGGGACCACCACCGATTTGGATTGCGGCGACGGGAAATCGCTCAACGTGGGTGGCTCGAACAACACGCTGACCGTCAAAGGCACCTGCTCGTCGGTGCGCATCGCCGGAATGGACAACAAGATCACCATCGACAAGATCGACAAGGACCTCAGCATCGGCGGGTTCAACAACACCATCACCTACCGCAACGGCGACCCCAAGGTCCACAACGTCGGCTCCGGCAACACCGTCAACAAGGGCTAGCTTGGCCTCAGGCCGGGGCGCCATGGCGGCCGGCTCCGGCCGCAAACCGTCCCGCGCCCTCGCGCGCTTCTGCGGCAACCCGGGAGATGCTGGCGAATTCGTAGTCCAGCGCGTCTGATTCGGCCGCCCCCCACTGGTGCAGCGCCGAGCGCCGATCCGATCGCATGCACTGCTGCGGCAGCGCGGCCAACTGAGCGGCAAGCTCTTCGGCGGCTTCGCGGGCCTGCCCGTTGGGCACGACGCGATTGGCCAGTCCGATCGCCAACGCCTCGGCGGCGTCGACGCCGCGGCCGGTGAGGATCATGTCCATCGCCCGGCTGTGGCCGATCAGCCGGGGCAGTCGGATGGTCCCGCCGTCGATCAGCGGAACGCCCCACCGCCGGCAGAACACCCCGAACACCGCGTCCTCCTCGGCGACCCGCAGGTCGCACCACAACGCCAACTCCAGACCGCCGGCCACCGCGTGGCCGCTCACCGCGGCGATCACCGGTTTGGACAGCACCATCCGGGTGGGCCCCATCGGGCCGGGGCCGGTCCGGTGTACCGGATTGGCGTCCGGTGTGCCGAATGCCTTCAAATCCGCTCCCGCGCAAAATGTCCCGTGATCGCCCCACAGCACCGCCACCGCGGTGGTGTCGTCGCTGTCGAATTGCTCGAACGCGGCGAACAGCGCGGCGGCCGTCGGCCCGTTGACGGCGTTGCGGGCCTCCGGCCGGTTCAGGATCACCGTGGTAACCGGCCCATTGCGCTCGACGCGCACCGGATCGCTCATCTCGCCTCCCGTAGTTGGATACCGTCTGGTCGGGTACCGTTGCGCCGCCCGGACAGTTCGGCGGCAAAGTCGTTATAGGCGGCGCGCAGCTGCTCACCCGGCCAGTCGGCGGGCAGCAGTTCGGCCGGCAGCATCGGGTCGGTCAGCAGGTGGCGCACCATCGCCGCCGCGACCACGAACCGGACGGGAACGTCGGTCGCAGCGGTCATCTCGTCGAGCAGACGGTGCCCGGTGCGCGCCCATGCCGACAGATCCCACAGCTGCCCGGCCAGGTCGGCAGGCTCGTCGTCGCAGACCTTGACGATCCGGGCCCGGGCACGGACCTCGGCATCCAGTTCGAGACCGAGGTTGTCGGGGCGCATCCACACCCCTTCACGTAGTTCGCCGAACCGCTTGTCGTGCAGCATCGTTCGCAGAAGTGCGCGGGTGCGGGCATCGGTGCCCACGCTGGTCACGATCACGGTGGTCCAGTATCCACGCCATGGCCGCACCCGCGGAAGCATGGCGTCGTCCTGACGACGCTGGCGGGCCAGCAGCCGGTCGGAGAGCCGGTAGCCGTCGGCGGAATGGATCAGGTCGCCGGCACTGACCATCCGCGTCAGCGCCACCCGCAGCGTGGTCTCCTTGATACCGAAATCACTGGTGAGCCTGATCAATTCGGCCGCACTGGCCCATGCCGGGTGCGCACCGAGCAGCACCGACAGCACCACCGACCGGGCGGTCATGCGCGCCAACGTCTTCGGCATCGGCTATACCTGCGATGACGTGCGTCCGTAGTCGCCGAACGGCTCGTCGCGGTGGCGCACCGCGTCCCGGAAGCCGTGCTCGACCGCGTCGGCGACGAACGCATGCCCCTCGGGCGTGTGCCGGGCGATGCCGTCGAACACCGTACTGACCATCCTGCTGGTGGCCACACCCTGTTGCAGCAGCGCCGAATTCAGCGCGAGCTTGACCATGATCAGCTGGTTGACCGGGACGGCGGCGATGCGGCCCACGAGTCTTTCGGTGCGCTCGTCGAGGTCTTTGGCGTCCGGTGCCTCGACCGCCAATCCCCACTCGGCGGCTTGCGCACCGGTGATGCAATCCCCGGTCAGCAGCAGGCGTTTGGCGCGCTGGTCACCGAGCCGGTGCGCCCACAGCCCCGCGGCGGGCACCCCCCAGACCCGGGTGGGCGGGTAGCCGATCTTGGCGTCGGCGGCCGCGATCACCTGGTCGGCGTGCAGCGCGATATCGGTGCCGCCGGCCACGCAGTAGCCGTGGATCTTGACCACGGCCGGCTTGTCGGCGTGCATCAGGGCCGAGAACCCGCGCACGAACCGGCTCATCATCTGATAGTCGATCATCGGGTCCCACGGCTGGTCGGGAAGATGGTTGATCGCCTGGGTTTTGCCGTCCAGCACGGTGCCCTTGTACGCGGCGCCGCCGCCCGCCGAGGACTGCCCTTCGGCGTAGGCGCTCAGGTCGAAACCCGCACAAAACCCTTCACCACGACCGGACACCAGGATGACGTGGACGTTCGGGTCCAGATCGGCGCGTTCCACCAACGCCGACAACTCCAGTGGGGTGTCGGCGATGATCGCGTTGCCCTTCTCCGGCCGGTTGAAGGTGATCCGGGCAACCCGGTCGGTGACCTCATAGGTCATCGTCTTCAGGTTGTCGAAGTCGACCGGTCTGATCGCGTGAGTCATCCTTTGACCATCGCGCGCTCGAGGATCGGCGCCAGGTCCAGGCCGGTGGGCATGGTGCCGTACGCACCGCCCCACTGGCCACCGAGGCGGGTCGCCAGGAACGCCTCGGCGACGGCCGGATGCCCGTGGCGCACCAGCAGCGCCCCCTGCAGCGCCAGGCAGATGTCTTCGGCAATCCTGCGGGCGCGGTATTGGATGGTCTCGAAGTCGGTCAGCTGCGGCTTGAGCGCGTCGACGTGGGCGTCCAGCCGCGGGTCCTGCCCGGTGGTCTTGGCCAGCTCGGCGAATAGCACGTCGATGCATTCGGAGCGAGTTCCCAGGGCGCGCAACGTGTCCAGCGCGCTGACATTGCCGGAGCCCTCCCAAATGCCCATCAGCGGCGCTTCCCGGTACAGCCGCGGCATGCCGAAGTCTTCGATGTAGCCGTTGCCGCCCAGGCACTCCATCGCCTCGGCGGCGTGCGGCGTGGCGCGTTTGCACACCCAGTATTTGGTAGCGGCCAACCCGATGCGGCGAAGCAGCGTTTCGGTCTCGTCACCGTTGATCGCCTTGTCGGTTGCGCCCGCCATCCGCATCGCCACCATGGTGGCCGCTTCGGCTTCGACCGCCAAGTCCGCCAGGACATTACGCATGAGCGGCTGATCGATCAGGTACGCGCCGAATGCCTTCCGGTGCTGGGCATGGTAGACGGCACGGGTCAGGCCGTTGCGCATACTGGTGGCGCTGCCCAGCGCGCAGTCCAGCCGAGTCAGGTTGACCATCTCGATGATGGTCGACACGCCGCGCCCCTCCTCACCGACCAACCAGGCGGTGGCGCCGTCGTACTCGACCTCGCTGGAGGCGTTGGCGTGATTGCCGAGTTTGTCCTTGAGCCGCTGCAAAAGCATGCGGTTGCGGGTGCCGTCGGGCAGCACCCGGGGCAGCACGAAGCACGACAGTCCGTCCGGCGCCTGGGCGAGCACCAGGAAGATGTCACACATCGGCGCCGAGGTGAACCACTTGTGACCGGTCAGGCTGTAGCTGCCGTCGGCGGTGCGGGCGGCCTGGGTGGTGCCGGCGCGGACGTCGGAGCCACCCTGCTTCTCGGTCATCGACATGCCCGCGGTGATGCCGGGCTTCGTCGTCGGCACAGTCAATTGCGGGTCGTAGTCGCGACTGGTCAGCAGCGGCTCATAGACCTCTGCCAGCTCGGGGTTGTTGCGCAGCGCCGGGACGACGGCGTAGGTCATCGAAATCGGGCACATGTGCCCTGGCTCGGCAGTCCACACGCCGGTCTTGGCGGCGCGCACCACGTGCGTGCCGGGTCGTGCGTCGGCCCACGGCGCTGCGTGCAGACCGTGCGCGATCGCCATCCGCATCAGCTCGTGGTAGGCCGGGTCGTACTCCACTTCGTCGATCCGGTGGCCGTAGCGGTCGTGGGTGCGCAGGATCGGCCGGTTGCGGTCGGCCAGCTCACCCCACCGCTGAACCTGCGCGGATCCGGACAGCGCGCCCACCTCGGTGACCTCGTCGACGCCCCATTGCCCGCCCTCGCGGATCAGCGCCTCGATGAGTACCGGTGATGACGCCGGGTTGTGGTTCTCGAGCGGCGGGACCTGGTTGGTGACGACGTGTGTGTCAGGCATGGGTCCAGTGTTACATTTTTTCGACAGTCGCACAATAGACGTAATACGCTCTAACGCCGGTGGCCCTAGCCGACGCGGTCGCGAAGAAAAGCGATGTCATCCTTGCGGTGCTCGTCGGCGGTCTCACAGATCACCGGCGCATCGGCGGCCCGGACGATGGCGACGAGCAGCTCCGGATCGATTTGCCCGGTGCCGATGTTGGCGTGGCGGTCCGCGCCCGAGCCCGCCGCGTCTTTGGAGTCGTTGCAGTGCACGAGGTCGATCCGGCCGGTGATCGCCTTGATCCGATCGACCGCGTCGACCAACGACTCGCCCGCGGCCCACGTGTGGCAGGTGTCGAGGCAAAGGCCGATACCGCTGTCACCGATGTGGTCCCACAGCCGCGCGATCGTGTCGAAATGGCGGGCCATCGCGTGGTCGCCGCCGGCGGTGTTCTCCAGATACACCGGAACTTCGGTTTCGAGCTGGTCGAGCGCCTTGCGCCACCGCTCACAACCCGCCTGGATGTCATCGTCGTCAGCATGACCACCGTGCACGATCACGGCGGTGGCCGCAATGTCGGCGGCTGCGTTGCAAGTGTCCTGCAGGATCTTGCGCGACGGGATGCGCACCCGGTTGTTCGCCGAGGCGACGTTGATGAGATACGGCGCATGCACATAGATCGGCAGCGCCGCCTCCCGTAGCCGGGCGGCGTCGTCGCGCGGTTTGGGCGCTTTCCAGCTCTGCGGATTGCCGAGGAAGATCTGCACCGCGTCGGCGCCGTCGGCCTCCGCCGCGGCGAGCGGATCTTGCGGGCTTACATGCGAACCGATGAGCACGCCGCCAGTCTAGTGACCGGCGACTCCCATGAGCAGATGCCGGCAAGACCCCCAGCGTAAAACCCGCCGGGTCACTGACAACCCGTCACTGCTGACAGTCACGCCAGACCAGCATTTCCTTCAGGGTACTGAAGTCGTAACCCGTGGTGGGGTCGGGGCAATCTCGGTGATGAACGTGCTCGCACCGGCCTGGCGGTATGCGTCGGCACTTTCAGCGCCGAGCCAGTGCACCGAGCGTTCGATGTCGCTTCCCGAGCGTCCCGCGGCCAGCGCCAACTCGTCGACTCGGGCGCTGGCTTCGGTGAACCCCTCCACCGAGAGGAAGGTGTGCCGAATGTCGGCGTAGCGTGCCACCGCGGGCAACGTCCGCCTGGGACCGGCACCGCCGATGAGGATGGGTATTTTGCGGACTGAGGGCGGGATCAGGTGACCCAGGCACGCCTCGATGCGTTCCAGGCCGGCATCGAACAGGTCGAAGCGTGACTGCCAGCTGCCGAACTCGTATCCGTAGGTGGTGTAGTCCTTTTCGTACCAGCCTGCGCCGATGCCGGTCACCAGCAGCCCGATCTCGGCGCGCTGGGTGATCTCGCCCCAGCTGGCCAGTGCGGTCCGTTGACGTCCTCCATGTGGGGCCTGTGGAAGTGGTCCCAGCCGAAGATCAGGTCGGCGCCGAGTTCTTCGGCGTGCAGTACCGCGCTACGCCAGGTGGCGTAGTCCGGCGCGTTGCCGGGCTGCAGTAGGACGCCGATGCGGATGGGTCGGATCATGTCGGGGGTCCTTGTCCGGTAGTGGCGAGAATGCCTGTGTCGTCAGTCGGTCTTCAGCGCTTCGATGTCCAGCGTGAGGCTGACCTTGTCGCCCAAGACGACGCCGCCGGTTTCCACCGGCATGTTGATGTCGATGCCGAAGTCTCTGCGGTTCAGCACGACTGAGGCTTCAAACCCGGCCACCGGCCCGCGGCCCATGCCGGGGCTGATCCCGTTGAACGCCAAGGCAAGGCTGACCGGCTTGGTGACGCCCTTCAGGGTGAAGTCACCTTCCAGGACGTAGCCGTCGGCGCCGTCTGGCCACACGCCGGTGGAGGTGAATGTGGCGGTCGGGTAGTGCTCGACGTCGAAGAACTCGGCTGCCCTCAGATGGTGGTCACGGTTTTCGTTGCCGGTGTTGACTGAGCCGACTGCGATCTGCGCCGACACCGAGGGCGCGCCCACGCCGGAGACGGTGATCGCACCGCTGAAGGTACCCAGGGTGCCCCGCACCCTGCTGACCACCAGATGGCGCACCGCGAAGGTGATCGACGAATGAGCCGAGTCGATGGTCCAAGTGCCGGCTGGCAGTTCGGATGCGAGTGCGCTTTTCGCCGTTCCCGGCACAGGGTGACGAACGGACTCGCGGATGGCGTGCAGTTGGGTCAGCGGACCGTCCACCTGCATCAAGCGGCCCATTCGAAGGGGACCGAGATCGACCGGCGCATACCCGAAGCCGGCGACGACCGAGCGGAACAGGTCTTTGGAGTCCTGATCGTCGCCAGCGTAGAACAGGATGCGACGGCCGGCGTCGGTGACAGGATCGGCAGCAATTTTGGGGGCGTACATGTTGTCGAACGCCTTGATCACGTGCGCCCCGGGGATCAGCGAGGCGACCAGTTCGCTGCCCCCGACCTCGAGGTGGTCGATGATGAAATCGGGGGGTGGCGCCGCCCACTGATTGGTGGCATCGACGACTATTCGCCCCTCGCGGTAGGGAAGATCGCGCACCGCCTCGCCGACGCTGTCCCAGTTGACTGCCAGTACGACGAAATCGGCGGCGCCGGCCTCGGCCACGGTGCCCGCCGAGGCTCGTGGGCCGAAGGCGTCCACCAGGTCGGTGAGCGTCTCCGGACCGCGACGGTTGCTGAAGACGACGTCGTGGCCGGTCCTGATCGCCTGACCGGCGATGGCGCGGGACAGTTCTCCCGCGCCGATCATTCCGAACTTCATGAGCGTTCCCCTCTCCAATAGTTGATGCTTCAACCAAAACTACGCTGACAAACTTGAAGCGTCAACCTATGGTGTTTAGCCTGAAATCATGGATCCGACCGAGACGCCCGCCGCAGCACCCGAGCCGTGGCTCGACGACGACCAACAACAAGCCTGGCGGCAGGTAGTGGGGCTGCTCATGACGCTGCCCAGCGCGCTTGACAGCGATCTGCAGCGCGACGCCGGGCTGTCCATGTACGAATACCTGGTCCTGGCGGCTCTGTCGGAGAGCCCGGACCGGACGCTGCAGATGAACGACCTCGCCTACCGGGCGAACTCCTCACTGTCACGGCTGTCGCATCTGATTTCTCGACTGGAGAAGCGAGGCTGGGTCACCAAGCGGCCCTGCGAGAACGACCGAAGGGCAAGCACCGTCGCGCTCACCGCCGCGGGCGCGGAGATGATTCGTGCCGCTGCTCCCGGCCACACGCACCTAGTGCAGGAGCTGGTCATCAAGCCGTTGAGCCCGGTGCAGCTCCAGCAATTGGGCGAGGCCGCCGCCGCGGTGGGCCAGGCCATCGAGACAGCTGGCCGCAGCCGAAAACGCTCCGACGAAACACGCCGAGCGTGAACGTGCTGCGAGATTTCGGCGAAAAACTCGCAGCACGTTCACACTCGGCGAAGAAGCGGGCTAGCGGTAGTCGGAATACCCGTAGTCGTCCAGCGGAACTGCGGCTCCGGTGGCCTGGCCGAAGTCCGGGCTGTAGTACTGATCCTCGTACGACGGGATCGTGTACGCCGCGGCCCGGGCCTCCTCGGTCGGCTGCACCTGGATGTTGCGGTAGCGGCTGATCCCGGTCCCGGCCGGGATCAGCTTGCCGATGATCACGTTCTCCTTCAGACCCTTGAGCTTGTCGCTGCGGCAGTTGATCGCCGCATCGGTCAGCACTCGCGTGGTCTCCTGGAACGACGCCGCACTCAGCCACGAGTCGGTGGCCAGCGACGCCTTGGTGATTCCCATCAACACCGGGCGGCCGGCGGCGGGCTCGCCGCCCTCGGCCACCACCCGACGGTTCTCGGCCTCGAACTCGGCGCGGTCGATCAGCGAGCCGGGCAAGAACTCCGTCGAGCCCGAGTCGATGATGGTCACCCGGCGCAGCATCTGCCGGACGATCACCTCGATGTGCTTGTCGTGGATCGACACGCCCTGCGCCCGGTAGACCTCCTGGACCTCCTTGACCAAGTGGATCTGCACCTCGCGGGGGCCCTGCACCCGCAGCACCTCGTGCGGGTCGGCGGAGCCTTCCATCAACTGCTGGCCCACCTCGACATGGTCACCATCGACGAGCAGACGCTCGGTGCCGTCGTCGTGCTTGAACACCTTCAACCGCTGTCGACGGGAGAGCTTGTCGTAGACCACTTCCTCGCCGCCGTCGTCCGGGATGACGGTGATCTTGTAGAAGCGCTCGCCCTCTTCGAGCCGCACCCGGCCGGTGACGTCGGCGATCGGCGCCTTGTCCCGCGGGATCCGGGCCTCGAACAGCTCCTGCACCCGCGGCAGACCACCGGTGATGTCCTCACCGACGCCGCCCTGGTGGAAGGTCCGCATGGTCAGCTGAGTGCCGGGTTCGCCGATGGACTGGGCGGCGACGATGCCCACCGCCTCACCGATGTCGACGAGCTTGCCGGTGGCCATCGAACGGCCGTAGCAGGTCGCGCACACACCGGTACCGGTGGTGCAGGTCAGCACGGAGCGGACCTTGACCTGCGTGATGCCGGCAGCGAGTAGCGCATCGATCTGGGGGTCACCCAGGTCCTCGCCACGAGCGACGACGACATTGCCTGCCTCGTCGGTCGCGTCGGCACCCAAAGTGCGGGCGTACGCGGAGGTTTCGATGTGCGGGTCGCGGATCAGCGCGCCGTCTGGACCAGGCTCGGCAAGCTCGACCATGATGCCGCGTTCGGTACCACAGTCGGTCTCGCGAACGATGACATCCTGGCTGACGTCGACCAGACGACGGGTCAGGTAACCCGAGTCGGCGGTCCGCAACGCGGTGTCCGCCAGACCCTTTCGGGCGCCGTGGGTGTTGATGAAGTACTCCAACACCGTCAGGCCTTCACGGAAGGACGACTTGATCGGGCGCGGGATGAACTCACCCTTGGGGTTGGTCACCAGACCCTTCATGCCGGCCAGGGTTCGGGTCTGGGTGAAGTTACCGGTGGCACCCGACTCGACGATCGTGATGATCGGATTGTCCGGCGGGTAGTGCTCCCGCAGGGCTTCACCGACCTCGTCGGTGGCTTCCTTCCAGATCTCCACCAACGCCTCGTTGCGCTCGTCGTGATTCAAAGCCCCGCGCTGGAACTGCTTTTCGACCTTGTCGGCCCGCTCCTCGTAGGCGTCGAGGATCTCCTGCTTGCCCGGGGGCACCAACACATCGGCCATGGAGACCGTGACACCGCTTCGGGTGGCCCAGTAGAAGCCGGCGTCCTTCAGCTTGTCGACGGTCTGAGCGACGACGATCATCGGGTAGCGCTCGGCGAGGTCGTTGATGATCGCGGCCTGCACCTTCTTGTGCATCTGCGTGTTGACGAACGGATAGGCGATCGGCAGCAGCTCGTTGAACATCACCCGGCCCAGCGTGGTATCCGCAATCCAGGACTCACCTGGCTGCCAACCGTTTTGGCCGAACAGCTCGGTCTCGACTTCCGCCGGCGGGCGCAACTGGCTCAGCCGCACCCTGATCTTGGCACGAACCGACAGCACACCGCGGTCGGCGGCCATGATCGCCTCGGCCGGCGACGCGTACACACCCGACTCCGGACGGTCCTTGGCAGCCGGCCGATATTCGCCGGTGTCGCCTTCGATCTCGGTGGTCAGGTAGTACAGCCCGGTCACCATGTCCAGCCGCGGCATGGCCAGCGGACGGCCCGACGCCGGCGACAGGATGTTGTTACTGGACAGCATCAGGATGCGTGCCTCGGCCTGCGCCTCTGCTGAAAGCGGCAGGTGCACGGCCATCTGGTCGCCGTCAAAGTCGGCGTTGAACGCCTCGCAGACCAGCGGGTGCAGCTGAATCGCCTTGCCTTCCACCAGCATCGGCTCGAAAGCCTGAATACCCAGCCGGTGCAGGGTCGGCGCGCGGTTCAGCAGCACCGGATGCTCGGCGATGACCTCTTCAAGCACATCCCACACCTGCGGACGCTGACGCTCCACCATCCGCTTGGCGCTCTTGATGTTCTGCGCATGGTTCAGGTCGACCAGCCGCTTCATCACGAACGGCTTGAACAGCTCCAGCGCCATCAGCTTCGGCAGGCCGCACTGGTGCAGCTTGAGCTGTGGGCCGACCACGATGACGGAACGCCCCGAGTAGTCGACGCGCTTACCGAGCAGGTTCTGCCGGAACCGGCCCTGCTTACCCTTGAGCAGATCCGACAGCGATT
>NZ_JBOHHI010000002.1:0-4541 GCF_050700595.1 Mycobacterium sp.
TTTCCAAGCTGCTGCGGATTTTCGCCAACCCCAGGCTGCCCGGCATCAACGACTATTACGAGCCGTGGACCTACGACTACGAGAACCTCACCTCGGCGCCGCTGGGCGACACGTTCCCGGTCGCGCAGCCGCGCAGCCTGATCAGTGGTAAGCCGATGAAGGTTTCCTGGGGGCCGAACTGGGACGACAACCTGGCCGGGTCGGCGGCAACCATGGCCAACGACCCGATCCTGAAGAAGGTCGGCGACGAGGTCAGGCAGACGCTCGAAGACACCTTCATGTTCTACCTGCCCCGAATCTGCGAGCACTGCCTGAACCCGTCCTGTGTGGCGTCGTGTCCGTCCGGCGCGATGTACAAGCGAAGTGAGGACGGCATCGTGCTCGTCGACCAGGACCGCTGCCGCGGCTGGCGGATGTGCGTGTCGGGATGTCCGTACAAGAAGGTGTATTTCAACCACAAGACCGGCAAGGCCGAGAAGTGCACGCTTTGCTACCCGCGCATCGAGGTCGGACTGCCGACGATCTGTTCGGAAACCTGTGTGGGACGGCTGCGCTACCTCGGGTTGGTGCTCTACGACGCCGACCGCGTCCTTCAGGCCGCCGCGGTGGAAACCGACACCGACCTCTACGAGGCGCAGTGTGGGGTCTTGCTGGATCCCGACGATCCCGAGGTGATCGCCGCTGCCCAAGCGGAGGGTATCTCCGACGAGTGGATCGGGGCCGCGCAGCGCTCGCCGGTCTATGCGTTGATCAACCGTTACAAGGTGGCGCTGCCGCTGCACCCGGAATACCGCACCATGCCGATGGTTTGGTACATCCCGCCGCTGTCGCCGGTGGTCGACGCGGTCAGCCGAGACGGGCACGACGGCGAAGACGTCGGCAACCTGTTCGGCGCGATCGAAGCGCTGCGCATCCCGATCGCCTATCTGGCCGAACTGTTCACCGCCGGTGACACCACGGTGGTCGACGGCGTGCTGCACAGACTGGCTGCGATGCGGTCGTACATGCGCGACATCAACCTGGGCCGCGAGACCCAGCCGCACATTCCGGCGTCGGTGGGGATGAGCGAGGAGCAGATCTACGAGATGTACCGGCTGCTGGCCATCGCGAAATACGAGGAGCGTTACGTCATTCCGACTGCCTACACGGGTGAAATCCCCGCAGCGGCAGCCGACATGGAGTGCTCGCTATCCAGCGACGGCGGACCGGGCATGTACGAATCCGGTCCGTTCGCCAATCCGAGCGAAGGTCCGGTGCCGGTCGCCGTGGAGAGCTTCCACGCGATGCGCCAACAACAAACCCACCGGGGGGCCAACGGTCAACGTCCGGCGCGGGTGAACCTGTTGGACTGGGACGGTGACGGCGCGCCGGCCGGGATGTTCCCCGAAGAGCAGCAGCGATGAAACTGCTCGCACGGTCGCGCGGACCCGCCCTTTCCGACCGGTTCGCCTGGCAGGCGGCTTCGCTGCTGCTGGCCTACCCCGACGAACAACGTGACGAACGGCTCGACACCGTCGATACGCTGCTGACCCACATCGAGGGCACGGCGCGAGAGTTACTGGCGCGCACCCTCGCCGCACTGCGGGCCACCGATCCGCTCGCCGCCGCCACCGACTATGTAGAAACGTTCGACATGCGGCGCCGTTCGACGATGTACCTGACGTACTGGACCGCCGGCGACACCCGTAACCGCGGCCGCGAAATGCTGGCGTTCGCTAACATGTATCGGGACGCCGGCGTGGAGCCGCCGCGCAGCGAAGCCCCCGACCACCTGCCGGTGGTGCTCGAGTTCGCCGCCGCGGTCGACCCCGACGCGGGGCGTCGGCTGCTGACCGAGAACCGGGTGCCCATCGACGTGCTGCAGCAGGCGTTGATGCAAGCGCAGTCGCCGTATGCGCACACCATCGCCGCGTTGTGTGAAACCCTGCCGCCGGTCACCGACCAGGAGCTACAGCGGGCGCGTCGCCTCGCCGAATCCGGGCCACCGGCGGAGGCCGTTGGGCTGCAACCGTTTACCTTGACCGTGCCACCGCGACGCGAAGGAGGCGGCTAAGTTGGATCGCGCCGCAATTTTTTGGGACATCTCGCCATATGTGACGTTGGCGATCCTGCTGGTCGGCAGCTGGTGGCGCTATCGCTACGACAAGTTCGGCTGGACATCTCGCTCGTCACAGATCTACGAGTCGCGTCTGCTGCAAATCGCCAGCCCGGTCTTTCATTTCGGCATCCTGGCGGTTTTCTTCGGCCACGTCATGGGTTTGGTCGTTCCGCCACGGGCGACCAAGGCGCTGGGGATAACCGAAGAGACCTACCACGTGCAGGCCGTGTTGCTCGGGACCATCGCCGGTACGGCGACCGTCGTCGGTATCGGGTTGCTGATCTACCGGCGGATGACCCGCGGTCCGGTGCGGATGGCCACCACGGTGAGCGACAAGGTGATGTATGTGGTGCTGGTGCTGGCGCTGCTGGTCGGCTTGTACTGCACACTGCTCGGCACCGGCCTGGAAGGCCATGCTCACGTGTACCACTACCGCAACACCGTCGGGGTGTGGTTCCGCGGCATCTTCATCCTGCGGCCGGGCGGTCAGAACATGGTCGGCGCACCGCTGGACTACCAGCTGCACGCGGCGATCGGGATGGTGCTGTTTTGTCTCTGGCCGTTCACCCGACTGGTGCACGTGTTCAGCGCACCGGTCGGCTATCTGTTCCGCCCCTACATCGTCTACCGCAGCCGCGAGACCTACCGCAGCCGCGCAGCGGGGGAGGAGAATCAGCTGGTTGGCTCGGCACCACGCAGGCGCGGCTGGTAAACAGACAGCCGTGGGTCTGCCCGATGAGGTCTACGCGCGGTTGTTACGGTTGCGCACCGAACTGCGCCGCTTCGAGCACTGGAGCGCCGGGCAGGCCCGATCGGCGGGAATGACGCCGATGCAGCACCAGTTGCTGCTGGCGATCCGCGGACATGGCGACCGGCGCGGACCCACGATCGGCGACGTCGCGGAGTACCTGCTGCTACGGCACCACAGTGCCGGCGAGCTGATCCAGCGCGCCGAGACCGCGGGGCTGGTCGGGCGAGTCCGCGACGCCGACGACCAGCGGGTGATCCGATTGCGGCTCACCGATGTGGGCTCCGAGCGCCTGGAAACGCTCACCTCAATGCATCTTGAAGAGGTGCAACGCCTGCGCATGGTGTCACTCGAGCCCTGAGAACCGGATGCGCCAGCACCGGATGGCGGCAATACCAACAGGATTGTGGTGGCTGCTTCGTCGACGAGAACGTCACGTGGTTGCACCCGGCGCAGCGGACGATGTAGAGCTGATCGACCATGCCCAACAGGCCCAGGTAGATCCCGGCAGTGCTGGCGGCCGCCATTACGACGATGAGGACGACGGTCAAGACTTCACAGATGGTCATCGCGGACACCTCCCATAGACGAGCTACTGATAATGTATCGTATCACGATATTCTTGCCCGATCACTTGTGACGGTTCTCACCGGCACGCCGGACGCGCCGGCGGCTCTGCCAGAATCACCCGGTGCAGTTTCGTAACGTCGCGATCGTCGCGCACGTCGACCACGGCAAGACCACGCTGGTCGACGGCATGCTGCGGCAGTCGGGAGCGCTGCATGAGCGCGGTGAGGCCACTGAGCGCGTGCTCGACACCGGGGATCTGGAGCGGGAAAAGGGCATCACGATCCTGGCCAAGAACACCGCGGTGCACCGCCATCACCCCGACGGCAGCGTCACCGTGATCAACGTCATCGACACCCCCGGCCACGCCGACTTCGGCGGCGAGGTAGAACGCGGGCTGTCGATGGTCGACGGCGTGCTGCTACTGGTCGACGCGTCCGAAGGGCCGCTGCCGCAGACCCGGTTCGTGCTGCGCAAGGCGCTGGCCGCGCATCTGCCGGTGATCCTCGTCGTCAACAAAACCGACCGGCCCGACGCCCGCATCGCCGAGGTCGTCGACGCCAGCCATGACCTCCTGCTCGACGTCGCGTCCGACCTCGACGACGAGGCGGCCAAGGCCGCCGAAGCAGCCCTTGGCCTGCCGACCCTGTACGCGTCCGGGCGGCACGGGGTGGCCAGCACCGTGGCGCCGCCAGACGGCCAGATTCCGGACGGCGATAACCTCGACCCGCTCTTCGACGTTCTGCTGCAACACATTCCACCGCCGTCCGGCGACCCGGACGCGCCGCTGCAGGCGCTGGTGACCAACCTGGACGCGTCGACGTTTTTGGGCCGGCTGGCGCTGATCCGCATCTACAACGGCCGGCTGCGCAAGGGCCAGCAGGTGGCGTGGCTTCGTGAGATCGATGGCGAACCCGTCGTCGCCACCGCGAAGATCACCGAACTGCTGGCCACCGAGGGCGTCGAGCGCTCACCGACCGAGGAGGCCATCGCGGGCGACATCGTCGCGGTGGCCGGCATCGGCGAGATCATGATCGGCGACACGCTCGCCGATCCCGCCAACCCGAAAGCGTTGCCGCGGATCAGCGTTGACGAGCCGGCGATCTCGGTGACCATCGGGACCAACAC
>NZ_JBOHHI010000003.1:0-5092 GCF_050700595.1 Mycobacterium sp.
AATTCGAGCCTCAGACACTCGGTCAGCATCTTCACTCCCGCCTTGGACACCGAGTACGGAGACATCACCGGTGTCGGGGTGAACGCTGCCGCGGACGCGATATTGACGATATGACCTCCGGCGCCGCGCTCGACCATTTGCGCCCCGAATACCCGGCAGCCGTGGACCACACCCATCAGGTTCACGCTCAATTGGCGTTCCCAGTCGGCGGGGGTGAGCTCCAAAAACGGCCCGGCGACCAAGATTCCCGCGTTGTTGACCAACACGTCAGCGTAACCGTGGTCTGCGACCACCGTGCGGGCGAACGCTTGCCAGTCGTCGGGGTCGGTGACGTCGAGCCGCAAAGCCGACGCGTTATGCCCGCTGCTCCGGATCATCGCGGTGGTGACTTGTGCGGCATCCGGGTCGATGTCGGAGACCACGACATGAGCGCCGAGCTTGGCAAACCTGATCGCGGTCGCCCGACCGATGCCGCTGCCGGCGCCAGTGACCACCACCAGGCGGGGCCGCAACCGATTGACCTTCACACACTCTCCCTCGTCATGACGGCGGCCGCCGCGTCGAGCACCGCGCCTCCCACGGTGTACCGATAGACATTACGATCGTAATATCGGTTCTGCCAGTACATTTCGCCGTGCGTCGACGGCCGGAACGGCGAATCGCCCTTGCTGTTCAGGTAATAGGTGTTAGAACCCGCACAGGTCGGGGTGAACAGAAAATTCTTCTCTTGACGCTTCAGGCATTTCAGGAAGTACTCGTCGTGAGCTTGCTGTCGGATTTCGCACACTGTTGCACCGCGGCGCTTGGCCTCGGCGATGGCGCGGCTGAGGTGCGCCGACGTCGCCTCGATCATCCAGAAATAAGAGCCGAGTACGAATCCATAGGGCCCGGTAATCGTGAACATGTTCGGAAATCAAGGGACCGAAACCCCCTGATAGGACTGGCATCTCTGCTCTTCCCAGAACCGGCCGAGATCCAGCCCGTCTCGCCCGATGACGGGGAAGGACGGCACCGCACCCTTCTCCCATAGTTTGAAGCCTGTTGCACAGATCAGCACATCGACCTCATGCTCGGCGCCGTCGACGGTGCGCACCCCACTTTTGATGATGGATTCGATTGTTTCAGTGACCAGGCTGACATCCGCACGGTTGAACGTCCGCAAATACTCGTTGGACATCGACGGACGTTTACACCCAAGCCCATACCGGGGGATCAGCTTCTCCCGAATCACCGAGTCGTCGACCTGGCCGCGCATCCAGCGCCGCACCGGAATCTCAGCTAACCGCCGACCGATATCCGTCAGCCACCGCGGGCCCATCCACATCCCACTCATCCCGACTTCAGTCCCGAGGGTGCCGGCCAACCGAATAGCCGATCGAATTCCCCTGCGCTCCAGAATCTGTCGACCCGGCCAGCCCACTTTCGCGTCGATCTTGGGAAACACCCAGATCGGGGTCCTTTGAAAGACCGTTAGATGCTCGACCTCGTCGACAATGGCGGGCACAACTTGCAGCGATGTCGCGCCGGTGCCGATCACCGCGACCCGCTTGCCCACCAACGCGACATCATGGTCCCATAGCGCGGTATGCATGAGCGTGCCGCCGAACTCGTCGAGTCCCGGGATGTCTGGCATCTTCGGGCGTTCCAACCCGCCCAGCGCCGCCACGACGTATCGGCCTGTGATCTCTCGGGTGTCGTCGGTGGTCAACCGCCACAGACTGTTGAGCTCGTCGAACGTTGCAGAGGTGATAGTGGTTTTCAACCGCAGTTTCTCGCGCAGGCCGTACTTGTCGACAACATCATCGGCGTAGTCGCAAAGTTCTTCCCCGGGAGCGAAGATCCGCGACCAGTCACCACGCTGCTCGTAGGAGAAGCTGTAGATGAAGGACGGAATATCGACCGCGACACCCGGGTACGTGTTTGCATACCAGGTGCCACCAACCCGATCCCATTTGTCAACGATAATGAAGTCGTAAACCCCTTGCCGTTGCAGCGCGATACCCGCCCCGATACCGGCGAAGCCGGCTCCGACGATCACAACCTCATGGTCTGGAGTCACGCACTCAGCCAACTCGGTTCCTCTGCCTACTTGAGGTGATCGACGAGAGCGCCCTGCGCACCGAATAGTTCCCGCCGCCACTCCTCCAGCAGCTGACTGGTATCGATGTCGTCGGGGTGAAAGCCCGGCCTCATGTACTTGCGCAGATCCGCCATTACGCCGTCCAATAGCGGCCCCCGAAAGACTCCGATCGTCTGACGCAACACCTTGATCGGGCGCCACCCGGTGGGGTCCGTCATGATGGACAGCACCACGCCGCCTGTGACGAGCGGAATGGTGAGGGCGTATGTCACGGCCATCACCGCAATGCGGATCCACTCCGGTCCGCCGACTGCCCGGTAGACGTCGAAGGCCACCGACTTGTGTTCCAGCTCCTCGATGGCGTGCCAATTGAGCAGGTTGCGCACCTCGGGATCGCCTGGAATCGCCTGCATCTCGTCGGACAGCATGCGCTCAGCCAGTGTCGCGGTGTAATGCTCGGCCGCCGCCGTCATCGCCAAATGCAAGTAGCCCGGCAGCCGGTTCTCGCCCCGCACTATTAGTTTGTGGCGCCTGCTGTCGTGGTCGAACAGGAAAAGGCGGACCAGTGGATAGCCCATCGTCACCAGTTGCTCGTTGAGCCGTCGGTGCTCTTGACCGTGTACCGACTCCTGACCGATGAATCCGGCGACCCTCTTCTGCAGCACCGGATCGTTCACATGATCGGCAAAGCGCCGCACCGACCTGATGAACCCCCCCTCGCCGGGTGGAAAAATTGCCGACAGCAGCGCGGTCAGGTGGCTGAAAACGATGTCTCCCTCCACGAAGTGACGCTTCATCGGTTGCGGATCACCGAACCTGAATCGGATCCGTCGCACCCTGGGATACGGTCCGACCGGCACGCTTTCGCCCGTCGCCGGTATCGGTTGTGCAGCGCCCATGACGATTCTCTCCTCTGGTTACTTCAGGTGGTCGACGAGAGCCCCCTCGGAGCCAAACAGTTCTTCTCGCCATTGGTCCAGAAGTGCTGTCGTGTCGATATCGTCGGGATGGAAGCCCGGACGCAGGTATGTCGCGAGTTCTCCTATCAAGCCTTTGAAGAACGGGCCCCGGTAGAGCGCATACGCCTCGCGAACCAGCCGCAGCGGATGCCGCCGTGCGATCGGGTCGCGCGCCAGCGCGATCATCACCAAGATGGCGGTAAGCGGAATCATGGCGGCAATCAGCACGGCCATCACGGTGATTCGCGTGCGCTCGGGGCCACCGACCGCTCGATAGACGTCGAAGGCCACCGACTTGTGTTCCAGCTCTTCTAAGGCATGCCAGTTCAGCAGGTTCCATACCTCTGCATCGCCTGGAATCGCTTGAATCTCAGGGCTGGACAATATGCGCTCAGCAAGGACTGCGGTGTAATGCTCAGCAGCCGCTGTCAACGCTAAGTGCCGCCGGCCACCCAACCACTTTTCGAACCGAATCCGTTTTTCCTTCAACGTCTCCGAATCCCACCACCCGATCGGGTAGCCCATTGCGACGAGCTTCTCGTTAAGCCGGCGGTGCTCCTGCCCGTGCATGGATTCCTGTCCGATGAAGCCAGCAACCCGTTTCTTCAACACCGGATCAGTGATGCTGTCGGCGAATCGGCGGACGGACCGAATGAACGCCTCCTCGCCTGGCGGAAATGAGCCCGATAGTCCTGCCACGTAGTGGCTGAACACGATGTCGTCGTCGACGAAGTACTTGCCAAAAGTGCGGTCCTCGCCGAAGCGGAAGCGAATCCGCCTGGCCTTGGGGTAGCCGGCCTGCGCACCCACCGAGTCCGCCGCCGCCACCGCCGCTCGTTTCGGGTACCGGTTAGCCATGACCACAGCCCTTCCGAACAGTCAGTACCTAGTACTTGCAGTACTAGGTGGTAGACGTTACTTCGCGCGACAGTGGTCCGCAAGACCCCGGCATGGTCCAAGACG
Source organism: Mycobacterium sp. (assembly GCF_050700595.1). Classification (GTDB taxonomy): domain Bacteria; phylum Actinomycetota; class Actinomycetes; order Mycobacteriales; family Mycobacteriaceae; genus Mycobacterium. Next base: position 4,003 of record NZ_JBOHHI010000003.1, read on the forward strand.
CATCCTCGAGCGCGTGCCAAGGAGCAAGGCCGGTAGATACCATTGGCTGGTGTCGATAGAGGCTCCTGGTCATGGGTGGCTGCCCGAATTGACCGGGGATGCCAGAGTAGATCGGTGGCGTGAGCACCGAGCGGCTGTACGCGCCGAGTTGGTCGAGGCGACCCTGCGGGCAATCGAAGAATTCGGGCCGGAGCTGTCCATCGACGACGTCGTCAAGACCGCCGGCGTCCCCAGGCCCAAGCTCTACCGGTTCTTCGACGATAAGGACACGTTGTTCAGCGCGGTCGGTGAACGAGTGCAGGACATGGTGCTCGAGCGGGTCGTACCGCGTTTCCATACCGCCGGCACGACACTGGAACTGGTCCGCTCAGCCGTGGCCACATATATCGACCTTGTCGACGAGCGACCAAATCTGTTTCGCTTCCTGGTCGGCGCGCAGTTTACCGAGCGCCGTTCGACCGAGGCTTTGTTGGAAGGCGGCAGGCCACTGGCCAATGCCATTTGCGATTTTGTCGCAACGGTTCTACAGGAACGCGGTGGCCAAAGCGACAACCTTCAGTATGTCGTCGACGCTCTCCTCGGGGCGGTCGCGCTCGGTGTACTGCGCTGGCTGAATGAGCCGGCGATCAGTAAGCCGACCCTCGTCGAGCAACTGACCACCTTCGTCTGGGCTGCATTGTCGGCAACTGCGGCGGCGCGGGGAGTTGTCCTCGATCCCGACGAGCAGGTGCAATCACCGGCCAGCATCGACTGACCCGCCACTGGAGACCCAACTCGAGTCTTTCGCCGACGTGGATGCGTTCCGCCGCAACGTGCTTCGCGCCGCTGGCTAAGAGGTGACTCGTGATTGGGTGTGGGTCTTCTTGTTCCAGAGACCTGCGATGGTGTGGTGGCTGTGGTTGGTGCCCTGTCCGCGCCGGCGGCGTTGCCGCAGGTTCTGCCAGTCTTTGAGGCCGGCGATGGCGTGTTCGACGCGGGTCCTGAGTCGGCGGTGTGCCCGGTAGTGGTCGTCGTAGATGATCCGGCCGGTTGTGTCGCGGCGCGGGGTGGTGATCGACGTGATGCCGAGATATCGGCCGTCGCCGAGAAC
>NZ_JBOHHI010000004.1:0-2556 GCF_050700595.1 Mycobacterium sp.
TGCTGCGGGGCATGCAGTACGAGAAGGCCGGCGTGGTGCCGCCCGCGGAGGACGACGACCCCACCGAATGGAAGATTTTCCTGGACCTGCTGCGTGGCCGCTTCGAGACCGACAAGGACAAGTGGACCAAGATCGCCGAGTCGGTCAAGGGCGTTAGCGAGGAGACCACCACCGGTGTGCTGCGGCTGTACCAGTTCGCGGCGGCCGGGGACCTGGCGTTCCCGGCGATCAACGTCAACGACTCGGTGACCAAGTCCAAGTTCGACAACAAGTACGGCTGCCGGCACTCGCTGATCGACGGCATCAACCGCGGCACCGACGCGCTGATCGGCGGAAAGAGGGTGCTGATCTGCGGTTACGGTGACGTCGGCAAGGGCTGCGCGGAGTCGGTGAAGGGTCAGGGGGCACGCGTCGTCGTCACCGAGATCGATCCGATCAATGCGCTGCAAGCGCTGATGGAGGGCTTCGACGTCAAGCGCGTCGAGGACGTCATCGGCGACGCTGACATCGTCGTCACCACGACCGGCAACAAGGACATCATCACGCTCGAGCACATGAAGGCGATGAAGGACCAGGCGATCCTGGGCAACATCGGTCACTTCGACAACGAGATCCAAATGGCCGCGCTGGAGAAGTCGGGGGCAACGAAGCTGAACATCAAACCGCAGGTCGACCAGTGGACCTTCCCCGACACCGGCCGCTCGATCATCGTGCTCTCCGAGGGCCGGCTGCTGAATCTGGGTAACGCCACCGGGCACCCGTCGTTCGTGATGAGCAACAGCTTCTCCAACCAGGTGATCGCCCAGATCGAGCTGTGGACCAAGAACGACGAATACGACAACGAGGTGTACCGGCTGCCCAAGCATCTCGACGAGAAGGTGGCCCGCATCCATGTCGAGGCACTCGGCGGGAAGCTGACCAAGCTGACCAAGGACCAGGCCGAGTACATCGGTGTCGACGTCGAAGGTCCCTACAAGCCGGACCACTACCGCTACTGAGCGGTCTAACCTAGCCGGTCAGATCGTCGCGCTGCAGGCCGGCCAGCAGCGCGCCGCGGGCGCGGGCGACGCGGGACCGGATGGTGCCCACCGGGCAGCCGCACACCGCCGCGGCGTCGGCGTAGGACAGATCGAGCAGCTGGGTAAGCAGCAGCGCCTCGCGTTGCTCGGTGGTGAGGTCGGCGATCATCGTGGTCACCTCGACGACGTCTTCGAATCCGCGGGTGGGGCGGTCGCGGTTCAGCAGCTGTTCGGGGTCGGCGCCGTGGGCGGTTCGCGGCCTGGACCGTGCGTGCCGGATGTGATCGGCGACAGTCCGGCGGGCAATGGCCAGCAACCAGGTGCGGGCGCTGGACCGGGCGGAGAACCGTTCGATGGCGCCGATTGCCCGCAGAAAGGTTTCCTGGGTCAAATCGTCGGCGTCGGCGCCGTCCGACAGGTACGCGACGAAGCGCCACACGTCTTGTTGGGTGGCTTTGATAAACGTCTCGAGCGCGTGGGAGTTTCCCCGGCCAGCGGCCAGGGCCAGGGCGGTAACGGCGTCGTCGTCGCCACGCGCGGATCTTGGGTGGCGACCCGCTGCGCCCGGCTCCGCCGCGCTTGCGATCGCCACGCTCAGGCCGCTGTCCGGTTGATCGGCCACAGATGTCTGCGGCGCCGATCCCGGGGCATGCGCGGCGTCAGCACCAGATCGCGGACTTCGGCGTCGGCGCTACGCGGCTTCGCCGAACCCAGTCGCTCGCGGACCACCAGCAGCGCAAACACCAGCCCCAGCAGCACAGGCAGGTGACTGGCGATACGCGTCGCGGTCACCTGGCCGCTGAACGCGTCGATGGCCACATAACTGAACAGCACCACCGCAAATGCTCCGGTGATTGCCGCGACGCCAACCGCGGCGGCGGTCCATATAGCGGCGACGATCATCGCCACGCCCAATGCGAGGAACCACGCGGTGGACTCGTGTAGCAGATGCGCTCCGGTCGCCGCGCCATGCCCGTGCGTGGCCACCAGCCCGAAGTCGACGCCGGCGATTTGGGCTAACGCCACCACGGCCTGGATCGCACCGACCACCATCAGCCCGCAGCGCCGGTAGTCGGAAACCATCTCCCGCAGCCAGCGGCGATACCGCGGAACCGCGGCAACGCCGGCCATCGCCATAATCCGTTCGACCAAGTCGGGTCCCTGGCCCACCTCAGCCGCGGCCAGCCGGCGGGTCTGCACGGCAACGCCGATCAGCCAGGCGCGGCAATCGTGACACGATTCCAGATGGGCATCCACCCGCTGCGTCGGCACCTGCTGGGGCTCGCCATCCAACCTTGCTGACAGCGCTTCGCGCGCAACTTCACACCGCATCGGAGTATCGTCGCGCATTCCTGCGCCTGAGCACAAAGCCCCTCGAACACAAAGGCGGCTCCTCAGGTTTGTGTGGGGAGTTTGGGGTGTAGGCCGCCGAGGCATAGGTAGATCATCGAGGTCAGTGTTTGGGCTGAGTGGTGTCCGTAGCCGCGGGCGTTGATGAGCCGGATTTTGGCGTTGATCCCTTCGATGAGGGCGTTGG
>NZ_JBOHHI010000005.1:0-9824 GCF_050700595.1 Mycobacterium sp.
TGACCGACCAGAGCCTGCGCGTCCAGAAGTTCCCGATCCGCCCGCTCCACACCCTGCATGAGCCAATTTTCCCAGCTCAGCCTCATATTTCGGAAAGGCGCGCCGATTATTCAGCGCCCTCCTAGCGGCACGGATAAGAACCCGGTCAGTTGGCTGGACGCGGTCGTGAAGAAGGAGCTGGACAACCTGCGGCGGCTCGCGAAGGAAGGCGTACGCAACTACGTCCTGGTGACCAACGTGGCGAGTACCGCGAAGCCGAAAACCGGCACTTTCGTCCAGCTGGACAAGAAGCTGAAGGAGCACGCGAAGAACGTCGGCTTCGACCAGATGACGTGCATCTGGCGCGAGGCGCTCAACCCGTGGGTCGACAACGCCCCGGACTCGACCAAGTGGGCCTACGCCGACATGCTCGCAGGATGGGATCTCATCCGGTACCTGGTCGCTGAGCAAGTCGGGGCATCCAAGAACCAGGCGGGCCGCAAACTGATCCGCAAGGTCGCCGCGGCGCAGTGGGAGGACGACCAGCGGGTCAAGTTCAGCCAGGCGGATGTGGACCGGGAGATGGTGGTGGACCTCTTCGTCGACGTCACCGCCGACCAGGTGCATTCCCCGACCAGTACCCGGCTGCGATCGAGCACGCCGATCTCCCTCGGCGGGGCAGCCGCTCATATGCTGCATGTTCCGACACCCTTCATCCTGGTGCGTGGCGCCCCCGGTCAAGGCAAATCGACCCTCAGCCAGTACGTCTGCCAGGTGCACCGCAGCGCGTTCATCCCGGAGTCGGAGCGACCCAAAACCCTTCCTGAACTGAGTAATCCTCGGTTTCCCATCAGGTTGGACCTGAGCGACTACGCGCTCTGGCTCGCTGGCAACGACGTGTGGGACCACTCCGACGACCGCAAGCCGGCGAAGGCGAAGCCACGCAAGGGTGAGCAGGCGACGATCGAATGCTTCCTCGCTGACCTGATGACGCACGAGAGCGGCGGTATCACCGCCACCGCGACGACGGTGCAGGACATCTTCGAGCGGGTTCCCTGTCTCGTCGTGCTCGACGGTCTCGACGAAGTCGGCAGCGCCGGCATCCGACGCAGAGTGGTCAACGAGATCGACGCGTTCGCCAGCCGGGCGAAGACCTACACCGAGCCGCTCAAGGTGGTCGTCACCACGCGCCCCAGCGCCGGTGAGCTGGCGGAACCGTCGCCGAACATGTTCGAGATCATCACGCTCAACCAGCTCACAGGCGAACAGCGGGCTGACTACCTGCGCAAGTGGTGCGCCGTCCGGGGGATCAAGAGCAAGGACGGTCGCACGCTGCGGAAGAGCTTCCAGGAGAAGAGCCGGGAGCCCTACATCCATGAACTCGCCGGTAACCCGATGCAGCTGACGATCCTGTTGGACCTCCTGCACCAGCAGGGGGCGGCCACCCCCACGCAGCGGACCGACCTGTACGACAAGTACGTCGACCTGCTCCTGGCCCGCGAGGCCAACAAGCACCCCAAGGCCGTCCGCGACCACAAGGAAGAGCTCCTCGAAATCATCCCGTTTCTCGGGTGGTACCTGCACGCGCACACCGAGGAATCGCAGATCAACGGGCGCATGACCATCGACGACTTGAAAGCGGCGATGCGCCACTTCCAGCGCACCTACGGCAACCGCGAGTCGATCGTTGATCAGCTCTTCGAGGGTGCGAGCGATCGCCTGTGGGCATTGACCAGCAAGGTTGACGGCACCTACGAGTTCGAGGTGCTGTCGTTGCGGGAGTACTTCGCCGCGCGGTTCCTGTATCGCAACGCGGGCGAGGAGAACGTCGACTTCGACAGCACAACGGTGCTTCAGGAGCTGCTGCGGCGCCCGTACTGGCTCAACACCGCGAGATTCTACGGGGGCAACGCAAAGGGCAGCGACGTTTACACGCTGACCGCCGGGATCGAGCAGGAACTGGCGCAGACCTCGGCGTCGGCGTCGTACCTCGCCGCGTGGGCACTGCTCACCGACGGCGTCTTCCTGCGCCGCCCCCGCGAAGCCCGCAAGGTACTGACCGCGCTCTGCTCGGACACGGGGAGCGCGATCCTGCTGTCCGCCCTCGACCGCCGGGACATCATCGCGCTCCCCGAACTTCCTGACCTCCCCGCCGACGACGGCGCCGACCCCACCTGGGCGGGGCTCACCGCTCTGATCAGCAAGAACCCGACCGACGCCGAGAACCCACCGCGTGTACGAGTCTTGCGGGAACTGCTCAATCAGCGCAGCGAGTTCGCGACGTGGTGGTACCAGCAGCTCACCGCTGCAATCGGCACGGCCCAGCAGAACGCGTGGCTCGCGGTCGGGGCCTGCTGCGAAGCCGGCGCCGGGATCACCGCAAGGTTCGAGAACATGGACCTGTCTGACGGCGCCGCCGAACTCTTCCTCAGCACCGGGCTTGGCCCGGAATCCGGAAGCTCCTTCGAAGCCGCGCTGTTGACCGCGGTGCTGAATGGCGAGTGCCCCTGTGTCACGTCGACGCGCTCCATGCCGGCGCAGGTCGCGGTCACCCTGACGCCTGGGGAATTCCTGACCAGCTCCACGACCGGGTTCATCTCCGGCGACGACAGAGCGAAACGTCGGAGATCCGAGGCACTTAACCAGCTCAGGAAGGCCCGCTCACCGTGGGAGCCGATCGGCAAGATGCGCACGTTCAGATCCGGTTATAGGGGCAGCACGTTCCCGTGGGCCAACACAGCCAAAGCGGTGCACGAGCAAGCCGGTCGTTGCTGGATCGCATCGGAGATCGCGATCATCGGCGCCGCCTCACCGTTCGGGCTCGCGTACGTCAAGTGTGCCGAGGCGACGGCGTTCGGATCCACGAGCCATCCCACCGAGCTCCTCGCTCTGACCGACACCCACTCCCACAACGCCGACTGGTGGCGTGAGCAGCTCGCGGCCATCGACAACGGCGACCTTGGCCGTGCAGAGTGGGCACTGGCTCTGTGGTGCGTCGCGTCGGGACCTGTCGTATCCGAACTGCTACCCGAACTCACGGAGGTTCTCGGGCAGCTCCCGCCGGGGCGACGGCGTACGGTACTACGCGCCGCAGAGCAGATCGCTCGCTTCGCCTGGCTGAGGAACCGCCCCGTCACCGGCGACACCACCGATGCCGAGTTGGCCGAACTCAATCGACTCCGGGTACCAGTACCACCGCCCCGGCGGGGAGACGGATCCGGCCCTGGCGATCAGACGACGCTGCCTTCGCTTCTCAGCGTCGCCCGCGCCGAGCGGTGGCTCAAGGTCGACACAGCGGCCAAGTACCGGTGAACGACCGTGTGCCGCTTCGGATTACGCTACGCAGTGCTGATCGTCCTCGGCGCGGACCAGCCAAGCTCCTTCGGCCGGGGTAGAGGCGTCTGGTGATCAAGCCCCCTAACGACCCGCGTCGCACATGCTGATTCATCCGATGCATCACCGAGTCTGAGCTCGACCACAAACGCAGCGTAGTTTTTCACAGATAATCAACCTTATCCATCAAAAGCGCCTGCGGCGGCGGATGAGTCTTAAAGCTCAATCGTATGGCCACGGATTTGGACACGAAACGCGGCGGAACCGATGCGTACAAGCGGAACAGGGTGAGACAGGTCGGACGGCTGAACGACGCTGATCTGCAGCTATGAGACCGGGCGTACAGGGGGAGACAGTGACCGGCTAGCTCATAACTTAGAGATTGAAGAGCGCCACGCGGTGTCCGCTCTCTCAAGTGGGTTGGCTCCGCACGGAATTCCCAGGGGCGATTGAGCATCCGTGAGCGCCTCATCAAAGTTGTCGGGCACCGTGAGTTGGGGGAATTGGCCGAACTTTTGGGTGGTGCAGCTGGAGCTCGCTGTGGCATTGCCTTCGGCGTCCGCAGCGGTGTTACCGGCCCGGGGCCAGTCGTGGAGCGCCGTCTCCACTGGACTCCGGCCGGGTGGTCATGTAGTCAATTTACGCTGCCACGAGCGGAAGTCCCGAGACCCTTGGCCGAACTTTCTGGTTTCGCAGGGAACCCAATTTTGGGCGAAGTTGGCGGCGGCGGTAGCGAGACAGTCAGGTGGTATCCGATGATCCCAACTAATCGCATACTGCAATAAAAGGAACACGATGGCTGCATCCCAGATACCGGCAAAGGTGATTGCGGTTTCGAAACAGTTGAAGCCGCAGGATGATAGGCATCCGCTCGGTACGTTGCTGACGATCCAAGAGTTGGCGGACCGGCTGACGGTAAGCGTGGGCTGCATCCGTGCTTGGCGGCTGCGTGGCGATGGACCGCCGGCGATCCGTGTCGGAACTGCGCTCCGATGGGATTCTCGCGAGGTCGATGAATGGCTCGACATCCGGCGTGAATCACGCTGGCAAGCAGGGTGATTGAGGGACGTATAGGTCCCGGTGGTACGCGGGTTTATCGCGCTCGCATTTACTACCGGGGCCGTTATGTGGCGTCGAGAACTTTTCAACGAAAACGTGATGCGCAGGAATGGGAACGGCGCCAGACGGATAGCCTGCGATCCGGAGTGTGGTCTGACCCCGCAGCGGGGGACCGGCCGGTAGGGGAGTGGTGCCAGATCTGGCTGGACGCTCAGCCGGCTCGGCAGCCGGCCACGGTGCGCAAGATTCGTGGAGTGATTGCGAAGCAGATCGCCGGTACCTTCGGACGCCGGCCACTCGTCTCGGTGCGACCGTCGGAGGTGCAGGCCTGGGCCGCTGAACTGTCGCGAACGCAGTCCGTTGCGACCTCCCGCCACGCGCTCGGCGTTTTGCGGCGGGTATTCGACTATGCCGTGCGCGACGGTGTAATCCAGCGCAATCCTGCCGCCGGCATCCGTCTGTCCAAGGTTCAGGGCAATGACCCGCGGCCTTTGACCCATGACGAGCTCTGGCGGCTCGCGGGAGTGGTCGACGCAGCGCGGGACCGGCTGCTGGTGCTGGTCGCTGGTTACTGCGGTTTGCGGTGGGGCGAACTGGCTGCATTGCGATGGTCTGACGTCGACCTGCACAGCCGGACTTTGTGCGTCGCCCGGGCGTATTCAGAGGAGGCGCCCCGAGGTGAGTTGTCGCCGGTCAAGAATCATCAGGCTCGCACAGTGCCCGTCCCCGCTATCGTGTCAGGCGAGTTCGCGGACTATAAAGCGCTCCAACCGCAGGGGGAACTGGTCTTTCCTTCAGCGTCCGGCACCCCGTTGCGCAACCGGAATTGGCGACGCGACGTTTTTGATTCCGCGGTCGAAGCGCTTGGCTTGAAAATCACTCCCCACAATTTGCGCGATACCGCTGCATCGCTGGCTATCCAAGAAGGTGCGTCCGTCGTCGCGGTCGCACGCCTGCTCGGTCACGAATCAGCGGCGACCACGCTCAATCACTACGCGGGTCTTTTTCCGACGGACCTCGACGACATCGCTTCACGACTCGACGCTGCCGCGCGACTGACTATCGCCGGCCAACGGGAGTCATCGGATGCCAACCAAGCACCGACCAAGCACCGACCAGAGGAAGCTGACGCTAAGAGCTGAAGTCATAGTCAGCGGTGCTGACCTGCAAAAACACTAGTGCCCCCGGCAGGATTCGAACCTGCGACACCGGCTTTAGGAGAGCCGTGCTCTATCCCCTGAGCTACGAGGGCCGCGGACGTCTTTGAATACCGATTAAAGCTCTACGGATCGGGGCCGTTGCCGGCTTTTCGGTGGTGTTCGTGACGTCCTGGCGCCGTGCCCGACGGCCGGGTGGTCGTCGAGGTGCAGCGGCTGTGAGTGTAGCGGGAACGGCTTTCCGGCGTGACTTTCCGCAGCCGGCAGAGGACTTTCGGCCTTGCACCGGGTGCCGCGTCGGTGGCAGTCTGGGAGGTGACCTGCCCGAAGTGTCGGAGTCGGCTGACTAGGACCTCTCTGAGGCCAGTTTGACCCATCGTCGTAAGACGGGGACCGCCTTCGGTGCAGGTCCTCATACCTTTCCCGACGATCTACTGGACGTTAAGGCGACTGCTGCAGCAGTGCCGCGAGCTCGACCGGGAAGTTGTCGGCCAACTCCCACACCTCGGGCACCAGTTGCGGGCAGGCAAGAATGCCCACATTGAGCATGCCGCTAAGTGACATGACGGTGATGTTGAGCCCGCAGCTGTGGAATATCGGGCCCAGCGGATACATGGCTTTCAGTCGTGCGCCAAGGAAGTACAACGGCGCTTGCGGTCCGGGCACATTGGAGATGACCAGGTTGTAGACCGGGCGGGCGGCAAGCCCGGTGTTGGGATAAAGCCGCGACGCGGCGTTGAACAGCCTCCCGGTCGCAAATTGTGTCCAGTCCTGCAGCAGGGTCGGGCCGATGGCCGAGCTGTGGTCTTTGGCGATCGCATTGGCGTGCGCGATGGCCTGCAGTCGTTCGACCGGATCGCCGATGTGGGTCAGCAGATGGCAAAACATTCCGGAGACCTGGTTGCGTCCGGGTCGGTTGGATCGGCCGTGCACCGACACCGGCACCATCGCGACCAGCGAACGCTTGGGCAGCTCGCCGCGATCGGCGAGTAGCTTCCGCAGGGCGCCGGCGCACAGTGCCATGACCACGTCGTTGACCGTGACCCCGAAGTGGTTCTTCACCGCCTTGACGTCGGCGAGATTCAGCTTGGTGAACGCGCTGGCGCGCTGGGCGGTGATGGCGGCGTTGAACCGGCATCGTGGCGCCGCGAACGGGGCGGCCATGGTCTGGCCCGCCTGCACGCGACGCAGCGTCGTCACGATCGACGCGGCGGTCATCGACAGCACGCCGGCCAGCCGTAGTGGACGGGTGGCGAAGTTCATCAGCCCGTCGGCAGCGATCTTTAGCTGGTTTGGCTGGCCGGGGCCGTCTACCGGGTCGGGTGGCGGAGCGTCGGGTTCGCTGCTGCACAGCCGCGCGAACAGGTTGGCGGCCAGAATCCCGTCGACGGCGGCGTGGTGGGCCTTGGTAAGCACCGCCAACGGTCCGCCGTGGCGCGCAGTGCCGGCGCCGCGCTCGATCACCCACATCTCCCACAGTGGTCTGCTGCGGTCCAGGGGCTCGGAGGCGATGCGACCGCAGATCTCGGCCAGCTCGCTTCGCCCGCCGGGCCTCGGCAGCCCGATGCGTTTCAGATGCCACTCGATGTCGAAGTTGGCGTCTTCCACCCAGACCGGGTGGTCCAGATTGAGCCGACTGTCTGCCAGCTTTGCCCGCAACTCCGGCAGCGCCTTGATCCGCAGCTCCAACCCGTCGCGCAGCCGATCGAAGGTGTAGCCACCGGGCATCGCGGAAGTGTCCAGCTCCACTACCGAGCACACGTTCAGCGGCTGGGTAGGTGTTTCGGTATACAAGAAGCTGGCGTCGAGGCCACTGAGCCTCTCCATGCAGGACATGCTAGGGGCGCCGACATCGCGCCCACTACCCCCTCGACCCGAAAATTTCTGTTAATTCTGGGATTTGATGGTGCCTCAGCGCAATTCCGCGATCACCTTCGCGAATCCCTCGGCGTGGTTTTCCTGCACGGTGAACGAGGTCAGACCGTAAGTTTCCCGGTATGTGCGCAGCCGGTCGGCCATATCGCGGGGGGATCCGCTGAGCACGGCGGGCATCGCCAGCAACTCGTCATCGGACAGCGTGGGCGCATACCTGCGGGTCAGCGACAAGTCGGGTATCCCGGAGTTGTCGGCCGGCACCGCGGTGATCGCCAGATTCAGCTCGACATCCGCGAACCGGTCACCGGCCGCGGCGCGGACGAACTCGACGCGCTCGGCCAGCGGGTCGCCAATCGACCGGGGGTTGGCGCCGGTGAGCCCGATGATGTCGGCGTGCCGGGCGGCCACGGTCAACAATCGATCGCCATTGCCGGCGATCAGGATCGGCACAGCGGGCAGATGCTGCTTGAGGTAAGTGGTTACGTGCTCGAGGTAGTCGACGCGTTGCCCCGCGCTGGGGTACGGCAGTTCGGCGGCCTCGAATTCTTCCTTCGCGTAGCCGGCGCCGAGGCCGAGCTCGAGGCGCCCGTCGCTGAGCAGATCGACCGCTGTGACGTCACGCGCCAACAGGGCCGGCTTGTAGAAACACGCGTTGAGCACGTACGTGCCCAGCCGGATCGTCGTGGTGGCCGCGGCGATCGCGGTCAGCGCCGGAAACGGTGCCGGCGCACCGAGGTGATCGGGTAGGTGCACGACGTCGAACCCGAAACCCTCCAGCCGCCGCGCCTTCTCCTGCAATCCGGCACGCGACTTGACGGCGTGCACACCCACCGAAAAGCGGAAACTCTTGGCCACCAGCCACCTCCGTACTATTCGGACCGGATTTCCCAGGACCGCGCCGCGGCCACCAGGCCCTGCACCAGAGCGGAGGTTACCGGTGACAGCCCGTCAAGACAGGGGTCGTCGGGCAGCGGACTGCGCGGGCTGATGCCCCTGACCCGCGGCGGAAGCTCCAGCTGCGCGCCGCCGCTGCGGGCCCGGTTGACCGGATTGTCCGGATGCAAGCCGCGCAACTCGACGGGGATCTTCTCCAGATCGGTGACCACCTGGTAACCGGGCAGGTCGAGGTGACGGGCCAGGTGAGCGGCCAGCGCGCGGTTGCGTCCCCCGGCCAAGAGTTGGGTGCCACGCCCGATCCGTCCGTAGCCGTGCAGCGACACCGTGACGTCGACGTGGTCGAGGAACTCCGCGAGCCGGGCCGACTCGTCGGGATGGAAGCGTGCCGAGGACAGGTGGTGCGGATAGTGGTCCGGATGCCGCACCAGATATACCGACGCGTCGGCGGCGTCGGCGGCGCGTTCGGCGATCTCGTCGGTCATCTCTTCCAGACCGCCGCCGTGAATGGCCAGGAAGCCGAGTCGCGACCGCAGCCGGCTGGCTTCGCTGACTCCGGGGTCGGACAGTAGACCTGAAAGTGACTGCGGTGCAGGCGTTGTGGGTTGAAACACGGCCCGCGACCAGTGGACGGGATCCCAGCGGCGCAGGAACTCGATCCAGCGAGGCGGCAGCCCATGGTGGACCGCGCCGTCGATGATGCGCTCGAGATAGCCCGGGCGTGGGATACCCGCATTGACCCGGTGATCGATGTAGACCCACGCGGTCGACGGTCCATCGTCGGTTTGCACGGTCAGCCGGTCACGGCGATAGCGCCGCGGCACGCCCTCGGCGCTGTCCAGGGTGGCCAGGTCGTGATCGGAAACCTGCCAGAGGACTCCGTGCACCTGCGTACCGGCAAATGGTTCGACGGTGGCCACCCCGCGCTGGTTGATCAGCCAGTCGTGGTTGCCCAGTACGGCCGGCCGCGGGTCGAACGCGTCCGGACACCGCTGCGCCATCTGGCTGACGCACAGGTTCGACCCGTACGCGAAGTAGGTATGACGGCCGGCACGCATTCAGCCGTGCACGGTCAGGACGATCAGCACCACATTAAGCAGACTAACCATTACGCCGACCACCCAACCAACACCCGTGGTAACGCGGTGGTTGACGTCGACGCCCATCAGCGCGTGGTCGCTGGTCAACCGGACCAGCGGAATCAGCGCGAACGGGATGCCGAACGACAGCACGACCTGGGAGAGCACCAGCATGCGGGTCGTGTCGAACCCGCCGGCGAGGATCAGCAGAGCCGGCGCCAGGGTGACCAGCCGGCGCGCCAGCATCGGCACCGACCGGTAGAGCAAACCCTGCATGATCATCGCGCCGGCGTAGGCGCCCACCGATGACGACGCCAATCCCGACGCCAGCAATCCGATCGCGAAGAACACCGCGATCGTAGGGTTCACCGTTTCGCGCACCGCAGCATAGGCGCCTTCGATCGACGCGGTGTCGCCGCGACCGGCCATGTTGAACGCTGCGACCAGC
>NZ_JBOHHI010000006.1:0-18502 GCF_050700595.1 Mycobacterium sp.
GTCGGCATCGGTGACATCACCCTGCACCAGCCGGATGGCGTTTTCGACGGGAGCCAACGACTCGCGACTGCCGGCGTACGTCAACGCATCGAGCACCGTCACGGCGTCGTCGGGATGCTCCCGCACCGCGCTGTGCACGAAATTCGCGCCGATGAACCCGGCCCCACCGGTGACGAGCAGCCGCATGGTCAAACTCTAAAGGAGGACAGGGTTCAGCCGGTCCGGTTGAGTCCCAGTGCCGCGGCAAGTTCGGTGAGCACGGGCAGCAGGATGTCCTCGTAGCGCCCGCCCAGCACCTGGATCGTCACGTGGTCGGCGCCGGCATCCAGGTGTTCGCCCAGCCGGGCGGCGACGGCGGCGGGGGTGCCGTGGGCCACCAGCGCGTCGATCAGCTTGTCGCTGCCGGGCTTGCGCACGTCGCCCTCGGTGAATCCCAGCCGGCGCCAGTTGTTCACATAGTTGCTCAGCCCCAGGTAGAAGCCGACGCTGTCGCGGCCGATCCGGCGGGCCTCGTCCGCGTCGGTGGTCAACACAACCTTGTGCTCGGGTGCCAGAAACACCGTGTGGCCCACCAGCTCGCGTGCCTGTGCGGTGTGCACGGGAGTCGTCAGATACGGGTGGGCACCGGCGCTGCGTTGGGCCGCCAGCGCGAGCACCTTCGGACCCAGCGCTGCGAGTACCCGCCGGCTGGTCGGCACGTTCGCGGCGTCGAGCTCGTCGAGGTAGCCGACCAGTGCGTCGTAGGGTTTGCGGTACTGCTGGGTGTGTTCGGGGTGACCGACCCCGATTCCCAGCAGAAACCGTCCCGGGTAAGCGTTTTCGATGCGGTGGTAAGACTCCGCCACGGCCGCCGCCGGCGACGACCAGATATTGATGATCCCGGTGGCCAGTTGCAGAGACGTGGTCTGCGCCAGCGCGGGCTCGACCCAGGCCAGGTCGGCGTCGGGTGATCCACCGATCCAGACCGCGCCGTAGCCGAGCGATTCGATCTGTTTGGCCAGGTCGGCAGTGATGGAGCGGGTGCCCAACCAGACACCGAATCGGCCCAGGTCGGGTTTGAGGGAAACGGCCTCGGTCATTTACGTTCCTTGGGTCAGTCCTAGCGGCCCGGCCAGCTCGGCGAGGGCCGGCACCAGCTTCTCAGGTCGGGTCAGCACCTGGACAGCGACGTGGTCGGCGCCGGCCTCGAGGTGTTCGCCCAGCCGTGCGGCGATCGCGTCGGCTGTCCCGTAGGCGACGAGCGCGTCGACCAGGCGGTCGCTGCCGGGCCGGGTGACGTCGTCGTCGGTGAATCCGAGCCGCTTCCAGTTGGTCAGGTAGTTGGCGAGGTTGAAGTAGATGTCCAGCGCCTTGCGGCCGACGGCCCGCGCGGCGTCCACATCGGTGGTCAGCACCACCTTATGCTCGGGCGCCAAAAAAGCCGACGGCCCGAGCAGTGTGCGGGCGCGCGCGGTGTGCTCGGGAGTGGTCAGGTAGGGATGGGCGCCGGCGCTGCGTTGTGCCGACAGGCCCAGCACCCGCGGACCCAGCGCCGCCACCACCCGGCGCTCGGCGGGTACGCCCAAGTCGTCGAGCCGATCCAGGTACTCGACCAGCGCGTCGTAGGGCTTGCGGTATTCGCTGATAGCCTCGGGATGACCAACACCGATACCGAGCAGAAAACGCCCCGGGTAGGCCCGATCGATGCGGTGAAACGACTCGGCGACCGGCTTGGCCGGCGCCGACCAGATATTGACGATACCGGTCGCCACCTGCAGCGTCGTGGTCTGCTCGAGGAGGGGTTCCACCCATTCCAGCTCGGCGGGCGGTGAACCGCCCACCCAGACCGCGCCATATCCCAGCGCTTCGATTTCCCGGGCTTGTTGTGGGGTGACGCCGCGGCCGAACGATCCGAACCGGCCTAGCGACGGGGCTGAGGTGGGCTTGCTTGCTGCGGAACTTGTCATGGTTGCTCCAAGTCGTCGGGCCCCGGATCGTATTCCGTCCCCGGTGCGGCGGCCGCGTGTTTTGGCCCAGGGCAATGATGCAGGTACTGTGGGACAACGGTGCGGTTTCTGTGCCGGCTCCTCAGCGTGCCCAGTCTTGGAATTTTCTGAGCAATTCGCGGAACTTCCGAGTGTCGGCTCACGTTCATAAGCCGGTGCAGTGCTGCACCTGGCAAGCAGACGGAGGATCGCGGCAAACTTATGGCCAAAAAGGACGGTGCCATCGAGGTCGAGGGCCGGGTGGTCGAGCCGCTGCCCAATGCGATGTTTCGCATTGAGCTGGAAAACGGCCACAAGGTGCTCGCCCACATCAGCGGCAAGATGCGGCAGCACTACATCCGCATCCTGCCCGAGGACCGGGTGGTGGTGGAGTTGTCTCCCTACGACTTGTCCCGGGGCCGCATCGTGTACCGCTACAAGTAGCGAAACTCCCGAACGAGAGAACAGGACCGACAACGCCGTGAAGGTGAACCCGAGCGTCAAGCCGATCTGCGACAAGTGCAGGGTGATCCGTCGACATGGGCGGGTCATGGTGATCTGCTCCGATCCGCGCCACAAGCAAAGACAGGGTTAGCTGCCCCACAACTGAATGCAGACCTCCCAGTACCAGTGAGCGGACAGGCCGCTCATCCACGCCCGGAACGGAGGCCGGGCCCCGCCAGCAGGCGGGAACGGGCTGGGACCAGACCTCCGCGAAGAAAGAGGATGGCCAGCTATGGCTCGACTCGTCGGCGTCGATCTGCCGCGCGATAAGCGGATGGAGATCGCCCTGACCTATATCTACGGGGTTGGCCGGACCCGTTCGAACGAGATCCTGGCCGCTACCGGCATCGACCGGGATCTGCGCACCAAGGATCTCACCGAAGAACAGCTGGCGAAGCTGCGCGACTACATCGAAGCCAACCTGAGGATCGAGGGTGATCTGCGGCGCGAGGTCCAGGCCGACATTCGTCGCAAGATCGAGATCGGCTGCTACCAGGGCTTACGGCACCGCCGGGGCATGCCGGTGCGTGGCCAGCGGACCAAGACCAATGCGCGTACCCGAAAGGGCCCCAAGCGCACCATCGCGGGCAAGAAGAAGGCCAGGTAACCGATGCCACCGAAGAAAGCGGCGACCGGATCGTCGAAGAAGGGTCAGAAGACCCGCCGGCGGGAAAAGAAGAACGTTCCGCACGGCGCTGCCCACATCAAGAGCACGTTCAACAACACGATCGTGACGATCACCGACCCGCAGGGCAATGTGATCGCGTGGGCGTCTTCGGGCCACGTCGGCTTCAAGGGATCCCGCAAGTCGACCCCGTTCGCCGCGCAGCTGGCCGCCGAGAACGCCGCACGCAAAGCCCAGGAGCACGGTGTCCGCAAGGTCGACGTGTTCGTGAAGGGCCCCGGCTCGGGGCGGGAGACCGCGATCCGGTCGTTGCAGGCCGCCGGCCTGGAGGTCGGCGCGATCTCCGACGTCACCCCGCAGCCGCATAACGGCGTTCGTCCCCCCAAGCGCCGCCGGGTCTAGGAGGAGAGAACAACCCATGGCTCGTTACACCGGACCCGTCACCCGGAAATCGCGTCGGCTCCGCACCGACCTCGTCGGAGGTGACCAGGCCTTCGAGAAGCGTCCGTACCCGCCCGGGCAACACGGCCGCGCCCGCATCAAGGAAAGCGAGTACCTGCTGCAGCTGCAGGAGAAGCAGAAGGCGCGCTTCACCTACGGCGTGATGGAGAAGCAGTTTCGCCGCTACTACGAAGAGGCCGTTCGCCGCGGCGGCAAGAGCGGCGAGGAGCTGTTGCGGATCCTGGAGAGCAGGCTGGACAACGTGGTCTACCGTGCCGGGCTGGCCCGGACCCGCCGGATGGCCCGCCAACTGGTCACCCACGGCCACTTCACCGTCAACGGCGTGAAGGTCGACGTGCCCAGCTACCGGGTTTCCCAGTACGACATCGTCGATGTGCGGGACAAGTCGCTGAACACGCTGCCGTTCCAGATCGCACGCGAAACTGCCGGCGACCGTCCGATCCCGAGCTGGCTGCAGGTGGTCGGCGAGCGTCAACGCATCCTGATCCACCAACTGCCGGAGCGAGCACAAATCGACATCCCGCTCACCGAGCAGCTGATCGTCGAGTTCTACTCGAAGTAGAACTCCCGCCCCTGTGCCCGCTCACCGGGCGCGGGACCCAAGCGGCATCAAATAGCGGGTGCCGAGAAGGAGATAGAGAAACACATGCTGATCTCACAGCGACCCACATTGTCCGAAGAGACCGTCAACGACAGCCGCTCGCAGTTCGTCATCGAGCCGTTGGAACCGGGATTCGGTTATACGCTGGGCAATTCACTGCGGCGCACGCTGCTGTCGTCGATCCCGGGCGCCGCGGTCACCAGCATCCGCATCGACGGCGTGCTGCACGAGTTCACCACCGTTCCCGGTGTCAAGGAAGATGTCACCGACATCATCCTGAACCTCAAGAGCCTGGTGGTGTCCTCGGAGGAGGACGAGCCGGTGACGATGTACCTGCGCAAGCAGGGCCCGGGTGAGGTCACCGCCGGGGATATCGTGCCACCGGCCGGCGTCGCCGTGCACAACCCCGACATGCATATTGCGACGCTGAACGACAAGGGCAAGCTCGAGGTCGAGCTCGTCGTCGAGCGTGGCCGCGGCTACGTCCCGGCCGTGCAGAACAAGGCGTCTGGCGCTGAAATCGGCCGGATCCCCGTCGATTCCATCTACTCGCCGGTGCTCAAGGTCACCTACAAGGTGGACGCCACCCGTGTCGAGCAGCGCACCGACTTCGACAAGCTGGTCCTCGACGTGGAGACCAAGAGTTCGATCACCCCGCGCGACGCGTTGGCATCGGCGGGTAAGACGCTGGTCGAATTGTTCGGGCTGGCACGTGAACTCAACGTCGAAGCCGAGGGCATCGAGATCGGGCCGTCGCCGGCCGAGGCGGACCACATCGCCTCGTTCGCGCTGCCGATCGACGACCTGGATCTGACCGTGCGGTCGTACAACTGCCTCAAGCGTGAGGGTGTGCACACCGTCGGCGAGTTGGTGTCGCGGACCGAGTCCGACCTGCTTGACATCCGTAACTTCGGTCAGAAGTCCATCGACGAGGTGAAAGTCAAGCTGCACCAGCTGGGTCTGTCGCTCAAAGACAGCCCGGCGCACTTCGACCCGTCGGAGGTCGCAGGCTACGACGTCGCCACCGGCACCTGGTCCAGCGAGGGCGGCTACGACGACCAGGACTACGCCGAAACCGAACAGCTCTAACGACTGCTGCATCAACCGAGGAGTGAGCAATGCCCAAGCCCACCAAGGGCCGTCGACTTGGCGGGTCGTCGTCGCACCAGAAGGCGATTCTGGCCAACCTGGCCACGTCGCTGTTCGAGCACGGCCGGATCAAGACCACCGAGCCCAAGGCGCGGGCGCTGCGGCCCTATGCCGAGAAGCTGATCACCCACGCCAAGAAGGGCACGCTGCACAATCGGCGTGAGGTGCTCAAGAAGATCCGCGACAAGGACGTGGTGCACACGCTGTTCGCCGAGATCGGGCCGCACTTCGCCGACCGCAACGGCGGCTATACGCGCATCATCAAAGTCGAGGCGCGCAAGGGCGATAACGCCCCGATGGCGGTCATCGAGCTGGTGCAGGAGAAGACCGTGACCTCGGAGGCGAACCGGGCCCGTCGGGCAGCGGCACCGCAGGCCGCGGTCGAACCCGAGGCGACAGTGGGTCCTGATGTCGACGAGGTCGTGACCGACGAGGTCGTGACCGACGAGGCGGGCGCCGCTGAAGCCCAACCCGAGGCGGAGGAAACCGAGGCTGACTCCGACCAGTCCTGAAGATGACGGGCCCGTTCGTCTCCGCTTCGATATCGCCTACGATGGAACGGAATTCGCAGGCTGGGCCACCCAGGCCGGTCGACGCACCGTCGCCGGCGTTCTCGACGAAGCGCTGTCGACGGTGTTCCGCACACCGGTGCGGTTACACGCGGCCGGGCGTACCGACACCGGCGTGCATGCCACCGGTCAGGTTGCCCATGCCGACATCCCGGTCAGCGCGCTGCCCAATGCCTATTCGCGGTCGCCACGCGGGGACGACCCCGAGTTCCTGGCGCTACTGAGGCGCCTCGGCCGATTTCTGCCCGCCGACGTCCGGATCCGCCGGATCGTCCGCGCGCCGGCCGGTTTCGACGCCCGGTTCTCGGCGCTGCGCCGGCACTACGTCTACCGGCTTTCGACCGCCCCCTATGGGGTGGAGCCACACCAGGCCCGATATGTGACCGGCTGGCTGCGTGGCCTGGATGTGGACGCGATGGCGGCGGCGTCGCGGGATCTGGTGGGGCTGCACGACTTCGCCGCGTTCTGCCGTCACCGAGACGGCGCCACCACGATTCGCGACCTGCAGCGGCTGGACTGGTCCCGCGACGGCGATCTGGTCACCGCTCACGTCACCGCCGACGCGTTCTGCTGGTCGATGGTGCGGTCGTTGGTGGGTGCGTTGCTGGCGGTCGGCGAGCATCGACGCAGCGCAGCGTGGTGCCGCGATTTGCTCACCCGCACACAACGATCCAGTGACTTCGCGGCGGCACCGGCGCGGGGTTTGACGCTGATCGGGGTGGATTACCCGCCCGACGACCAACTGCGATCGCGGATGGCCGTCACGCGCGATCTGCGCAGCCTGGACGACCCGAGTTAGTGGCGACCCGCCGCTAAAGCCTTCCCGCAACGAAATCTGCGGCCTGATTAACCAGGCCGGCCTGGATGTAGGCGCCGGCCATATGTTCGGGCCAGTTGGTTCGCCAGGTTTTTGGGTCGGCCGGGTTACAGATCGGGTCGGCGCCGTGACACAACTCGATGGTCCGGTCGCGGTAGATCGGGTTGAAGGCGCTGATGGGCCCCACCCATTGGGTCCCGTTGCCGAACAGCGTGACCGCGGCGACATGCCCATCGGTGCCCTCCGGCAGGGGATTCGTGAAGCCGAATCCGGCGACGGGAACTGCGAGCACCACGTCGGTGACTGCCGCACCGAGCGAGTAGCCGCCGGGAACGAGTCGGGTGTCGGGGCAGTTGTCGACCATGTATTGCAGGTGATTGCTCATATCGTTGGCGCCCCGCTGAACATCGGTGTTCGCGGCATAGTTGACCGCGTACAGGCCGATGTTCTTGCCCGGCTGCCTGGAGCGCAGCGCGCTGACGAGCGCGGTGCCGATCTGGCCGGCACCGGGCGGCTCCAGACGGCCCCGGGCGAACACCACCTGGGCATCCGGGCACGACGCCGCCCACGCGGCTGGAGCCGCCGCAATGGGCGTGGTCCCGAATCCCATGACCGCGAGCAACACTGCGGCGAGGCCGGCCACGCGCTTTGCGGCGCCCGTGCGACAACCGGAACTGACCGGCCGCCGCCGAGGTGTCCGCAGTGTGCTCACCGCACGATATTAGCCGCCCTAATTGATATGCACGTCGGGTTGCAAATGTTGCTGGCCCGTCATGAGCCTGCTGGCGATGAAACTGGCCGCCTGGGTGGTGTAGACCGGCACGTAGCCGTCGGTGTGGTCCTTCCACTCGTTGCCGGGACCGGCGTGACAGATCGGGTCGCCGGGGTTGCACAGGTCGATGGCCTTCGATCCCAACAGGGCGCTCTGTTTGGAAAGCGGGCTGCCCGACCGATCGGCGATATTGCCGAACGTGGCAACCGCCGCGATGTTGTCGACGTACTGGGCCGGCAGCGAACTACCCCAGGTCACCCCGCCCACCGGCACTCCGGCGACGATGTCGATCACCGACGCGCCCTGCGAGTACCCACCCAGCACGATCTTGGTGTCCGGGCACTGCTGCGCCGCGTTCTTGACCCGGTTAATGGTGTCGTTCGCGCCGTCGCCACCGCCGAGCTGGAGTTTCCCGGCGGGGTAGTTGACCCCGTAGGCGTCGATGTTCAGGCCGGTGTCCTGGCGCAGCGCGTCGACCAGGGAATCGCCGACCCGCCCGAGGCCGGCCTTCTCGCCGGTGCCGCGGGCGAAGATCACCTCGACGTCGGGGCAGTCGGTGGCGGCGGCCGACGGGACACCTGCCGGAACGGTGCTGGGGGCGACTAGCAGGGCGCCGGCGGCCAGCATCGCGGCGGCAACCTGCACAAGCTTTGGGTGGTTATGCACCGAAACGATATTACCGGTAGCCGGCCGAATCGCCATTTCGACGGCTGTGGATTGACGGCGTACCGACCCGGGGTAGGTGGCATACCGTGAGGTCAATGGCACGGCAACCGGCCACCTGGCGGCACGTCAGCGGGTACCGGTTTTTGCTGCACCGCATCGAATGCGCGCTGTTGCGCAGGGACGACGCGGGCGCCGACGAGCGGGTCCGCGCGCCGGCGCGGTCGCTGATGGCCGGGTCGCTGGTAGCGGTCATCGTTGCTATCGGGTGCGTGGTGGTTGCGGTGCTGCGCCCGCACGCATCGTTGGGAAATGCGCCGATTGTGATGGGCGAGCAGTCCGGCGCGCTCTACGTCCGAGTGGGCGAAACCCTGCATCCGGTGCTGAACCTGGCCTCGGCCAGGTTGATCGCGGCGACCGACAGCAACCCCCAGCCGATCGCCGAATCGGAATTGAGCCGCACCAAACGTGGTCCGTTGCTCGGTATACCGGGCGCTCCGCAATCGTTGCCCGAGCCCCTGTCCGGTGACGAAGCACGATGGGCGGTCTGTGACAGCGATCACAACACAACGCCGACGACGACGGTCGTCGTCGGTTCCGTCGAGGGGCCGACGGCGCGTCGCCTGACCCCGGACCAGACCGTGCTGGTCACACCGGACTCGGGCGCATCGACCTACCTGCTCTACGGCGGACGCCGAGCGCTGGTGAACCTCGCCGACTCCGCGGTGGTGGGCGCGCTGCGAGCCGATGGCCAGCTGCCCAGGCTTGTTTCGCGCGCGCTGCTCAATGCAATCCCGGAGTCGCCGCCGATCACCGCGCCACGGGTCCGCGGCGCGGGTGGCCGCGGACCGGCAGCACTGTCCGGATTCCCGGTCGGCAGCGTGCTGCGGTTGAACCGCGCCGGCGGCGACGAGTATTACGTCGTACTCAGCGGCGGCGTTCAGCGCGTCGGCCAGGTCTCCGCAGATCTCCTGCGCCTGACCGACTCACACGGCACCCGCACCATCATCGCGGTGGCACCCGACCTCATCCGCGCCAGTGCCACGGCGACCGAATTGCCGGTGTCGACGTTTCCCGACCGGGTCTCGGCGCCGCTGGCTGCCGGCGATACGACGCTGTGTGTGCGGTGGGCGCCAGCGCCGTCCGGCAGCGCCGACGTCGCGGTCATGGTCGGTGGTTTGACCGTTCCCCGTGGCGAGACACCGGTGACGTTGACCCAGGCGGACGGAGACGGCCCGGCCGTTGACGCCGTCTACGTTCCGCCCGGTCGCAGCGTCTATGTACGGTCCGCCGGCCTGTCCGGCGACAACGCGGGCGCCGGCACCCGATATGTGGTGACCGACACCGGGGTGCGGTTCGCCGTCCACGACGACGCCGCGGCGCACGACCTCGGGCTGCCGCCGACGGCTGTGCCGGCGCCGTGGCCGGTGTTGGCCACGCTGCCGCCGGGGCCGGAACTTTCCAGGGCAAACGCGTCAGTCGCCCGGGACACCGTCACCGCCGGCGGCGCCGGAGTCCGGTTGCGGACGGACCCGCCGTAGCCGGGCCGTCACCAGGCCGGTGATCAGCGCCACCGCAAGCGCCGTCAGGCAGACCGCCGCGCCGGTGTACGCGGTGACGTGGGCGCCACGGTCCGGCGGCGCGGCGGCCGATGGCGCCGGTGTGATCGGCACCGCGGTGCCGGGTGGCCCGGGGGCGGGGCCGGCAAGTGCGTCGGTGCTGACCGCGGCCGGCATGTCGACAACACCGTTGCCGACGAACGGATCCCAGCCAGCGGGCGGATGATGCGCCGTGGCCTCGATGCGCTGCATCACTTGCCGGGGAGTCAGGGTCGAGAACCGCGATCGGACCAGCGCCACCAGCCCGCTGACGACCGGTGCGGCGTAACTGGTGCCCGACAGTGGCGTCGAATCACCCTTTCCGCCAAGTGCGTTGACCATTCCGTCGCCGGACAGGGACAGTGACACCACCGCCTCGCCGGGTGCGGCCACGTCTACCCACGGTCCAGCGAGAGTGAACGTCGACGGCGCACCTTGTGCGTTCACCGAGCCGACCGTCAAGACGTAGTCGTCGTACCAGGCCGGGCTCACCGCGACCGTCGCAATTTCCCCGGCCTGTTCGGGACGCTGCGCCGGGCACTGCCCGGGCCCACCGGTGTTGCCGGCGGCGGCGACCACGACGGCGTTCTTGACGTCGACCGCGTAGGCCAGCGCAGCGCCCAGGGCGCGGTCGTCGAGCCCGGACTCGACCGGGACGCAGGCCACCGAGGAGATGTTGATCACCGACGCCCCGAGATCGGCCGCGGTGCGCACGGCTTTCGCCATGGTGTCGACATCGCCGAACCCGGTGCCGGATGGGTCGGCCGCGGCGTCGAACTTGGTGCTGGCCTGCCGAATACTGATCAACCTGACATCTGGTGCAACGCCGCTGAAACCGTCCTTCGGGTCGGGCGCCGCAGCGATGATTCCGGCCACCGCGGTGCCGTGTCCATCGCAATCCTGACTGCCGTCGCCGATGGACACGTAGTCGCCGCCGGCCGCTGTCTCCGGCAGTCGGGGATGCCGCGAGACGCCGGTGTCGATGATCGCGACCCGCTGACCCGAGCCGCGGGTGAGCTGCCAGACGCGCGGTAGGTCAAGCCCATCCAGTTGGCCGCCTGCGCCGGGATCCATCGATCCCACCGCACACGTCTCGCGCTGGACGGTGCGCTGCGGTGGCGCGGGCAGCGCCGGGTGGGGCAACAGGCTGTCGTCGATCGGCGGCGGCGCGACCGCGTGCGCCGACGGGACACCCGCGGACAGCGCGACAAGCAGCAGCGCCGCGCCGCACCGCGGTACCCGCGACGTCCGCCGATTCATAGCAGGCGCAGGCCGCGGGCAGCGCCGTAGAGGCCGCAGATCCAGCAGGCCAGCGGCACGATCGCGGCCACCGCGAAACCCTCCGCCAACTCGACACTTCGCCGCGTGACAGGGGACCAGGTCACCGCCGGGGTAATGAAGCCCAACGACACCGTCCCGGCGGTCAGGGCCGCCGTCGCCACAGCGATCCACAGCAGGATTCCCGCAGCGGCGGTCGCCGCGGCCACGAAACTACCGCTGAGAGCGGCTGTTCCGGTCACGGTGAGTGTCACCGCTCTCGCCAGATCCGGATGCGAGCGTGACCGTGCCAGCAATACCGCACCGGTTATCGTCGCGAACACGACGCCGGCGACACGTGACCCTCCCGTGGAGCACACCGCGATCAGCGTGCCGATCGCTCCAAGCGCTGCCGAGGCGGAGAATGCGGCGACTAGGCCGGTCAGCCAGGCATCGGCCCGCATCGCTTTGGCCGGCAGGCCCGCCGAAGCGGCCGCCGGCCGATCGGCAGCGGCCTCCACCGTCAGTTGCGGGGACAACCCGGCCAGCAGGATCGACATCCGCGCCGACACCTCGATCAGGCCCAAAGATAGCGCCGCACACACCGCGCCGATGGCCCGCAGCGGCGCAGCCCCCACCACAGCCACCAGCGCGACAACTGCCGCAACCACCGCGAAGCAGCCTATTGCGGTGAAGGTGGCCGTGCCACAGCCGATAGCCCGCAGAGCAAGCACCGCCGTGGTGGCGGCGGCCGTCGCGGCAAGCAACGCGTTCGGTGCGCCCGGACCACCGGGAACCGCCAGCAAGCCGGCAGCTGCGGCGAACCCGGTAGCCAGCAGACCCAGCGTCAACCCGGCGATGTCGTCCCGGAAACCGCGGGAGGCAATGATTCCCGCCAACAATGCGATACAGGCCGCGGCGGCGAGAACACCGACGGCTCCGCTGATATATCGGACATCGTTGGCACAGTATGCAATACGGATCGTAACCAACACGCCGACACCGGCCAGCCAGGCCGCTGTCAGCGCGCCGGTGAGCCGACCAGAACGCGACGTGCGCGACCGCATCCCCGCCAGTGACGTCGAGACCGCGTCGGCGTCGTCGTCGAAGCGCAGCGGCGGTAACGGCGTCGACGACGCGCTGAGAACGAGCAAGGTGCCGTCCCGGATACCCTGCTGTGACAACGTTTCCGAAGCGTCCAGCGGGGTCTGGTCGACAGTGCACAATCGATAGCACGCTGGCTCCGGCGTCCCGCCCCGACCACGCTGCGCGGCCACTATGTCCACGATCGGCGGTATCAGCGATCCGACCGGCACCTCCGACGGCAGTGCCAGGTCGACATGGACATCGTCGGCATACACCGACACTCGGCGGACCTCCGGCACCGCTGCCTCCCTTCGCCGGCGGGAACGCTGATCTCGGCACGTTAGCTGGTTACGGCTCTGGGCGTGTGCGCCGATCCACAGCTGACTTGCGGCGGGTAGCCGCGCTGCCTACGGTGCGAATCCGAAATGGACAGCGGTTCTTCAACTGCCGGTTTCCTGCCGGGACCGCGCCTACCGCCGCCTGAGTTCGCGACCGCGGACATCACGGTTGCGGCGCCGCGGGGTGTGCGACAACCGGCGCGGACCAGCCCGATGGGTCGGCTGGTGCCGATCCTGATGGCGGCCGCGACGGTGGGCATGGCGGCGGTGGTTCTTGCATCGCGGTCGGATATGGCGCGCAATCCGATGTTCGTGGCGTTTCCGTTGCTGATGCTGGTTTCGGCGGTGATCAGCGCAGTGAACGCTCGGGACCGGCGGCGCGCGGAGATCGACACCGTGCGCGACGACTACCTTGGTTATCTGGCCGAGCTGCGTGGCACTGCCACGAAGACTGCTGCGGCACAACGCTTGTCCGTCACCTGGTGCCATCCTGAGCCGGATGCGCTGTGGACATTGGTCGGCGGCAGCCGAATGTGGGAGCGACGATCGGCGGACTCCGACTTCTGCCATGTGCGGGTCGGGGCCGGAACGCAGCGACTTGCCACCCGGCTGGTAGCCCCTCACCTCGGGCCGGCGGACCAGTTGGACCCGCTTACCGCGACGGCGTTGCGGCGGTTCCTCCAGACCCATTCGACGATCCCGGACGTGCCCATCGCGATCGCGCTGCGTAACTCGCCTGCGGTGACGATCGCCGGCAACACTGCGCATGCCCGCGGCCTCCTCCGCGCGATGATCTGCCAGCTGGCCGTACTGCACAGCCCCGCCAGGGTGCTGATCGTCGGCGCGATCAGTGAAACCAGCCGCGCGCACTGGGACTGGCTGAAATGGTTGCCGCACAACCAGCATCCCGGCGCCACCGACGATTTGGGTGCTGCCCGCATGGTCTACCCGACACTGGCCGTGGCCGAGACGGCGCTCGGCGGCCTGCTGTTCGATCGTGCGCCCGGCGAGACGCCGCCCGAGCTGGTGATCGTCGTCGACGGCGACGTTGTCGACGGTGCTGAGCGTGTCCTGGCCGGACGTGGGATCGCGGGCGTGACGATTCTGGAGGCCGGCACCGGCTGCGACGACCTCGCGGCCGCCGAAGGGGTGCGGCTGCGGGTGAGCGCTGACCGGCTGGCGGCCGGAGACGAAGTGTTCGCCCGCCCGGACCGGATGAGTTTGACCGCCGCGTCGGTATGTGCGCGGAGACTGGCCGCTTACCATGCCGACGGGCGGGACGCCGTGCACGCGACGCGCGCGGGCGGGCAACGCTGGCAGGATCTGGCGGGCATCGGCGATCCCGCCGTCTTCGTGCCGACTGCGTTGTGGCAGCGCGCCAGCCGGCCCGGGCGGCTTCGTGTCCCGATCGGCACAACGATCGCCGGCGCACCGGTGGAACTCGATATCAAGGAGGCCGCCGAGAGCGGGATGGGCCCGCACGGGCTGTGCGTCGGCGCGACCGGGTCGGGTAAATCGGAATTCTTGCGCACCGTCGTGCTGGGCATGATCGCGCGGCACTCACCGGAAGCGCTCAACTTGGTGCTGGTGGACTTCAAGGGTGGGGCGACCTTCCTCGACCTGGAGCGGGCGCCGCACGTCGCCGCGGTCATCACCAACCTCGCCGAGGAGGCGCCGCTGGTCGCCCGGATGCGCGAGGCCCTGACCGGCGAGATGACGCGTCGCCAGGGCCTGCTGCGGACGGCAGGCAACCTCGAGAATGTGGCCGCCTACCAGGATGCACGGCGAGCGGGCGCGCAATTGCCGCCGTTGGCCACCCTGCTCGTCATCGTCGACGAGTTCTCCGAACTGCTCAGCCAGCACCCGGATTTCGCCGACGTCTTCGTGGCGATCGGCCGGCTCGGCCGGTCTCTGGGTATGCATCTGCTGCTGGCCAGTCAGCGACTGGACGAGGGCAGGCTGCGTGGACTCGAATCACACCTGTCCTATCGGGTGTGCCTGAAAACACTGTGCGCAGGCGAATCACGGATAGTGCTGGGCACATCCGACGCCTACGAACTGCCCAACGTACCGGGGGCCGGCTACCTGCGGACCGGAACGGGCGAGTCGATCCGCTTCCAGACCGCCCACGTCTCGGGGCCGTGCCCGGCCGCCCGGCAGTCGGTTCGCACCGCGCCGCGCCACGACAACACCGGGCCGCCGATTCGGCGGTTCACCATCGCACCCGCCGGCCCCGTCACGTTCGCCCGCAGCACCGAAGCCGACGCCATCGCCCGGCGCAGTGTCCTGCAAACGGTCGTGGACCGGGTGTCCGGATCCGGTCCGCCGGCGCACCGGATATGGCTGCCGCCGCTCGGGTCGGCGCCGGCACTCGACAGTCTGCTGGGCGAGGCAGGAGCCGACTTGGCGGTTCCGATCGGTGTCGTCGACCGCCCATTTGAGCAGCGTCGCACGGCGTTGACCGTCGACCTGTCCGGATCGGCCGGCAACGTCGCGGTAGTCGGTGCACCGCAGTCGGGCAAATCGACGGCGCTGCGCACGCTGATCACCGCGCTGGCCGCCACCCACGCCCCGAGCCGGCTGCAGTTCTACTGTTTGGATTTCGGTGGCGGTGCACTCACTTCGTTGGGGTCGTGGCCGCACGTCGGATCGGTCGCGACGAGAACCGAGCCCGAACTGGCCGGCCGGACGATCGCCGAACTGCAGTCGCTCATCCGGTCCCGGGAGGCCGCCTTCCGTCGCCATGGCATTGACTCGATTGCTCAGTATCGGCGACTCCAAGCGCAAAGTGACCCCGCGTGCGATCGGTTCGGCGACGTTCTTCTGGTAGTCGACGGCTGGGCCGGACTGTGTGATGAGTTCGAAGCGCTGGAGGCGCCGATTACCACGCTTGCGGCCCAGGGGCTTTCATTCGGCGTACATGTGGTGGTGTCGGCGGCGCGGTGGGCCGAACTGCGGCCCGCGTTGAGGGACCAGATCGGGACCCGCATCGAATTGCGGCTGGGCGATCCGGCCGACTCGGAGTTCGACCGGCGGCGGGCCCGGCTGGTGCCCGAAGGTCAGCCGGGTCGCGGCCTCTCCCGCGACGGGCTGCACATGATCGTCGCGCTGCCCCGGTTGGACGGTGTCGCCTCACAGCACCACTATGGCGGATATAGTGCACCCCCGATCCCGCTGCTACCCACCCATGTCGACCATGACGCTCTGATCGAGGAAGCGACCGACACCGGCATTTTGCTCGGACTCGAGGAAGCCGAGCTACGTACGGTGACAATCGATTTCGAGCAGTATTCACACTTGCTGATCGTCGGCGGCAACGAATGCGGCAAGACGAGCGCGCTGCGTACGGTGTGCCGCGAGATCATGCGGAGTGCGACTGCCGAGCAGGCGAAACTGTTCGTCGTCGATTTCCGTCGCACGCTGCTCGGGGTCGTCGAATCCGAACACCTTGGCGGCTATGCGATGTCGGTGGCCGCGGTCGATGCGCTGCTGGGCGACCTACTGGACCTGTTACGCAACCGGATGCCTCCCGCCCGGCTCACCCAGCAGCAACTACGGGACAGGTCTTGGTGGACCGGACCGGACCTCTATGTCGTCGTTGACGATTACGACCTGGTCGCCACCGCCTCCGGTAATCCGCTGGCAGCTATCACCGAATACCTGCCGCTTGCCGGCGACCTCGGCCTGCACCTGCTGGTGGCGCGACGCAGCGGCGGCGCCGCGCGCGCCATGTTCGAGCCGCTGCTTGTCGAGCTGCGCGATTTCGGCTGCCTGGGGCTGATGATGAGCGCCAGCCCCGAGGACGGCCCGCTGTTCGGCTGCGTGCCTGCATCACCACTACCGCCCGGTCGCGGCGTGCTGATCACCCGCGGCGGCAACCGACAACTGGTGCAGGTGGCCTGGAGCCCGCCGCCATGAGCCCCCGCAGCACCGTGATCGAGGCCGGCCCGGCTACGATCCGCCAATTAACCTGCGGCGAAGCGTCGCTCGTTGACCCAGAACTGGTGACGGCAGCCGTGGACGGCATCGACGATCCGGTTGCGCTGGTCGACGCCCGCCCGGTTTCCGTCGACGCGCTGCTGCGCGCCGTGCTGCAGTCGATGGGCTGCCAGGGTCGCTTGATCCTCATCCACCCGTCGTGGTGGGCAGCTACCCGCGTCGAGCGGGTCGGCGCGGCCGCGCGCGACGTGGCCGACCGGGTCGAGATGCGGCCGCGGTCATGGCTACTGGCGCGGGCAACGCCGGCGGAAGCAGCATCGGCGTCGGTGATAGTGGAGATCACCGACCGCATCGTGGTGGTCACCGGCACCACGGCGGTGGTGGCCAAACCTCGCCGCGGCGAACCAGGCGCCGTCGCCGGGGCAGTGATGCAGGCAATCGCCGCGATGACAGCGGCGTCGGGCGCAGCGGTGCTGATCGACGCGCCGGTCGGGGTCGGCGGGGCGGGCGCGTTGGCCGCGATGATCGCCGATCTGTTGCGGAGCGGCGCCGACCGGGCTGTCGTCATCGTCGACGACGCCCGGCTGCGTCGGCTCGCCACGGCTGCGGTTTCGGGTGAGGAGAATACGGAGCCACCGTCCGTCGATACCACCCGTCGTCGCCACTGGGCACTTCTCTTGCTTGCTGTGCTGATCGCGGCGGCGGTCTGGGCGAACCCGTTCGGCCGGCACGGGGCACCGGCGGCCGACCGGACGCCGACGACGTTTCTGGTGGAGGGCCGCGTCGCGGTGGAGGTGCCGGCACACTGGCCGACTCAGCGAGTGATCGTCGGGCCCGGTTCGAGGCGGGTGCAGGTCACGTCGCCGTCGGATCCGCAAGTGGCGCTGCATGTCACGCAGTCACCGGTCGTGGCCCAGACGTTGGCCGATGCCGCCGAGTCGCTGAAACATGCGATCGACGCTGAGCCGCCCGGCGTGTTCGTCGACTTCAATCCATCCGGATCCAGCGCGAGCCGGCCGGCGGTGACCTACCGCGAAGTGCGTGCCGGACACGACATCCGCTGGGCCGTCGTGCTCGACCGGGCGGTACGGATCGGCATCGGGTGTCAGAGCCGGCCCGGCGACGACAATGCGGTACGCGAGGCCTGCGAACTGGCAGTACGGTCGGCACGCGCGGTCGGTTAGTGGCGATCGCAAGCGCGGCGAAGCCGGGCGCAGCGGGTCGCCACCAGAATGGCTAGTGGCATATGCGGGAACCAAACCAAGTCCACTGCAGTCGTAAGGAAGTGACCAACCCGCTGAGCACCGACCTCGACCTGATGCGTTCAGTGGCGGCCGCGACCGACAGCCGCAATGGGGAGATCCGGGCGATGCTGCAGGCCTTCATCGGCCGCATCAGCAGTGTGCCGCCGTCGGTGTGGGGCGGCGCTGCAGCCGCCCGCTTCCGGGAAGTGGTGGATCGCTGGAACGCCGAGTCGATGAAACTGCACCACGCCCTGCACGGCATCGCCGAGACCATCCGGTACAACGAGGCCGCGCTGCGGGAGGCGGCCGACAACCACGCGCACCGCATCTCCGCGGCCGGCGGGAAGCTGTGACCCCATGGACCCCGTGCTGTCGTACAACTTCGGCGAAATCGAGTTCGCCGTCCGCCAGGAAATCCACACCACGTCGGCCCGTTTCAACGCCGCGTTGCAGGAGCTGAGGTCGCAGGTCGCGCCGTTGCAGGAGCTGTGGACCCGCGAAGCCGGCGCCGCCTACTGCATCGAACAGCTGAAATGGCACCAAGCGGCCACCGCGCTGAACGAAATCCTGGTGCATCTCGGAAACGCCGTACGCGACGGCGCCGACGACGTCGCGGCCGCCGATCACCGGGCGGCCGGGGTGTGGGCACGCTAGCGCCCGCGGACTCTGCGCGGTCCTGACGAGGGAGAGACGTCGGGACCGCGCAGTCTTACCTGAGTGGCGGGGTCGGCCACCTCTGGCATAATCGAAAATATGTTCGAAGTAACTGCTGCCGGGGTGTTGCTGGACCGCATGTGTGCGGCCTCACGGGCCGAGAACCAGGCCGCGGGGCAGCGGCTTGCCGCCGTCGGGGAGCTTCATCTGTTGCGGGCGCGCGAAACCGGGGGCTGCGAGGATTGGGCGACCGACACCTG
>NZ_JBOHHI010000007.1:0-5450 GCF_050700595.1 Mycobacterium sp.
GCGCAGCAGGAAGTTTAGCTTTTCGATGCGTTCGCCCGACCGCGGCGCTCCGTTTTTCTGGAAAGGCACCCCTAGTCCCACCGCCAGGTCCATCACGACATCGTTGATGACACCGCCCGACCGGCCCGATGGGATCGCCAGAATAGCGTTCTGCGCGGCGTATTCGAAACAGTCCAGTGCCTCGGCGATGGTTCCGACCTGGTTGGGCTTGAGGATGAAACCGTCAATGGCCGAGGTCTTTACGGCCCGTTCTAGACGGTGCCGGTTGGAAACGATCACATCGTCGCCGAGGATGATCGAGCGGTCGATGGTCTGAGCCGCTTTGGTGAAGCCATCCCAGTCGTCCTCGTCGAGTAGGTCCTCGATAAACACCATCGGGAAGTCCTCGGACAGCGCCCGGGCGTAGTCGATCAGAGCCTCCGCGGTCACCTGCTCACCGTTAAGTGCGTAGGTGTGCGCACGCTTGTCGTACGCCTCGCTAGATGCGCAGTCCAGTGCAAACGCCATGACGTCGGCACAGCCGGCGCACTCGACGGCCTCGGCCAACACCTCCATGACGACCCGCGGGTCGCTGGACGGAGCGACATACCCGTACGACGGCGCTATCAGCGGCGAGCGGCCGAGCCGGGCGGCCAGCACCTCACCCAGCACGCCGAACAAGGTCACTCCCTTCTCGACCGCCGACTCGATGGAGTCGGCGCGATAGGGCACGACGAGGAACTCGTTGAACGTCTGGAAGATATCCCCATAGCGGCCACCATTGATCATGTTGAAGCTGGGCACCGGCACGGTGGTCGGCGCTTTGAGTCCCAGCAATGCGCCGACGTAGGTGTAAGTGGGCATGCCCGCCGCCGCGGACGCCGCGCGCAGCAGCGCGACCGAGGTGGAATAAATCGCGTTTCCGCCAAGCCGGTGCTTGTCTGGCGTGCCGTCGAGTTCGATCATGACCCGGTCCAGGGTCCGCGGGTCGTCGAGCTCGGCGCCGACCAGAACGGGGGCGATTTCGTCGGCCACGGCGGAGACGGCGCGGTGCACGCTCAGCCCGTTGTATTCGGCCCCGTCTCCGTCACGCAACACGAACGCCTCGTGCACACCGATCGAAGTGCCGGTCGGCGACGCGCCGCGGCCGACATGGCCGGTGTTGGTGGTGATTTCAACTTCTACCAACGGCCGAGCCTTACAGTCCAACAGCTGGCGGGCCACGACCGATGCGATCTTCATCAGCGAACTCCCGCTACGAGACGATATCGAGGTCACACAGGTTGCTGTCGGTGCGCCGCGTTGGTGGTGTGTCAGCGCAGTCCAGCGTCGACGCTGACCTGGCTACCACCATAAAGCACGGTCGATCGCAAACTGAGATGGCGACAACATCCTCCTGGCGGGCGCCTTCTTGCTCCGCCAGCCGGTCGAGGCTTGCTGTTGCCGCACAAACCTGGTGCCGTCCGCGCCTCGTACTGGAGCGGCCTCAGGACCGCACTGCCGGAATTGAAAAAGAGAAGTGCGGCGCAGCCGGCATGGCCGGAGCCGCGGGGGCTGGCAGGGCGGGCATCTTCGGCATCGCGGGAGCCGGCATCGACGGCAGCTGTGGCGCTGCGGGCGTGGGCAGGTGCACGGGCGCCGCGGGCGTCGGCAGATTGACCGGCAGCTGGGGCGTGGGCAGGTGTACGGGCGGTTCGGGCGTCGGCAGATTGACCGGCGGTTCGGGGGTAGGCAACTGCGCTGGCGGGGTGGGTACGTGCACGGGTGGGGTGGGTGTTTGTGCCGGCGGGGTCGGTATGTGCACGGGTGGGGTTGGTGTTTGTGCTGGCGGGGTCGGTATGTGCACTGGCGGGGTCGGTGCTTGCGCCGGCGGCGTCGGCAGGTGAATCGGTGGCGCAGGCGTCTGCGCGGGAGGCTGCGGGATCGGCAGATTCACCGGAGGCTGCAAAACCGGCGCCTGCACACGTAGCACGGGAATTGGCACTTGGACCGGAACCGGCACGGGCACCGGTGCGGGCGCAGCGGGAACCGGCGCGGGTGCAGGCGCGGGCAGCGGCGGTGCCGCGGGCGCCGGCAGGTCGACAGCCGGCGGCGGTGCGACCGCATCCGCGGGCGCGGGTGGCGCTGCGGGCGCAGGCAACTGAACCGCCGGAGGTTGCGGTGCTGCAACCTGAGCCGCGGGCGGCGGGGCTGGCGCCTGCTCGGTCGGGACGACGAAATGCTGGCCCGGCATGGGCAGCAACGCGACGGTCTGTCGAATGTTGACCGCCAGCGTGAGCACTGTTGCCACCGCGCTGGCGGCGGCGAGCGCCGCTAACGCGGTCCCCACCAACAAAAGCGGCCTGCGCGCCTGTCGGGCGTCCCCGGCGTCGTCGGCCGCGCGTATAGCGGCAGTGTCTGCATCAACGTCCTCGTCGGGCACTGCGCTGTAAGCCAGTTCGTCTGGGCCGCTGTGGTCGACGGCCACCTCGAAGTAACCGGGCGCCACAGCGAACGGGTTCACCTCGCCGGTGCCGGGATCCTTCGCGTAGGCCAACGCCGCGGTGGACGAGGCGAGCAGCGGCGTGTTGGCCGACGCCAGGGCCGCACCGCGGGCCAGCGCCATGTCCGGCTCCTCGGGCGCGCTCACCGGAAGCCAGATCGCCGCTTCCAGCGCTGGTTTGATTGGTGCGACATCTACACCCGAGCCGACGATGAACACACCCTCCGGGCGCGCTTTCAGCCCGTCCAACCCGGCGACCATCGCGGCCAACTCGACCGCGACGTCGGTGCTCGACAGTGGCCGTCGATGCACATCAGCGATCGAGCCGTCGCCGGAGTCGACGACGGCCAGCGTCGCGGTCCCGGGCTCGACATACAGCAGCGCAATGTACTCGTAACCGATTGCATTGCCCACCGTTTGGGCCAGCGCGGCAGCGGACAGCAACGCCGACACCAGCATTACATTGTTGACCTTGCGGGCGGCCAACGCGTCGCGCAGCGTCACGGCGTCCGCGGGATCGGTGCAGGTCACTCCAGTCGATGCCAGTCGGCAGCCGCCCTCGGCGGCACCTTCGCGGGTACCGAGAATGGCCGAGATCACCTGGTCGGCTGCGCCCGGCGCTGCCTCGTCGGCAGCGATGTCGAAGCTGTCTTCCTCGACCGTGACGCCATCGGCGTTTTCACCCTCGACGAGGACCATGCGGATCGCCGTCGGGGCCATCGATACACCGAGAACGAAGTCCATGGCTCCTCCAAGTCACCGCGCGGGCCGCCATCTACATACTTCGTCGATCTAACAACACCCGACGTTACAGTGCCGGGATTAGTGCCAGCTGTGAAGCTCTTGTGAGCGAGATAACTCGAATATCCGCAGCAGTCAGGACACCCGGAACTGTTCTAGGTCAGCCTGTTTGATGGTCAACCCGTGCCCGGGCGCCGTTCGATCGGGGCGCAGCAACCCGCCCGGTTGGGGATCGATCGTGCCGTCGAATGCCGCGCTGGGACGGCACGGCCGGTCGATCTTTTTCCGCCGCGGTCAGCACTCCGAGATTTGTTGGAGCACAGCGTATCCGGCGTCAGGTCGCTCCGCCGCCCGCGCCCAATGTGCCCTGCATGTCGGGCTTCATAGCGGCCAACTGGGCACCCCAGTAGCCCCAACTGTGGACGCCTTTGCTGTCGATATTGAACGTCGCGTTGTGCCCACCGGCCGCGTTGTAGGCGTTCTGGAAGGCGACGTTGCTTTGCATGATGATCTGCTCGATGAGCTGGCCGGGGAGGCTGCCCTGGCCAATGTTCTCCGACGGTGTGCCGTTGCCGCTGTAGATCCACAGCCGCGTGTTGTTGCCGGCGATTCGTCCGGCCTGCACGGTGGGGTCGTTGCGCTGCCAGCCGGGACCACCCGTCGGTCCCCACATGTCCTCGGGGTTGTAGCCGCCCTCATCGTTCATCGCCATTTTGACGAATGTGGGCCCCGTGCCCTGGGAGGGGTCCAGCAACGCCGACAGCGCGCCGGCGTAGGTGAACTGCCCGGGGTGGTAGGCCGCCAAGATCAACGCCGACGACCCGGACATGGAGACCCCCACGACGGCGTTGCGGCTCGACCGCACCCCGCGGCCCGACAAGTAGCCCGGCAGCTCGTTGGTCAAGAACGTTTCCCACTTGTAGGTTTGGCCATTCGCGGACCCGTACCAGTCGGAGTAGAAACTGGAGCGCCCGCCGACCGGGGCGACCACCGATATGCCCGAACCGGCGTATTGGTCGAATGCGTTGGTTTCGATGTCCCAGCCGCTGCGGTCGTCGCGGGCACGCAAACCGTCGAGCAGGTAGACGGCCGGCGCTCCGCCGCCCTGGAACTCGACGGTGATGTCGCGGCCCATTGACGGCGACGGCACCTGCAGGAATTCGGGGCTCGCCGCCCGGGCGGGTGGGGCACTCCCGACCATGCCCACCAGCCCCGGCAGCGCGGCGGTCGCAGCTGCGGCAGCCGTCAGTCGACGTATCCAGTGATTTTTGTTCCTGGCCATCCCCACTCCTTCCAATCAGGAATTTCGCCGGCATGTTTCAGCCGACACCCAGCAGAACTGTGGAAAAGAATCCTCGATAGCAAGGCTGACGGGCACTCTTCTCATTACGCGTGATTACGTGGCGCCCCGAGAGCCGTGATGAATGACCGTCCATGTCGACGTCAGACCACGGTTCTCTTTTCATAGCAAAGACCGGGCAGTCTGTCTAGGAGCCGATCCGGACCGCACTGAGCACAAGCTATTTGACTAACGCTGCACGAGGAGTCCGTCGCAAACACCGCCGAGTTTCGCCGCCCTCAAATCATCCACCGATGTCGTCGACTACGCCATCCTCGGCAAAGGTTGACCACTGACTTTCGGCGGGGCCGTACGGGTATGCCCGCACCATGACAACACTGGGCTAGTTCCTGTCTTGCGAAGAATTCTCCCCGAACGAGTTGGTTCGCCAGGCCGTTCGGGTGGAGGCCGCAGGGTTCGAACGGCTCTGGATTTCCGACCATTTCCATCCGTGGAATGACGAGCAGGGCCAAAGCCCGTTCGTCTGGACGCTGAGCCGCAAAGGGTTTCACGGGTCGTCGTTTTCTTCATCGTCACGCAACAGTTTTTCGGGGTGGTGGACGGTGTTGGTTCTCGGTTGGCCGTGGTCGAGATGGGGTGGTGGGATCCATTCGGTGGTGCCGTTGGAGTTCTTGCGGGTGGTCCAGCCTTGTTCGGCGAGGTCGTGATCTCCACTGCAGCCGAACGTCAAGTCGTTGACGTCGGTTTCGTGGCACATCGCATACGGGGTGAGGTGGTGGACTTCGCAGTAATAGCCCTTCACGTCACAGCTGGGGCGTGAACACCCGCGGTCTTTGGCGTAGAGCACGATTCGCTGGCCCGGTGAAGCCAACCGTTTGGTGTGGTAGAGCCCGATCGCCTTGCCCTTGTCGAAGATGGCTAGGCAGTGATGCGCGTGGCGGGCCAGCC
>NZ_JBOHHI010000008.1:0-3926 GCF_050700595.1 Mycobacterium sp.
GTCGACGGTTCCCCAATATTCGTCGTACACCGCCACCCCGCCGTGATAGAGCGCGCCGGTCTGGTCATAGATCTCGGGGGCGCGTCCGATATCGGCCCACACCGTGCCCCACCGCGAATGGTTGTGGATCGCCACGCCGATATCGCCACGGGCGCGGTGCAATTCGACGTGGAGCGTGATGGCCGGCGTGATCGTCCACCGGCCGCCGGTCTCGTTGCCGTCGGCGTCCATGGCCATGATGTCGCTTGCCGTCACCTCGTCCCAGGTCAGTCCGAAGGGGTTCACCAGGAAGGTCCCGTCCGGCTGCTTGTAGGTGATGTGGCCGGCGAGGTGGTCGTTGTATCCCTCGACGAACAGACAGCGGCACAGCAGCGCCAACTCCTGGGCGGGCGCGAGCTCGGGCAGCGCCGGGGCGATGGGCTTGGTGACGGCCATGGCCCGCATCGGCGTCGGGCGGCCTGTTCGAGTGCTTGTCATGCTGTGCTCCTCACCGGTCGAGGATCCGCCGCAGCCGATCGCCGTAGAACGCTAAGGCGTTGTCAGCCAGGATTTTTCGTTCCAGTATCTCGCCGAGGTCGCGCTCCTTGACGCTTTTGACCGCCCCGGGATAGACGGCGTCATGATGCGGATAGTCCGAGGCGAACATCACGTTGTCGGCCCATCCTTGCTCGAGGGTCGACACCAAGCCAGGCTCCTCGATCTCGAACGTGAGCCACGATCGTGTGTCGACGGTGCCGTTCGGCTTTCCCCCGCGGTAGTCGTCGGGAGCCAATTCGTAGTGCTCCTCGATGCGGTCAACCCAGGTCGGGGCCCATCCGCAGCCGGCTTCCAGGAAGCCCAGCCGCAGCCTCGGGAAGCGTTGGAAGACTCCGGCCAAGGTGACGTTGACCATGGCGGTCATCTGCTCGAATACATGGCTGACGATGTGGCAGCCGGCGTAGTTGGACATCCGGTCGAGGCCAACGGTGTCGATGCCGGACAGGTAGGCCTCGTGGAACGACACCGGAACGTCGAGTTGCTGGGCCTTATCCCACAACGCGTCGAAGTCGGGATGGTCCACGGTGCGACCGCCGACCCGGTTGGGTCGCATTACGCCTCCGACAAAGCCATGGATGCTGACGGCCCGCTCCAACTCGGCCGCCGCCAGGCCGGGGTCCTGTTGAGGCAGAAGCGCGATCCCGATCAGGCGCTTGGGGTCGGTGGCGCAGTAGCGGGCGAGCCAGTCGTTGTAGGCGCCGCACAGGGCGGCCGCGATATCGGGATGTTCCACGAGCCCGAACATCAGGCCGACGCTTGGATACAGCACCGCCGCGTCGATCCCCTCGTCGTCGAGGACCTGCAGGCGGACCTTGGGATCGCGACCGCCCTCGCGCCGCACGCCGCCGGCCGATACGTGGTTTTGCAGACCGCCGGGGAACGGGTACTTCGACCGCCAGAGCCGGCCCTCGATGCGATAGGTGACGAAGCCGCCGGCTTCGGCGACGAACTGCATGGAACTGTCCCGCATGGCCGACGGGATCGCTTCGACCAGCTCGGGAAGGGTCTCCTCCACATGCCCGTCGGCATCGATCACAAGCGTCATAGGACCCGCTTTGCCGAGACGGCCGGGAACCAAGCCTTAAATCACTAAAATAGAAATGATTCGGTGGACCCGTCAAGGCAAGGCAGACGGCGGTTAGTGCAAGGCGACCGGGTCGCCGATGCGAATGGCTCCGCCCGCCAGCACCTCCAGGTACACCCCGGCGCACGGGAGCATCCCGGATCCCGGTGACGCCACCCGGTTTTCGGCCACGAGTGTACGGAGCGCATGCGGTGCCGGTGGCAGCGGGCCGTGCTCGAGCGTGGGCACCGCGCACCGTGAAGTGGGTTTAAGAACCCGGTGCCGCGTCTCGCCCGCGGATAGCTCCCTGCCCACCCAGTCGTTTTCGGCATAGGGCGGGTATCCGGGCGGCGTGGCGATCACCAGGTTCGGCCGGTAACGCAACGCCTCCGTGCCGACGCGCTCCACAGTGGCCGTCGTGATCACGTGCAGCGGGGCAAGGTCGGTGAACGAGTCGCCGGGTGTTGCCCCCGCGATCTCGACGATGCAGGCTTCGACCTCGGCGTCTACGCCGAGCTCGAGCACCTTCTCCGGGTCGGGCCGCTCCAGTGTGGCGCCCTGCGGCCGCTCGCTGATCAGTCGGACCGGTCGTCCCACCAGCCGGGAGAGCAGCTCGTCGATGTCGGGGTCGTCGGCCGCCACGTCCGCCCCGTCGGGCAGCTGAATGTGCACCCGCCCGACGTCGCCGCTCGCGCTGAGCCGCAAGAGCATGCGCCACAACCGGGGCTGCTTGGCACTGGCCACCCGCCCGGTCGCCGCGTCGACAAGCGCCAGCCGCCGGTCGCCGTCGGCGCCGCGCTCATCGACGATCATCTCGGTCACGTCCTCACCGAGCATCGACTTCACCGGATAGCGGCGCAAACTCTGCACGCGCAGTTGCACGGGAGCCTCGGGACCGTGCGTCGTCACAATCTCAGTATGAGGCTATGCGGCCTCCCGACTGTGGCCAAGATGTGATGCATGGACGACGCAACGCTGGCCGGCGCGCTACTGAGTGACCGCATTGCGGTGGTGACCGGCGGCGGCGGCGGTATCGGCGCGGCAACCGCGCGGCTGTTTGCGCAACATGGCGCCCGGGTGGTCATCACCGATATCGACGCCGAGCTCGCGCAACGCACCGCCGGGGAGATCACGACGTCGGGTGGCTCGGCTCTGGCCGTGGTCACCGACGTCCGCGACGCCGACCAGGTCAGCGGCCTGGCACGATCGGTGCGGGATCGCTTCGGCCGGGTCGACGTGCTGGTCAACAACGTGGGCCACTGGCTGCGCCACCCCGGCAACTTCGTCGACACCGACCCGCAGCTGTGGGACGAGCTCTACCGCGTCAACCTGCACCACGTCTTCCTCGTCACCCGCGCATTCCTGCCGATGATGATCGACCAGCACGCAGGCGCGATCGTCAACGTCTCCTCCGTCGAAGGGCTGCGCGGCTACCCGGAGGATCCCGTTTACGCCGCCTTCAAGGCGGCCGTCATCCACTTCACCCGCTGCCTCGCCGTGCAAGTGGGGCGTGCCGGTGTGCGGGTCAACGCGATCGGCCCCGACGTCACCGAATCGCTACAGGTGCCCTATTCGCAGTGGCTGTCCGCCGAGGAACAACAGCAGTGGCCGCAATGGGTTCCGGTCGGACGGATGGGGCTGCCCGAGGACCAGGCCCGGGTGATCCTGTTCCTGGCCTCGGACCTGTCGGCATTCGTCACCGGCCATGCGATCCCGACCGATGGCGGCACCGGTGCAGCGGGCGGGTGGTTCCGCTCGTCGCGCCGAACTGACCGGCAATGGACGAACCGGCCTGTCGCGCCCTGACCGATGCGCGCACCCGAGCCGCGACGTGACACGATCATGGACCTGGCTGTAAGAAACGAGAATTGAGGGAATTATGGCTGGGCGAGTCGAAGGCAAGGTCGCGTTCATCACCGGGGCGGCGCGCGGTCAGGGCCGCGCGCATGCGGTGCGATTGGCGCAAGAGGGCGCCGACATCATTGCCATCGACATCTGCAAGCCGATCGAAGGGTTCTTGAACCCGCCGTCCACGCCGGAGGACCTGGCCGAGACCGCGGATCTGGTCAAGGGCCACGGCCGCCGCATTGTCACCGCCGAAATCGACGTGCGTGACTACCAGGCCCTGCAAGCCGCAGTGGACAGCGGGGTCGAGCAGCTGGGCCGGCTGGACGTCATCGTGGCCAATGCAGGCATCAGCAACGCCGGCAACGACGAGGGCGACACGCTCGATAAAGTCAGCGAAAAAGACTGGCAGGACATGATCGATGTGAACCTGTCGGGCGTGTGGAAGACCGTGAAAGCCGGTGTGCCCCATATCTTGGCG
>NZ_JBOHHI010000009.1:0-25654 GCF_050700595.1 Mycobacterium sp.
GGCTGGCCCGCCACGCGCATCACTGCCTAGCCATCTTCGACAAGGGCAAGGCGATCGGGCTCTACCACACCAAACGGTTGGCTTCACCGGGCCAGCGAATCGTGCTCTACGCCAAAGACCGCGGGTGCTCGCGCCCCAGCTGTCCCGTGAAGGGCTATTACTGCGAAGTCCACCACCTCACCCCGTATGCGATGTGCCACGAAACCGACGTCAACGACTTGACGTTCGGCTGCAGTGCAGATCACGACCTCGCCGAACAAGGCTGGACCACCCGCAAAAACTCCAACGGCACCACCGAATGGAAACACCGCCAACAAACGTTATAATTGACCCATGACCGCAACCGTCGCCGCCGCCCCGACCACCCGCAAGCCCGCCCGTAGCAAAGCAAAACGCACACGGGCGGCCCAACAGGATTCACGACGTGCTGCCATCTATGCCCGCGTCAGCAAGGACCACACCGGCGAGGGCACCAGCGTTGACCAGCAGGAGGAGGCCAGCCGCGACCTGATTGAGCGGCGCGGCTGGGAGCTAGCGGGGGTGTACGTGGACAACTCGATCACCGGCACCGGGAAGAAATACCGCCCGCAGTTCTACGAGATGCTGGCAGCGGTGCGCAGCGGCGAGGTGGACGCCATCGTGGCCCGGCACCAGGACCGGCTGGCGCGCAACCCACGCGAGCGCCTGGAGCTGGTGGAAGCCTGCCGTGAGCACGGCGTGATCATCGCCCTCGTGCAGGGCACAGACAT
The DNA here is from genome assembly GCF_050700595.1 of Mycobacterium sp. Classification (GTDB taxonomy): domain Bacteria; phylum Actinomycetota; class Actinomycetes; order Mycobacteriales; family Mycobacteriaceae; genus Mycobacterium. Next base: position 750 of record NZ_JBOHHI010000009.1, read on the forward strand.
GGACCCGACCACCGCCTCGGGCCGGGTTGTCATCGGCGTGCTGGGCGAGATCGCCGAGATGGAGATCGGAATCAAGAGTGAGCGCCACGCTGCCGCGCTGGAGCGCCACGCCAGGGCGGGCAAGGTGCCACACGGCCCTCGGCTATTCGGTTACACCGCCGAGGGCAGCGTCGAGCCGAAGGAGTCGGTGATCGTCCGCGACGTATTCGAGCGGTTCTATGCCGGTGAATCGCTGCGCTCACTGGTGCGGCTGCTGGACGACACGAAGGTTCCGACCCGCAGCGGCAGGCCGTGGAATACCCGAACAGTGCGCGACATGCTGATCAACGTGCGCTATGCAGGCTGGGCGGTCCACCAGGGCAAGATCGCCACCGACAGCAGCGGCCAGCGGGTACGCGGGCAGTGGGAGGCGCTGATCGCCGAGGACGTGTTCGAGGCGGTCCAAGCGCGGCTGGCCGACCCGTCGCGCAAAACCAACAGGGTGGGCACCGACCGCCGCTACATCGGGTCACGGCTGTACCTGTGCGCCGAGTGCGACGAGCCGGTCACCACGGTGAACGGCGGCAAATACTTCTGCGCCGGCCACTTGACCCGCGATCACCGCCACGTCGATGCCTTCGTGCTTGACGTGATCGCCGCCCGGCTGGCCCAGCCCAACCTTTCAGAACTGCTGGCCGCGCCCGAGGACGACACGAAGCCGGTGCTTGAGGAGGCTAAGCGGCTGCGCGCCAAGTTGGGGCGGCTCAAGAACGACTACTTCGCCGAGCTGATCGACGCCGCCGAGTACAAGGAGGGCAAGGAGCGCGTCAACGCCGAGCTGCGCGAGATCGACAAGAAGCTGGCCACCCGCAAGGGCGGCGCGGCGCTGGGCCGGATCGCCGGATCAACTGACCCCGCCCAGGCGTTCCTGGAGGCGTCCCTGATGGCGCAGCGCACGGTCATCGAGGCCCTGGTTACCGTCCGACTGCACCGCCAGCCGAAGGGCCGGTTGAAGCGTGACGCCGAGGGCCGCGAGCGTATCGACCCGGCCACCGTGGACATCGACTGGAAGCGGTGACCGGCTGACCGAGCCAAGTTATCCACAGGCATCACGGGGGGTTGTCGGACCATCGAAGTACGATCAGCAGCGGCAGCTTCATACGATCTGCCACAGAGACGCCGAGGCCCTGCCGGAGCGGACTCCGACAGGGCTCGACGCGTATTGGCGAATACTGCAGACAGCTTAGAGGGTGAACGACCCCGCGTAGTAGGGGTTGGTCACATCGGGGTCGATCAGGTCTGGTCGCGGCGACGCACCAGGAGGTCGAGCCTTGCCCGATGAACCGCCGTTACGCCGCACCGTCCGAGACTTCTGCAGGCACTACGGGCTCAGCCGGAACCAATACCTCGTCGCCCGATCCAAGGCCAAGGTCAGACCCAAGGACTGGGGCACGCTGCTGTCGGCCAACGATGAGAAGGCCCTGTTGGAGCACGTGAGCGCAGAGCGGCGCAGTGAGCAAGTCATGCGAAGCATCCGTGAGCAGCCGAGGGTGACCAGGCAGTTCGCTCCCCCGCCCAAGCCGCCGATCGACTACGAGTCGGAGGTCAGCCGGATTTCGGACTCGCTGGCGAAGTGGCGCACGGTGTTGGTCGAGTTGGCGAAGGGGCACGCGGCGCAGGACCGCAACGGGCGGTGCACGCGCTGCCATGAAGAAGCCCCATGCCGCACCCGGCGGACGTTGAACCGGCTCGACAATGAGTTGGTCGAGCGAGTAGCCGTCGCCGACTCCGGCGACCCCGCCGACGGGATGGCTGCAGCGGATGAGCCCGCGCCCGAGGTGCAGCCCGAGCGGACGCTCAGCCAGCTATACGACGCACGCGACCGTTGGAGGCGGGCACTCACTGAGCTCACGATGGACCACATGATGGAGGACGGCAAGGGCCGCTGCGCTCAGTGTCCCGTCGGCGTGCCGTGCGACGTGAGCAAGGTGGTGACACGGATCAACCGGGGCATCGCTCGTCAGATCGAGAACTACGCCTGCATGAGCGACGGCGAACGCGAGGCGGCTCTGGGCAACCGGCGGATCACCCGCTACTACGAGGATGACGACGAAGACTGGGACGCAATGTGACCAGCCACCAGGGGGGGATGGCCGCCAGCGTCGCCTCCGCTAGCTACGATTCCGGCATGGACGCGGTTGACAAAGCGGCAGTCGTCCTTGCGATTCGGCGGCTGGCTGAGCAGAACGGCGGCGCGCCCATCGGCAAGGAACGTTTCGTCGCCGAAACCGGATTCCGACCGTCCCTGTGGGAGGGCCGGTTCTGGCTGACGTGGGGCGACGCGGTGCGCGAAGCGGGCTACGAGCCGAAGGTGATGCAGCAGCGCCGACATACCGACGACGAGCTGATCCGACATCTGGCGGTGCTGACCCGCAAGCTCGGTCATTTCCCGACGATCCCGCACCTACGGATGGAGCGCCGCACCAACGACGATTTTCCTGCCGAACGGGTGATCGGGCGACGGCTTGGCAGCCGCAAGGATCAGATCGCCGCGGTGCACGCCTTCATCGAGCGCACTCCCGAGTTCGCTGACGTCGCCGCAATGATCCCGGCTGTGGCCAACGAACTCGTTCTGGAGCCGACCGAGCCGGACGACGAGCACGCCGCGCAGCCACTGCCAGGATTTGTTTACCTCGTCAGGTGGGGGAAGTTCCACAAGATCGGTCGATCGAACGATCACGGGCGACGTACCTACGAGATCGGGCTACAGCTCCCCGAGAAGCTGAAAGTGGTGCACACCATCGAGACCGACGACGCCGTTGGGATCGAGCGCTACTGGCATGAGCGGTTCAGAGACCGCCGCCGGAACGGTGAATGGTTCCTGCTGACCAAGACTGACGTCGCAGCTTTCAAGCGCCGTCGCTCGTTTATGTAGCGGGCGGCAGCCGCTCAGCCGCCGATGCGACGCCGGAGGTGGCCGGGCGGCGGCGGCATCTTCCCTTCGCGGGCGCGGCGGATGGTGTCCAGCGGCGTCACAATTCCCATTGGTTCGGTGACGGCATGAGCGAGCACGTCGTAGGCCACCACCGCCGCCGCCACCCGGTCGGGCTGGTGCTGCCCGGCTTCCCACGTCACAGCTTGAGCCTCGAAATCCGGCACATACCCGGCCACCCGGCACCGGCCCGTCTCTAGCGCGGCCAGCAGCCCGGTGGAGCGCGCCACCGCATCACCCTTGCCCCTGTCGGTGCCCTTGGGCGGCCAGCCGGTGACCTTGATGGGGCGATCAACGCGGAACCGGGCCAGGACTTCGCTGACCAGGCGGGTGTAGGTGGCCCTGGCACTGAACGCCTCGACGGCGATCTCGCTGGCCCCCACGTCGATGGCGAGCTGCACTGCCCGCACCGCCCAGGCGTCCGAAGTCATCCGGCCAGACACGTCGGCGATGAACGACACCACGCCGTCGGCGCTGAGGCTGGCGGCGAGGATGCCGGTTTCGTCGCCTTCGCCGGAGTCGGCAGGGTCCACGCCGACCACAGTTTTGATCGACCCTGACGGCGCGGCGGGCAAGCGCCACTGGTCGATCCAGTGCCGTTTGACCAAGCCGCCTTCGGGTGTGCTGGGCGTGCCCAAATACATCGCAGCCCAGGCGCGGGAGCCGACCTCGGCTTCGATCTCGCGGAACTGCGCGGCGGTGCGACCCACGGCACTGGTCATCGCCACTCCGCTACGGCCACGCTGCAGGGCATCGGGCACCCCGGTGGTGCTGATGGCCGGGATATTGACACACCGCCACCGGCTGCCGGGTTCGGCCAGCAGCGACCCAGCGATGTCCTCAACATGCCAGCGCGTGAGAACCACGATGGCGCTGGCCCCCGGCATCAGCCGGGTCATCAGGCTCGCCTTGAACTCAGCGGTCAACCGCCGCCGGTACGCATCGGAGTCGGCCTCCTGCGCGCCCTTCACGGGGTCATCGACACATAGCACGCTGGCGCCGAATCCGGTTGTCGCGCTGAGGATTCCGCCCGCCAACATGCCGCCGCGATGACCGGACACGCGCCAGCGACCCACAGCCTGCTTGTCTGGTGCCAGCTCGATGCCGACGACGCCGGGGTTCTCGGCGATCAGCCGCCGCGCCGCCGCACTGTGTTCTTCGGCGAGAGCGTCACCGTAGGACTTCACGATGATCTCGGCGTCGGGGTCACGCGAGAGCAGCCAGACCGGAAATACCTGGCTGACAAGCACACTCTTGCCGGTTCGAGGAGGACAGCACAGGATCAGCCGCGAGTCTGGTGTGTCCACGGCGCGCACCAGCTCGTCGCTGATCAGCCGGATGGTCGGGGTCACGTGATAGCCGGGGATCAGCCGGCGGGCCAGCTCGGCGGGCGATTTTGGACACCGCCGGTCTCGCGCGGCCCGCAGGGCGCCGGCGGCGGTCAGCGCGATGATCGAGGCTGACGCCTGCTTTGCGTCGTCGGTGGTCACGGTCACGCAGCGGGCCTCCGTTGCTTAGGGTCCAGCCCGGCGCACTGCGCGTCCCAGAGGTCGGCCCGCTGCCACGGGTGTCCACAGTGCTCGCAGCGGTATTCACAGATCAGCCGATTGCCGCCGCGCCAGGTGACGGCGTCAGGCTCGGTCATCACGGCGCGCCGGTCACAGCCTGCCGCCAGGCAGACCGGGCAGTAATCGGGCATCCAGAAGTCATGGAACGGATCGACCTTCGGGGGGGTGGTGCTGTCGATGGTGGTCAGGTGTTCTCCCTCGGTGTGTTGGGTGTCGGGTGTCCGGCCACCGCGGCTCCGAGGCCAAGGAGCAGCGGTGAGAGCCGGTCAGTCAGGCTGACGCCTGCTTCGCGTCGGCGGGCACAGCCTGCTTCTTCGTGGTGATCGGTGGCACCGACCGGCAATTGGATCGGATCGCGGCCAGCTGCACGCTGCTGCGCCCGCCGCCGTCATCGACGCCTAGCGCCGCCAACACGTCCGACTCGGTGACTTCGCCGCTGCGGTGAAGCTGCTGGGCCACGCGGGTCACAGCCGGCCAGCACCGTTCCAGCAATGGCGTGACGCCGGTACCGAGATAGGTACCGCCGGCGGCGATCAGCGCCCGGTCGTCCTTGTAACCGCCTGCGCGCAGCACCGCGAATACTTGGCGCTGGCTTGGGCGGCTGCCGGCACGCCAGCGCGCCTGCGCCCACGGGCCGGCATATGCGATCTCGGGGTCGCGGCCATGCGGGCGGTCGGCGAAGTTGGTCCGGCCATCGACGCCCCAGAGGCGGCTATTGGTGACCACGGCGTTGCGGAGTTGGGCACCCAGCACCACTCCGGCGACGGCGTGGGCGGCTTCGTGAATCGACAGCTCCAGGTGCTCGCGTTCGCGCACGGTGATGTCGGCAAGGGTCAGTTTGCGCATCAGGATGTCCTCTCGTTGATCGCGGCCAGCACCGCCGCCTTGTTGGGCAGCTCGGTGATGTCAATTCCCTTGACCGCCTGTGCATAAGCGTCCAGCTCGGCCCTGTGCCAGCTGTCGTCGGGCGCGCCGTCGGGATAGTTGTGTGGCGCGGAGTCCTGCTGGGTCGGGCGCTGGCCGGCCAGCGTGTGAGGCAACCCGTTACCGGCAGCGGCCAGGGCGGTGGCGAATCCGCTATCACTCGCCGCCTCCAGCGCGTCTACATGCGTCGAGTCGATCAGCAGCCCGGCCTCGCGCGCGTTGCCTTCGGGCACGCGGTAACCCTTGCGCGCCCCGCCGCGGGTCAACGGTTCGATGCTGTCGCCGCCGCCTATTTCGGCCAGCTTCGCCAGCGCCGGCCCGCGGAGGCTGGGGTCGATGAAGTCGATAACGGCGAAGCCGTCGCGGACGGCGACCTCGATTCCGGTGGTCATTCCGGTTGTCCCTCCTGGTGGTGGTGATCTTCTGTTCGATCTGCCTGGTCAGCGCCGGGCGAGCGCGGCACATAGCGCGGGCCGCCCTCCCGGCGTTGACCGTTCGCAGTAACAGGCGTCTGGGTTCTGTTGCTGTACAACAGGTTTCGCTCGATGCGTTCCTTGGCCTTCTCCGGCCGAGCGGCCCACCGCGTCGCCGCCTCATCGAGGTATCGGTCCAGGCAGGCTCGACAGGTCCAGCCATGAACGCTGCCTGCGTGCATCAAGCACGGACCACCGCACCGCCAGCAAATACCGGGCGCGTCGTAGTGGTCGGTGCCGTGGTCGGCGTCGCTAGCGGTCATGGTGGTCACCGGGCCTGCTCCGATGGCGCGGTGGCCGGCCCGTGCTTCTCAGCCCTGCCGCCGTCGAACCGGATCGACGCGCCCAGCGCGGCCATCGTGATAACGGTCATCACGTCCATCACGGCGCTGGCTCCGGCTGCGTGACCTCGACGGCGGCGATGACCTCCTCGTAGGACACCAGGACGCTGCGCTCGGCGATGGCGATGTAGAGATTGCGCCGCTCGTCCAGGCTGGTGCGTACCTGCGGCTGATCCCGCCACCCGAACAGCGGCGCGCTGGTGGCGATCATGGTCTGTCCAAGTCCATCGCGGTAGCCGCCGTCGAGCACCAGGGCGTGCCCACCTGGGGTCGTCCACTTCGTGCCGGAGCGGGCGACCAGCTGCGCGGAGACCAGCACCGGCAGCCACTCGGGCGAAAGGTGAACATAGCCAAGGACATTGGCCTCGGCGAACTCACCCTCGATACCGGCCAGCGCGTCCACGACGTTATCGACTTGGCCGGTTGCGCCGAGGTCGGCGGCGTCGAGCTTGAGCCGTTCGGCGAACTCGCGGGCCACCATCACGGATTCGCGCAGTCGCAATGCCTGGGAGGCACGCTGCTCGACCTCGGCGCGTGACGGCGCGGTCAGGTCGCAGGAGTCGAACGCCCAGGCAACCACGGGCTCAAACGGCGGCAAGTCACCGCCGCGCTCGCCCTCTTTGCGCTCGCCGTCGAGGTCAGGGACACCGCACCACGGCACCGACCAAACTCCCGTCGCCGCATCGCCGGGAAAGTTGACGTTGCGAACCTCCACGCCGGTCAGGTGGCGGCTGGCCTCATCGAGACCAACGTCGGTCCACAGGACGTTCGGATACAGACCGCCGGGTGCAGGGTTGACCAACGGCGGCTCGAAATGGACCGGCAACATCTCGGCGTAGGTGGTGGGCGCGGGCATGGTCATAGCGGTCTCCTCAGTCAGTCGGTGGTGATGCCCAGCCGGGCCAGCTCAGCGCGTGGATCGGCGGGTGTGGTCTCGGTTGGCTCGGGCTGGCCCTCGGCGGCATCAAGTCGCCGCGCTAGCTCCAACACGCCGCGGTCGAGCGTGCGGCTGAGCAACTGCGCCAGGCGCTCTGAGCGGCTTGTCTGGCCACGCAGCGCCGGCGCGCCGGGCGGGTAGGCGTGGGCCAGCATGTCGGCGAGGCTGTCGCTTACTGGTCGTCGCCCGGCATCGGCATCAGCACCGTCGGCCAGCGCGACGAGCCGGCCCGCCCAGCGGGTATTGGCCAGCGCCTTGTCAGTGACCTCCGGCAGCGCCGGTCGCTGCGCCAAGTCCATCAACGTCTTGACCGCATAAGCCCGCTTGCCCGGCTCGCCGGCCAGGTGCTCGGTCCTGCGGCGGGCATCGACCTCAGCCACCCAGCCCACCGCCGTGCCGACAAGCTCATGCACCGCCTCGGCCATCCACATCACCGGCAGCTTGAACCTGGCCGGGCGCGACGAGGCGGCGACCTGCTCGGCCAGCGGCCCGACCACCTCGGCGATCTCACGGGCCAGGCTCCAATCACCGGAGTAGTGGACAACCGTCAGGCCGGCCCGCCGCCGCTGGCGCAGTTCGCTTTGGGTGTAGCGGCGCGGTGGGCGCATGGGCGCGCCCGGTTGGCTGGCGAGATGCGCCGGCGTACCGAACCGGCGAACGGCGCTGCGGGCGCTCACTGCGCCACCGCCTGAGCGGTCTCGACCTGGGCCTCGGCAGCTTCGGCGTCGATCTGGTCCAGCAGTGCCTCGGCGCGCTCCGGCGACAAGCTCATCTCCTTGACCATGAACGACCGGGTGCGATACCAGCTCAGCGCAGCGCGGGCCTCGGCCACCCGTGGACCGTCCACCTCACCGCGTGATGCCAGCGCGCCAAGCCGAGCGCGCCAAAACTCCACCGGGTGAGAGCGCGGATGGGTGGCGGCGGGTGGAGCGGTGGTCTGGTCACTGGCAGCGGTGGTCATGCCCACAGACTAGGCGGCTTAGGTGCAAGCAGCTTGACGAGATAGCAAGGGGCACAAGGCAGTTCACCTACCAATGTCGGGGAAGTGCCGCCTTACGACCTGGCGAAATAGGTTGGCAGACGACAAGACCCCGGCCCGTAATGGGCCGAGGTCTCGGCGTGTCGGGCGGGCCAGGCTAGCCGGCGATCAGCCCTGCGGCGCCGGCCTCGACCAGCACCTCGATGGCGTCGTCGTAGGCGTCCAGCGTCACCGCGGGGTCGCCGGCATCGAAGCGGGCCACGGTGTCCAGCTCGGCGGCGTAGTCAGTGGTGCTCATCGCTGACCACCTTCCAACGCCCGGTACAGCGTGGCGCGCCCGACGCCGAGCGTGCGGGCGATCTCGGGCACCGGCTCGCCGCCGGCCCGCAGCGCCTCGGCCTGCCTGATCTGGGCGGGCGTGAGCTTCTTAGGCCGACCGATGGGCAGGTCGCGCGCCTTGCGCGCAGCCTTCGCCGCAGCCCGGCGCTCCCTGCCCAGCTCCAGCTCCAGCTCGGCCAGCGATGCCAGCACGCCGGCGACCATGCGTCCGGTGGCGTTCGAGGTGTCGATGCCCTCGCGCAGCGACCGCAGCACGATGCCGCGCTGGCCAAGCTCGCGAATGGTGGTCATCACCTCGGCTGCGGTGCGCCCGAGCCGGTCGATGCCGACCACGACGATGGTGTCGCCTTCGCGGGCGTAGTCGAGCAGGTTGGCCAGGCCGGCGCGCTGCTCCTTGGTGGTCGTGCCGGACAGCTTGTCCGAGTAGACGCGGGCCGGTTCGACGCCGGCGGTGGCCAGCGCGTCGGCCTGGGCGTCGAGGGACTGGTGCCCGGTGGACACTCGGGCGTAGCCGAGTAGCGCGCCGGGCGCGGTGTTGGTGGTGGTTGTGGGCATGGGCCAATCATATCTCAAAAAGGCGGTGAGACGCAATTCCGATACGAGACAACTTTCGAGACTGGCGACCTGGGATGACATGCGCGAAGCGGCGTGTCGTCAGTGCCGTCTCACAACTAAAGTTTCGGGCCGGAGGTTCGGCCACCGCGGTGGGCGTGGGCCGGCGCGCCCGCGGTGGGGTCAGCCGATCAGCGCCATGGCCATCGGACGCCAGGCCCAGCGGCCCGCTCGCTGTCGATCTGGCGGGCGGCGGGTAGTGCAGGGTCGCGCCTGGCACCGCGGTAGAGCAGCGTTCAGCGCCGGGCCGGTCAGCCTGTCAGCCGCGGTGCAGGCTGCGGCTCGGTAGCCAGCCGCGCAATGGGTCATATCCACCGCGGGGCGGGGCCGGCGGCGGTATGGCAGCCGGCGCGGGCTGCGGGTCGGAGTCGGTAGTGGCCGGCTCGGGTTGGCCGGCGGTGGTCTCGGCGGTCAGCTGGCCGGCGTCGGCCTGGGTGGTCTGGTCCGCCACCGCGGTGGCGTCGACCTCCGCGGCGCTGTGCGCCACGCTGGCGGGCGATTCCGGTGGCGGCGGGGTTTCGCCTGGGCCGGCCCATACGGCAGCCCATTCAGCCAACTCATCACCGGACAGCGCACCGAGGGCGATGGCTTGGCGGGCGATGCTGCAATGCATGGGCCAGGCGGGGTCGCCTTCGCCGACCACGGTGCCGAACAGCTCGCCAAGCTCAGCCACCGCGGTGGCCTCCAGCGCAGCCGGATCGAGCCGGCCCTGAGCCACGTCGTCGGCCAGGCTCATCGCGCCGTTGATGGCGTCGTGCTTGGTCATGCTGGTCATCGTTCAATCTCCTTGGTCTCGACCACCTCGGCGTCCACCACGGCCAGCAGCTTCTCTCGGGCGTCGGCGATGATCGCCGCCGGCGTCTGGGTCACCGTCACGTCCACCTGTTGGGCGACCGGGACGTGTAGCCCGTTGATCTTGGCGTCCTTGTCGATGTTGTCGGCGATGGCGCGGGCGTAGGACACCACCGCTTGGTGGTCGCCTTGCTGCTTGGCATCGGCGAGGCCGGCGAACATGATCGACTTGGTGATCCGCAGCCCGTCGGCAGCAGTCCGGCGGGCGGTGGTGATGTTCTCGGCCGGCTCGGATTCCGCCAGGCGCGCCACCGCCAGCTGAGCAGCCCGGCGCGAGCGGAAGCCTTCAGAGTCGGCGATCTGCTGCCAGGTCTTGCCGGTGCCGCGCAGCCACCGTGCACGCTCGGCTCGGCGTCGGCTGTCCTCGCGGCTCATTACTGGTCCCGGTCGTGCCATGTGGCCATTGTGGAGTATTTACATGCAGCCTGGCACGCCGGCGCGCTGGCCGGAGAACACCGACTTGGACGGGGAAGTCCGTTGGCGCGCTGGCTGATTGAGAACGCCGCCGCCCGCTGGCCGGCTGCGGGGTCGGTGTCGGTGGAAGGTGCCCGCCGCCTCTGTCCGCCGCCTCGTGCGTGGGCATCACAGGTGCCGGTGTCGCTTTCGGGTTTCGGTTTCGGTTTGAGGGTTTGAGGTTTTTGGCCCTCCCTATAGGTCGGGGCCAAGAAAAAACCTCACAGGGTAGTTTTGAAACCTCTAGTGAAAATCGGCCAAAAACACCGCTTGACCATAGCTTTTGGTTTTGGTTTGGGGGTTGTACCCAAAACCCTCCCGCGACCCAAAACCCTCGGGCGAGACACCCCGAAAACACTGTCTGACCATAGCTTTTGGTTTTGTCCGCCCTAAAACCCCCGAAAATCGGGGGTTTTCACCGTCGCCCCTTAAAACCAAAACCGCAGGTCAGCTCCCCTTAAAACCAAAACCGCAGGTCAGCTCTCGCTGTGGACTAGCCGAGGGCGGCGGGTTAGCGCGGAGATTAGGGCGGCGGTGAATCCCGTTCAGTCGCCGTCGCTGGCATCACCGTCGTCCTCCTCGCCGCCGTCGCGAACAGACCAGGGATTGCCGTCAAGGCCCTTGCTCCACTCCGGAGTCGGCAGTGCCGGCACCTTGTTGGGGTCGGTGATATGGACGTAGGTCAGCTGGCCCTTGCTGGCCTCGTCGCACGCCGCTTTCCAGCGGTTGTAAGCGTTGATGTGAATGCCACGTGGCGGGTAGCCAGGACCGCGCAACACCTGCTCCATCTTGGTGTCGGGGTTCTTCGCCTGGGACTCGTCGCGCTTGACCAGCGCACAGATTGACTCGATGCACACCCGCACAGCGGCCTCGTGGGCGGTGGAGCCGACGATGGCCAGCCCGTTGGCGTCCTCGGCGGTGAGCAGCGCCATGTCCATGTCGCGAACTTTCACCGGGTCTTTGACCCACTGCGGTACCCACTGATGCCTGCCGGCGTTGCCGATGTTGGCGGCGCGCCGCTGGCGCTCCAGCCGTCCCAGCGAGTCGCGGATCGCCGTGGCGCTCAGCTGATTCTCGGTGGCATCGCGGGTCTCGGCGAGCGCCGTGACCGACCGGGCCGGGTACAGGCAGAGCATGCGGAACACCGCCTCGTCGCGGCTGCGCTGCTCGGCGCTGGCCTCGGCGGCGACGGTCTGGGCGTCACGGTGACCTTCCATGACCAGGTGACCGTGCTCGTTCTTGGTGATCTTGGTCCTGGGCAGGTCGATTCCCTTACGCCCGACCGCCGTCAGGTAGCGCGGTGTGTCGTCGGTGGGCAGGCTGTGGCCCTTATAGGTCAAATGCCAGATGGCACCGAACTTGTCCTCGATGCTGGAGTGTCCGCGAGCGCCCTGCTCCTCGTCCTTGCCCATGTGGTGGGTGACCAGCAGCACCGAGCGGCGCTCGACGGCCAGCGCGAACAGCCCATCGAGTAACTGGGCCACCTCGTCGGAATTCTCTTTGATTCCAGCAGCCGCGATGATCGGCCCGAGCGGGTCAACGATGATGACCGAATGCTCGGGTATGAAGGCGTCCCAATAGCGCCGGGCGCGTTCAGTGCGCACGTCCAATAGGCCGGCGCGCCCGATCAGCCGCCACAGCTTGACCCGCCCGTCATCCATCAGCGGGAGGCATCGCACATAGGTGTCGTTGATGTCCTCGTTCGACATTTCGGTGTCCAAGATGACCACCTGCCACCCTTCGGGCAGGCGGGTGGACAGCCGGCCGCAGAACGGCTCGCCGGCCATCATCGAAGAGGCAGCTTCGTCAATCAGGCTGGACTTGCCCGCTTTACGTCGCGCAGGCAGCACCGCCGACGATCCCTCACCCGACTTGAGCAGTCCGTCGATCAGGTGCGGCGAATGGTCCTCGACGTAATCCTTCGGGATGAACAACTCCGGCGCTGGACGCCCGGTGAGCTTGCGCTGCACCTCCAGCGTGCGGGCGCCGTCCTGGGCGCGCAGGTTCTCAGCCGCCGTCCACTGCCTCAATAGCCGGTACGACTCCACTCGGGTCTCGGGGTTGATTTCCGGCAGGCCGGCCAGATCGTCCGCAGCCGCGCCATAGTGGTGGAACAGCTCGCTCAGGGTGAAGGCGACGGTCTTGTCCTTCAACGCAATTGACATGTCCAGGTTGTCAAGCTGCGCCCTCGCAACGGCATTGATCGCCCACGGCTTACCCTCGTCGGCGAGCGCGTCGATGGTCGTCAGCGCGATTTTCCGGTTGTGGTCGAGGCCCTTGATGGCAGCCTTCAGGCCGGCCAGGTCCACGGTGGCCTCCGTCGGCTCCCATTCCAGGGCGTGCTTGGCGTGCCAGCGCGCCACGTCGGCCTCCGACGGGCGGTGGTCCTTATCGACCAGCCCGGTTGATCGGGCGTTGGACAGCAGGATCGATCCCAGCGCCGCCACCGCGTTGTACCCGCCCTTACCCTCGGCCTTGGTGAGCTTGCCGCGGGCCACGGCGTGCTCGGCGGCGTAGATCCCGCTGATGGTGGTCGCGGCCTCCGGCGAACCATATTGGCTGTCCTCGGCGTGCTTGGCGTTGACGCTCTTGGTGTCGAACGGGTTGTAGCCCTCGTCGCCCTTCTTGCGACCGGCCATGTCCATCTGACCGTCATCAGCCTGGTCCGGCTTCTCGGGCGGCGCGTGGCCGTTGGTAACGGCGCTGGCCTCAGTGCCGGCGGCGCGGTTGCCGCCCTGCGGGTTAGACTTCACGACGTACCTTTCGGATTGATTCGGAGGGGGCGGACTCTTACTCGGGAGTCGTTGGCGGTGGTGCCGCCGGGCAGTGCGCGTCGAGGCCAAAGACGCAGCCCGGCGGCATTACCTGTTTCAGGGGTGAACCACAGTGTGTCCCTACGGATTCCGGGGTAACGCGGGTCAACAGCGCGTCCACGTCACGCACGCGCACCCGCAGCGCCGACTTCGGCCCGGTGCGGTAGGCCGGCAGCAAGCCGGCGTCGATCCGGTCTCTCACGACCCAGCGTGAAAGTCCCAGGCGTTTGCCGGCTTCGACCAGCCCAATGAGACGGTCGCCGTCGGTGTCGGTGGTGGCGGTCATTGGTCACCTCCCTCGGGGTGTCGGTTGGTTGTCGTGTAAGTCTCGCAGTTCGGGGTGCAGAGGCCAGGCGAGCGGGATTGAGTTACCCGACTTGAACGGGTAAGTACCGCTGGACATCTCGCCGTTCACACCGCGCCGGGCCGGGTGCCGGTTGGGCACAACGCCAACGACCGTGTGGAAGCCGGCGCAGCGCGGCCCGCAGGGTGTCAGCTCGTCGCGTGCCTGCTCGGCCTGCTGCCGGCTGGCCCAATACGTCCACTCGATGCTGGGCGCGGCCTTGCCGTCGCCGATGCGGTGGCAGATCAACGCGAACCGGCGCGGTGTCATCCGTGGTCCACGCTGCCTTTGGACGGCTCGGGAAGCTGGTCGAGCAGCGTGCGCAAGTAGTCGATGCTGTGCACCAATTGTTTCCGTACGTTGGCGGCGGCTACGGTCTTGCGACGGCTGTAGTCAGCGAACGGGTCACCGCCGTCTCGGGTGGCCAACCAGTAGAGCTTTTCCACGGCAACGGCAGCAGCGTCGGCCTTGCGGGACATGTCATTGCGGAACGCGGCCCGGCGCTCACTGTCGCTGGGAGCGAGTTTCTTCGGTTTCTTCGGCTTGCGGGGGTAGGTCTTGCCGTCCGTTCCGGTTGTCGGCGGCTCGGGGTCATCATCGACGTTTGCGCCGAACGGATCGACCGGATCGGGTGCCGGGCCGATGCGGCCATCGGCGTCGGGATCAGGTGTCCGGTTCTCGGACACCTGCTCGGCTAGTGACACCTTCGCAACGTCGTCGGCCACCGTGGATTTCGGCACGCCGGTCGCAGCGCTGATGCCCCGCACCGACATTCCGGCGTCGGACATCAGCGCCACAATTTCGCGCCGTGAGTCGCCGGACAGTTGCAAATTCCCGCCGAGCGCGTCGGCGACATAGGTGGGCCAGGACGGGAAGCCGAGAACGTCGTGAACCTGACCGGCCCTTGCATCATCGAGCAGGCGTCCGACCTTTTCGAAGTGCTCGCGGGTAGCCCCGGCCATCCGCCGGATTCGGCCGTCCAGCTTCTCGGCGGCGGGCCGGTCCAGGGGTATCAGCACCTCGCCGTCCACCGTTTCCGGTTGCGCAATGGGCAAGGTGTCGGGCACGTCGGTCGGCGCGCTCATCGGGCATCTCCGGCAACGGAGTCGAACCGTTCGGCGAAATCAGTCGGCTGCGGGTGCGTGGCCTTGATCTCCGCGACGGCCATCTCCAGCAGCCGCAGTGCGGTGCGGCGGTCGGTCGCGCACAAGGCATTGAGACCTTCAACGCCAAACACCAACGCGGGCCGATCCCGGAAGTCAGGGCACCCGAGGTGATATTCGTGCGTCTCCTCCTGCGCCCAGAACGACACAGCCAGGCGGTCCAGGTCATCCTCGGACACAGTCTCACCGAGCGCCGTTGTCAGGCGACTGTAGGTAGCGCGCAACTGGTCCCTGATGTTGGTGAAGAACCTCATGCCGCACCGCCAACCAGCACGGCGCGGATCGTCGCGGCCTGCTCGGCGGTCAGCTCGGGCGCTTCATCGACAAGGCGCTTGATGGCCTGGCGGTACGGGTCGGACGGCTGGCCCGTCTGGCCGTTGCGGGCGCGAATCCAGGCATCGACCTCGGCGGGGTCGAAGTACAGCCGCCGCACCACGCGGTGGGCAGGCAGGCCGTCCTCGGCGACGAATTTACGGATGGTTTGGGTGGACAGGCCGGCGAAAAATCTCTCGCTGACCTCGGCAGTGTTGAGGTAGTCGCTCGGGGCGGCGGTGGCTGTGGTGGGCACGTGGACTCCGAATAGATCGCGATTCGGTTCCACGTACTGAACCTGGGCATGGCCCCCAGCACCCGGCCATCCAGGTAGCACGCGCGGACACCTTGCGGTGCCCACTATGCGTGTCGTCCTCGCGTCCCCGCATCGGGCGGTTCGGCGAAGGCGTGCCGCTGGCTGCTGGGCGGCGTTGGCACGGCACGCTGACACCAATATAGCCGATTAACGCCCGCGGTGACTAGGTGAGATGTCTTGCGGCGCAGTTAAACCCGTAAAAGTCGGGTAACTCAAGTCATCCTGCGCGCCTCCGTTCCTGGCAGGCGAGAGCGGGCACGTCAGGCAAATAGTTTGTTGGTGACAGTGCTGCGAATGGATCCCACCACCCCATCTCGACCACGGCCAACCGAGAACCAACACGTTTCACCACCCCGAAAAACTCCTCCGCGACGACGAAGACGACGACCCGTAGCCGCCAACTCACTTGAACGAGTAGCGCACCGGCAGGTGTTTGAGGCCGCCGACAAAGGTGGTGGCGACGAATTGCGGATCACCGGTCAGTTCGATGGATTTCAGCCGTGGCAGCAGCTCGGCGAAGAAGCTGCTCACCTCGATGCGGGCCAGCGCGGCCCCCAGGCAGAAGTGCACGCCGTACCCAAATGACAAGTGCTTGTTCGGGTCACGGCCGACGTCGAAGCGGAACGGCTCGTCGAACACCTCTTCGTCACGGTTGGCCGACACATATGACAACAGCACCGACTCCCCCGCGGCGATCGGTAGTCCGCGCACGGTGGTGTCTTCGGCAGCGGTGCGCATGAACGCCTTGACCGGCGTGACCCAGCGGATCATCTCTTCGGTGGCCAGCGCCATCAACCCGAGATCGTCGCGCAGCCGCCGATGTTGGTCTGGATTCTCGATGAGTGCGTGCAGGCCGCCGGAGATGGTCGCGCTGGTGGTGTCATGCCCGGCCGCGGCAACGATGACGTAGTAAGACACCGTGTCGATCTCCGACAGCGGCTCGCCGTCGACGCGGGCGTTGGCGATCGCCGACGCCAGATCCTCGGTCGGGTGTTCGCGCCGCGATGCAGTCACCGCGCTGAAGTATTGGAACATATCGAGCAGTACCGACATTTGGTCCTCGTGTGTGGTGCCACGCTTGAACTCGGCGTCGTCGCTGCCGAACAACTCCTGGGTGAGTTTGAGCATCCGCGGAAAGTCCGCCTCCGGAATGCCCAGCAGCGACATGATCACGTAGAGCGGGAAGTTGACCGCGACCTGCTGGACGAAGTCGCACTCAGGTCCGGCAGCCATCATCTTGTCGACGTAGATCTTGGCCAGTTCGTCGACGCGGACCTTCAACGCCCGCATGGCCTTGGGACGAAACCAATCCGCACCGATCGCCCGCACCTCCCGGTGCTGCGGGTCGTCCATGTGGATCAGGGTGCGTACCCCCGAGCCCGCCGCCAGCTCATCGCCGTCGGCGGTGGTCAGGACCGGGCGCGGCCAGTTGGTGAACAGCATGTTCTCCCGTTCGATGTCCATGATGTCGACGTGCTTGGTGATCGCCCAGAACGGACGGTAGTTCGGCACATCGACCCAAGACACCGGGGCGTCACCGCGCAGATGAGTCAGCGCCGCATGCAGTTTCAGCTCATCGGTATACGCGGCCGGATCGGCCAGCAGCTTGGCAGCCTCGTCCATGGTCGGTGTGCTCATCGGCGGCTCCTCACTGGCGCAACTCTTTCAACACGGCGCTCACCGCTGTGTCGGACATGTGAGACGGGAAGCCCGGCAGGATGCGGTCGATCACGCCGCCGCAGCGATCCCTGATCTTGTCGGCCAACTCATCGGGCGCCGCCACCACGGCGAACGCGTCGAGCATTTCGTCGTCGATCAGCGAGCCCATGGTGTCCCACTCACCTTGCAACGAAAGCCGGCGCAGCTCTGGTTGCAGGTCTTCCCAGCCATGCAGCTCGAGAACCGTGCGGTAAGCCGGTGTTGATCCGTAGAAGGCGAGCTGCTTGCGTACGCTGTCGGCGGCGGTCTGGAACTCGGCTTCGTTGGCACCGGCGACCACCAGAAGTGAACAGCTGAGTTGAAACTCGCTGCGATCCCGACCGGAGCGCTTCATTCCGCGCCGAAGAGCCGGCATCGTCATCTCGTCGAGGTAACGCTTCGACGTGAACGGATGGGCCAGCATGCCGTCGGCGACCTCACCGCACAGCTCGGTCATCGCACCGCCAACCGCGGCGACGAAAACTTTTGGAAACCCGTATGGCTGAGGCTCCGGGGTGAACATCGGCGTCATGATCTTGTGGGTATAGAACTCACCCTCGAACCGCAGTGCCGTGCCGTCCTGCCAAGACGACCAGATTGCCTGCAGCGCCAGGATGAACTCACGCATGCGGCGCACCGGATGACTCCACGGCATACTGAATCGCTTCTCGATATGGGCCTGTATCTGCGATCCCAGTCCGAGAATGAACCGGCCCTGTGAGTAGACCTGCAGGTCCCACCCAGTGTTGGCGACTGTCATCGGATTACGAGCGAATGCCACCGCGATGTTCGTCCCAAGCTCGATCGTCGAGGTGTGCTCGGCAGCCAACGTCAACGGCAGAAACGGATCATGATTTGTTTCGGCGGTCCAGCACCCGTCGTAGCCCTGCCGTTCGAGACCGGCCGCTATCTTCGGCGCGCGGGCGAGGTCGCTGGCGACGCCCCCGTCGACCTTGATCACGGCTTCCTCAGCCGAATACCCACCTTGGTGACGCTACAGTAAGCAATTCAGTAGGGTCAACGACGGTAGGCTCGAAGCGCCCCCTATGACGAGTGAGGACATGCGGATGACCAAACCCCCGGATTGGGAGGAGACGCTCGACGATCTCGATCGCCGCCGTCAGCACGCATGGGCCATGGGCGGGCCGGAGCGGCTCGCCAAGCATCGCGGCAAGGGAAAACTCGATGCCCGCGCCCGGCTGGAGCGGCTGCTGGACCCGGGTAGCTTCCACGAAATCGGCACGCTGGTCGGCGGCGAGATCGCGGCAGACGGGATCGTAGTGGGTTCCGGCTCCATCGACGGCCGCCCGGTGATGGTGGGCGCCGAGGACTTCACCACCTTGGCGGGCAGTATCGGACCCGGCGGCAATTCCAAGCGGTACCGCATCGCCGAACTGGCGTTGCGCGACAGGATTCCGTTGGTGATGTTGCTGGAGGGCGCCGGATTCCGGCCCACCGGCGGGCATTACGGGCGCACCCCGACCGACCTGCTCGCCCAGACGCAGTGCTCGGGGCGTGTACCCACGGTCGCCGCCGTGCTCGGACCCTCGGCCGGACACGGCGCCCTGGTCGCCCCGGTGTGTGACTTCCGAATCATGAGCCGACAGGGTGCGATCTTCACCGCCGGACCGCCCGTCGTCAAAGAGTCCACCGGAGAGGACATTTCGAAAGAGGATCTGGGCGGGCCGGACGTGGCGTTGCCCAGCGGGGTGATCCACAACGTCGCCGAGGATGACGAAGCCACGCTCGCCGACATCCGTCGCTATCTGTCCTATTTCCCGCCCAGCGCGTGGTCCTATCCCCCGTCGTTGCCTGCCGACGAGACCACCGGACCACGGCCTACACCGGAGTTGCTCGACCTCGTCGCCCGCGACAACCGCCGGATCTACGACATGCGCGCGGTAATCGACGTGGTATTCGACCGGTCCGAGTGGTTCGAGGTGCAGCCCCAGTTCGGGCGGGCGATCATCTGTGCGCTCGCTCATCTGGGCGGCCATCCGGTTGCGGTAGTGGCCAATCAGCCGCAGGTGCTGGCCGGCTCGATCGACGCCAACGCCGCCGATAAGGCCGCGCACTTCATCATGGTCGCCGACTCGTTCCACCTGCCGATCATCTTCCTCGCCGACAACCCGGGAATGCTGCCCGGCAGCCGATCTGAGCGTGCGGGTGTGCTGCGGGCCGGCGGCCGGATGTTCGCCGCCCAGACGGCCGCCACCACGATCAAGTTGCATGTCACACTGCGCAAGGCATACGGGTTCGGTTCCATCGTCATGTCGCTGCTGGGGTTCGACGTTCAGGTGGCCACCTTCGCGTATCCGGGAGCGACGATGGGCGCGATGGGTGCCGCCGCTTTGAGCCGCGCGTCGCATGCCGGTGAGGATCTTTCCGCCAGGCTGCGGAATGCGGAGTTGCAGGCGTCGTATCGGTCCGCCGAGCAGATGGGTTTCGACGAACTCATCGATCCTCGCGAGACCCGCGACGCGCTGCTTGCCGCAGTACAGCGCGCTACCCACCGCCGACAGGCTGCTGCAGAGCCGGTGACCCGCACCGTCATCATGCCGTAAACCTTCCCCCCGCGAGCGTGCGTGTCCCCGGGGCGACACACCGGCGTGTGCGCGGTTCTACGCACGCTCACGACTAGCACACGTAATTCTCGCCGCTCGCCCGCACCGTGACGTCGCTGAGGTTGATCCCCCAGGGCTGGTCAATGACGTGTACCACTGCGTTCGCCAGGTCATCCGGGGTGATCAGCCAGTACTGCATTGAGTCGACGTCCATCTGCTCGGGCCGAAGGGCTCCGTTCTGCAGGTTGTCGACATTCTCGAAGAACTGGGCGCCTTTGTGTCCGGTAATGCCGATGACTGCCGCTTCGTTGACGACCCAGCTGGCGAGATTGGTTCCGAGGACACCGGTCGGCTTGATCGTGGTCACCTTGATCTTGCCTTGAGCCTCGACGCGCAACGAATCCGACAGCGCATCGACCGCGACCTTGGTCGCGCTGTAGACGCCGGAGCCTTCCGTCCCGGCGTTACCGTAGATGGACGAGATGTTGACGACCTGGCCTCGGCCCTGCTCGATCATCGTGTCGTAGACGGCGGAGATGCCGTTCACGACGCCTTTGATGTTGATGTCGATCGCCTTATGCCATTTCTCCCAGGCGCGTTCGTGGTCGGCGAAAAATGCCAGCGGCATCACTCCTGCGTTGTTCACGATCACATCGATGGCACCGTAAGTGTCGACGGCGTGCTGGGCCGCCGCTTTGACCTGGGCCATGTCGGTGACGTCGGCGACATGGGCGGTGCCGTCGAACCCAGCGGCCCGGATGCCCTCGACGACCTCGTTCAGGCTCTCGGCATTGACATCCACGCCCACGACCTTCGCGCCACCGGCGGCACACTTTTCCGAGATCAGTCTGCCGAAGCCGCTCGCAGCACCGGTGACGATGATGACTTTGTCCTTCAAGTACTTCGACATACCATTCCTACCTGTCGCGCGTTCACACCACATTCACCATGTCGAGAAACCGGGCGCCGTAGTCAACGTCGCCGCTAATGGTGACGTCCCTGCTTCGCCAGTCGGCCCGCCGGGTGCCCCACTCCGGAAATTCTGCCGCGGAACCGACAATCACGGCGGCGGCGTCGTCGTTGCGTCCCGGCACTGCACCGTGTGCGTCAATCAGCCAACTCCCCGCGCCGGGCCCACGCAGCGTTATGCCGATCGGATGCTTGAGCCAT
Source organism: Mycobacterium sp. (assembly GCF_050700595.1). Lineage (GTDB taxonomy): Bacteria > Actinomycetota > Actinomycetes > Mycobacteriales > Mycobacteriaceae > Mycobacterium. Next base: position 21,578 of record NZ_JBOHHI010000009.1, read on the forward strand.
GCCGGCCGGGCCACCTGCAATTGGTTGCTCAGCACCGCAAACATCCACTCCAATACCACTGTCATGCGGGCGGCGTCGGTGTCGGGTATCGGCAGGCCGAGAGCTGGGGCGATGTCATGGCGCAGATGCGTGTGGTGGTCGAATGTGATTGCACCGGCCAGCAAAAGACCCACCGGGAACTTGCCCAACTCCGCGAGCCGCATTCGCAGGTTCGCCAGGGGCGTCAGGGAGATCACCTGCGCCACAGCGGTCAGGACGCGACTCCAGCGTTCGTACTCCGCGAGCGCCTGTGTCGGTGTCCAACTGCGGCGGGCATCGACCAAGACATCGTTAGCGCGCTCGATATCGTTGCTGCGTAGGATTTCTAGCGATGCACGGGTGAAGATTGAATGGCACCCCGATCCCATGTGCGCGACAACATCTTGAACTCGCCACCCCGCAGCCTTACTCGGTGTCCGCCATTGAGCATCGTCGAGTTCGCGGCAGAAGCGGATCAATTCCGCTCGTTCGCGTCGCAGGGCGGCAACCCTGACGCTTCGAGAAATGTCACCCATCGATGGTCCTGCCGACGATTGACGCGAAGGATAGCATCCGCCGGGTAAGTGGCTCACCTAGCCACGGTAGGCGGCGACGATCGGCTCCAGTTCGTCGGGTGTGGCACCGTGCATGATCACGGCATCGGCTCCGTAATCGAACTCCTTACGGATGCGGTCCATACACTGTTGGGCTGATCCGGTGGCAGATGGTTGCAGCCACTCGTCGGGGATCAATTCCGCGATGTGTTCGATCTGCTCGGGTGTGGCCTTGTGGTCGATTCCGCCGTGGATCGACCTCACCACCGGATCTTCCCGGAACCGTTGCAGCGCAGCTGGATCCCAACTGTTGGTCCGCACCAGCAGATCACCGTAGCCCTGCAGATAGGTGGCCATTCGCGCGACGGTCTTCTTCAACCGCAACACTTCGGGAAGATGGTCACCCACGGTGGCAAAGCAGGACCATACCCGCACACTGTCCGGGTCGCGGCCCACTTGCTCCGCAGCTGTTTTGACAGTTTCGGCGCAGCGCTGCAACGTCTCCGGCGTGAAGTAGGTGTGCAGAATGACGTCGTCGAAGACACGGCCGCCCAGTGCGAGCGACTTCGGCCCGAACGCGACCAGCGCCAGTCGAATGTCTTCGTTGAAGTCCGGGTCGAGAAACAGCACCTGATACTTGCCCAACGGGCCGTCATGGTTGAAGATCACCTCGCCGTGCCATAACCGGCGCATGACCCGGGCCCAGTCCTCCATCTGCGCGGTCGTCACCGCGGGTATGCCGAACGCCTGATACATCGCCGCCACGCCGCGACCGATGCCCAGCGTGAACCGTCCGCCGGAGAGCCGGTGCATGGTGGTGGCCCACGACGCGGTGATCAGCGGGTGGCGGGTGTTGTGATTGGTTGCGGCGGTCGCGATCTGCATCCGATTCGTCACCGCGCAAGCAGCGCCGACGAGCGACGACGCTTCCTTGACGTTCCAGCGTTCGGAGATGAACGCGGTCCCAAAGCCCAACTCCTCGCCGCGGCGAGCCTCGTCCATCAAAGTCACGGGTCCCTCGCCGCCCGCGCCGGCCAACAAGTAGTAGCCCAACTCGTCAAGAACTCGATCGCTCAATTCACTCGTCCGTTCCTCGGCGCAGGAAACGCTCCGTAACCGCTTGCACACGGCAGGATATAAGCCGGTCGGCAACGAAATTCGGGTAACACCGCTACCCCCGAAGCCTATACTGTAGCGTCTTTAGTATGTGCATGGCACTGCGGAAGTGGGCGACTCAGGTTTACGAAGTGCCGGCATGACAGCACTAGAAGACCTGGCGGCCCCCGCGCACACCGCGATCGTCACCCAGGAGTGCCAGGGCGCGGTCGTCGGCCCCAACGCCGGGCTGGCCGCACTCGCCAGAGAAGCCCGACGGGTTGCGCTGCCGAACATCGTGCGGCTGCTCCCGGCGGCCCGGGCCGCCGGGGTGCGGGTCGTGCATTGCCTGGTGCAGCGACGCCCCGACGGGCTCGGCTCCAACCACAACGCCAAGATCTTCGCGATCGGCCGCGGCGGTGTCGACATCGGCCCGGGCACGGTCGGTGCAACACTGCTGCCCGAGTTAGGCTCGGAGCCAACCGATCTGGTACTCAGCCGATGGCATGGCGTCGGGCCGATGGGCGGTACCGACTTGGACGCGATCCTGCGCAACCTCGGGGTTTCCACCGTCGTCGTAGTCGGGGTCTCACTCAACATCGCCATTCCCAACTTCGTCATGGACGCCGTCAACGCCGCGTACCGCGTCGTCGTGCCGCGAGACGCCGTTGCCGGCGTACCACCCGAGTATGGCAATGCGGTCATCGACAATACGCTGTCGCTGCTTGCGACCATCACCACGACCGAAGAGCTGCGCAGCGCGTGGAATAATGCTCGACCGATACCACGATCGTGATCCACCAGGCATGAGAGGCGCGATGTCCGACACTGCAGCGCAGTTCACGGTGCCGGCGGTCGCAGCGGCCATCGGGGCGGTGATCGGCGACCGCGAGCTGGTCATCCAGGGCGACCGCCGCTACACGTATGCACAGATCATCGAGCGTTCCAACCGGCTCGCGGCGTATCTGCACTCGCGTGGGCTGGGCTGTCACACCGAGCGATCGGCACTCGCAGGCCATGAGGTGGGGCAAGATCTTGTCGGCCTCTACGCCTACAACGGCAACGAATTCGTCGAAGCGTTGCTCGGTGCCTTCGGAGCGCGAGTTGCCCCGTTCAACGTCAACTTTCGGTACGTCAAAAGTGAGCTGCAGTATTTGCTCGCAGACTCCGGTGCGAGCGCGCTGATCTATCATGCCGCGTTCGCACCCCGGGTGGCCGAAGTGCTGCCGGATCTTCCGAAGCTGCGGGTTCTCATCCAGATCGCCGACGACACAGGCAACGACCTGCTCTATGGCGCAGTGAATTACGAGACCATCGTGCGATCGAGTGCGCCGGCGCCGTTGACCGTGCAGCACTCACCTGATGACTTGTACGTTCTCTACACCGGCGGAACCACCGGCATGCCGAAAGGTGTGCTGTGGCGCCAGCATGACATCTTCATGACGTCGTTCGGCGGGCGAAATCTCGTGACCGGCGAGACGGTCGGATCCATCGATGAGCTCGTCGCGGGGGTTACCGCAGGTCCCGGCACAAAACTGCTGATTCTGCCGCCGCTGATTCATGGCGCCGCCCAGTGGAGTGTCATGACGGCAATCACGACGGGACAGACGCTGGTCTTCCCTGCCGTGGTCGGCCACTTGGACGCCGACGACGTCGTGCGCACCATCGAGCGGGAGAAGGTGGCCGCGGTGACGGTGGTTGGCGACGCGATGGCCCGGCCGTTGCTCGCCGCGATCGAGAAGGGCAGCGCGGACGTGTCGTCGTTGGCCGTGGTAGCCAATGGCGGTGCACTGTTGACTCCGTACGTCAAGCAACGCTTGATCGACGTGCTGCCGAACGCCGTCGTCGTCGACGGCGTCGGGTCGTCGGAAACGGGTTCGCAGATGAGCCACCTGTCCGCGACCGGGGCGGTATCGACCGGCACATTCAACGCCGGGCCGGACACCTTCGTGGCTGCTGAAGATCTCGGCTCCATCTTGCAACCGGGCCACGACGGCATGGGCTGGCTCGCCCAGCGAGGCTACGTGCCGCTCGGCTATAAGGGCGACGCCGCCAAGACGGCCAGGACATTTCCGGTCATCGACGGTGTGCGCTACGCGGTGCCCGGCGACCGGGCACGCCATCGGGCCGACGGCTCCATCGAATTGCTGGGCCGCGACTCGGTGTGCATCAACTCCGGCGGCGAGAAGATCTTCGTCGAGGAAGTCGAGACCGCGCTCGCCTCCCACCCCGCGGTGGCCGACGTGGTGGTCGCCGGGCGACCCAGCGAGCGGTGGGGCGAGGAGGTCGTCGCTATCGTCACGTTGGCTGACGGCGCGGCTGCCGACGCCGAAGAATTGATCGCGCACGCCGCAAAGTCGCTGGCGCGCTACAAACTTCCCAAAGCGATCGTGTTCCGGCCGGTCATCGA
>NZ_JBOHHI010000010.1:0-39915 GCF_050700595.1 Mycobacterium sp.
CGCGGCGATGGCGTCATCACGGAGCCCGGCGACGGCCTCGGGCGAAAAAAGTTGGCGCCCAACGGCGACGGTCAGCACCATGAGCACCAGCGCGGGCAGCAGTCGTCGCGCACGTCGAATCCAGAAGCCGGCCAGGTCGATACGACCAGTGCGCCCCAGCTCGTCGAGCAACAGCGAGGTGATCAGGAAGCCGCTGAGTACGAAAAAGATGTCGACGCCGAGGAACCCGCCACCCATGCCGGGTATGCCGCCGTGGTCGGCGAGCACAAGCGCGACCGCTACTGCACGCAGACCATCCAGCGCGGGAATGCCGGGGCGCCGGCTGTGGTCACTTGGCCTCGAGGTGGCCGGGCGGCCGGCACGCGGCAGCGGGGCGATCCAGCGCGGGCGCCGTGCACAACGAACCGGCGCGGGGTACACCCCGGCCGGTCCCATGCTCGCCCGCGCCTCTCCCCGACCGCTTGCCTGGTCGGTGCCGTCGTCGCCGCCGATACGTCGCTGCCCCTCCCTGCTGGATCACCGTCAGTTTAGGTGTGACTGGACCGCAGTAGCGGGCACGACACAGCGTTGCAACAGCCGGAATCCGGCAAACCTCGGTGGCTATTGGGCCACCGTGTCGGTCGCATAGCCGAGGGTGCTCTTGACCTCCAGGTATTCCTGGAAGCCGAATTCGCTCCATTCGCGACCGTTGCCGCTGTGCTTGTAGCCGCCGAACGGCGCATTCATGTCGAAGGCATGATTGATCGTCACCCAGCCGGCGCGGATCTTGCGGGCCACCTCGCGCGCCTTGTCGAGGTTGGCCGCCGAGACATAGCCGGCCAGGCCGTAATCGGTGTCGTTGGCGATCTCGACGGCTTGATCCAGGTCGTCATAGCCGAGCATGCACAGCACCGGACCGAAGATCTCCTCGCGAGCGATCGTCATATCGTTGCTCACGTTCGTGAAGACGGTGGGTTTGACGTAATAGCCCTTGTCCAGCCCGTCCGGCCGACCGACGCCGCCCACGACGACCGTCGCGCCCTCATCGATGCCTTTTTGGATCAGCCGTTGCACCTTGTCGAACTGCGCATTCGAGGCCACCGGACCGATCGCGGTCGCATCGTCGGGGCTGCCCACCTTCACTTGCCCGGCAGCCTCACGCGCAATCGCGATGGCTTCGGTCATCCGCGGGTTCGGGATGAGCATCCGCGACGGCGCATTACAGCTTTGCCCGGAATTGAGCATCATGTTGACCACGCCGGCACGGACGCTGTCGGCGAAGCCCGCGTCATCGAGGACGATGTTCGGGCTCTTGCCGCCGAGTTCCTGGGTCACCCGCTTGACCGTCGGAGCGGCATTGGTGGCCACGTCCACGCCGGCGCGCGTCGAACCGGTGAACGACACCATGTCGATATCGGGGTGGCCGGCCAGGGCCACGCCCACGCCGGGACCGTCGCCGTTGACCAGGTTGTAGACGCCTGCCGGCACTCCCGCGGCAGCCAAGATCTCGGTGAAGATGTAAGCCGAGTACGGCGCAACCTCGGACGGTTTCAAGATCATCGTGCAGCCGGTCGCCAGCGCCGGGTACACCTTGACGGCGATCTGGTTCAGCGGCCAGTTCCACGGCGTGATCAGACCGCACACACCGATCGGCTCCTTGACCACCAGGGTCGCCCCGTGCTGTTCGGAGAATGGAAAATTCTTCAGCACGTCGATCGCCGTCACCAGGTGGCCCAGGCCGAGCTGGACCTGGGGTCCGGAGGCCAGCGACGGCGGTGCACCCATCTCCTCACTCACCGCCTCGGCGAGATCACCGATGCGCTTGGAGTACTCGGCAAGGATCGCCTGCAACAGGTCCAGGCGCTCGTCACGGCTGCTTTGCGACCAGCCGGCGAACGCCCGCCGCGCCGCCTTAACCGCGTTGTCGACATCGGCCGCCGAACCCAGCGAAATTCTGCCGCAAACCTGCTCACTCGCCGGGTTTTCGACATCCAGGGTTCGCGGTTCGACCGGATCGACCCACTGACCATCGATGTAGAACTTGACATATTCGCGCATCACAACACTCCTCTGCTACTGCTGGCCTTCTGCATACCACGTCCTGAACTCGGCGTAGTTGGGCATCTCCTCCGAGTTCGCCTTCGGGTCGATGCACACGTGGACGACGCCGGGCCGTCCGCTGGCATAAGCGCGTTTGATCGCCGGACCGATGTCCTCCTCACGTTCGACATATTCACCGTGGCAGTCCAAGCCTTCGGCGATCTTGTCGAAGCGCACGTTCTTGCTCCAGTGCACGCCGGTTTCCGCCGACGGTTCGCTGAAAGTGCGTTTGTAGACGCCGACTTCGAGGCCCCACTGGTGGTCGACTCCCACCACGCACACAAGCGGCAATTTCTGGCGCGCGGCCGTCTCCAGCTCGGCGATGTGGAACAGGAACGACGAGTCGCTGGTCATCAGCATGACCGGGCGGTTGCCGCCTTCGGCGACCGAAACGCCGACGGCATAAGGCAGGCCGGTGCCGAGGTGGCCGAAGTTCTGGTTCCAGATGACGTCGTGCGGCTTGGCCTGTGAGTACGTCCAGCCGAAGATGACAGTGGCACCACCATCGCGGACCATGATGCCGTCCCTGGGAAAAGCCTTGGTCGCCTCGACCACGAAACGTGCCGGATGGACGGGCGTCTTACCGCTGGGCGCAGTTGCGGCCAGCTCCGCCAGCTGGTCCGCGTCACGCTTCATCCACCCCGCCAGATCGGCAGACGGCGAACGCGGAGTGTCTTTCAGCGCGTCCACCAGTTGGGGCACGACGGCGCGCAGGTCGCCGACCAGCGGCACGTCGATCGGCCGGTTCACGCCGATCGCCAGCGGATCCTGCTCGACGTAGATCCACTTGCGGCCCGCGTTGTTTTGCGCCCAATGCCGGGTCTTGCCGTAGTGGACCGGCTCGCCGAGTTCGGTGCCCAGCGCAATGCACAGGTCCGAGGAGACCACCGCATCGACCGCCGCCGACGAGAAACCGTAGGGAAATGTGCGGTCCTCGAGTCCCGGGATGAACGAGGTGCCGCCCGAAGTCTGGATTACCGGGCATTGCATCAGGTTGGCCAGCGCTTTGACGGATGCTCCGGCACGCGATGTGTGCACACCATGGCCGACCAGCAAGACCGGATACGTGGCCTCGCGCACCAGCTTTGCCGCTTCGGCGATCTCCCGCGCGCCCGCGCCCTGGTTGACGAGGCGATAGGCGCTGGGTGGAACCGCCGCCGGGACATCCAGCTCTTCAAGGATCACGTGCGACGGATATTCGATATAGGCCGGTCCTGGTGTCGTCGACATCGCGCGGCGAATCGCCTCACGCACGATCTCGTCGGTCTGGTCGGCGTATTCGATCGACGCGCTGTACTTCACCGACGGCGCGAAAAGACGTTCCTGCTGGATGAACTGGATGCGTCCACGACGCACCCGCCGTTCTGTGATACGCGCACGCTGACCGCCGATGAAGATGACCGGTGAGTTTTCCACCTTGGCGCACATCATCGCCCCGGCGATGTTTGCCACCCCGGGCCCCAGCGTCCCGACGCACAGACCGGGCTTGCCGGTTATCCGCGACGCCGCGTCTGCCATGAAGCCGGCGCTCTCTTCGTGATGGGGCGCAACCACTGTCCAGCCACGTGTTTCGGCTTCTGAGAACATGTGGACGAAATTCGGGTCGGGGATACCGAACAGCGTGTTGACGCCCTCGGCCTCGAAGAGGTCCAGAATACGTTTGTAGACCGGTACACCCATCGTCAATGCTCCTCGCTGTAGCTATTTTTGAGCTTGCGTCGGTTTCATGTCCGCGGTAAGAAGGCCGAGTTCGTCGAGGACCTCCGCTGTGTCGGCGCCCAGCGTCGGGGTAGGTCCGGCGACGTGCCCCGGTGTACGGGAAAACCAGGTAGGCACACCGGGAAAGCGCACCGGACCGTCGGGGGTGTCGACCGTGTCGAAAAAGCCGGCGGCGTTCAGATGTGGGTCGTCGAACAGCGCGTCGGGAGTGCGAAGGGGCGCCGCGGGTATTTCGAGTTCGCCGAACAATTTCAACCATTCCCGGGTCGTTCGCTCCGTCATCGTTTCCGCTACTAGGGCGTACACCGTGTCGATGTGGTCTGCCCGCCGCTCCAGCGTGGCGTAGCGATCGCTGGCCCACACCGGTCGCACGGCCTCGACGAACGCGTTCCAATGCTTGTCGTTGTAGATCAATGCGGCGATGTAGCCGTCGCGGGTGCGGTACGGCGCACGATTGGGCGCAACCGCGCGGGGATAGACCGCCGGACCGAGCGGAGGATCGAACATAGCGCCGTTCGCATGCTCGACGAGCATGAACGACGCCATGGTCTCGAACATGGCGACCTCCACCTCTTGCCCCTCACCGGTGCGTTCGCGGTGGAACAGCGCCATCACGGTGGCGTAGAGCGCCGTCAGGCCGGCGACCTTGTCGGCCATGATCGTGCCGACGTAGTTGGCTTCACCGGTCAGCTGCTGCTGGACGGCCGGTATCCCGCATTCCGCCTGAATGGTGTCGTCATAGGCGGGCCGATCCCGATTGGGTCCTCGCCGGCCGTATCCGTAACAGTTGGTGTAGACGATCGCCGGATTGATGGCGGCGACCTCGTAGTAGCTGAACCCGAGCTTGGCGATCGCCTTGGCCCGCATCGAGTGGATGAAGACGTCTGCCGTTTCGATGAGGGCACGCAAGGCCGTCGCGCCGGCTTCGGAGCGTAGGTCGAGGATCACGCTGCGCTTGCCTCGGTTCACGTTGACGAAGACGCCGCTCATACCGGGCGACGGCCCCACCGAGATGTAGCGGGTGTTATCCCCTTCGGGCGGTTCGACCTTGATCACATCGGCGCCCATGTCGGCCATGATCTGGGTGCAGTACGGCCCCATCACCATCGCGGTGAGATCGACCACACGGACGCCGGCCAGCGGGCCGGTCGGCTTACCGGAGCTAGCCATGGGGCGCTGCCTGTCGGCCTGCCTGCCTGGCCATCTCGAAGCTATAGCGGATGTGGTCGGCATGCCCGTCGGGGACGACCGGAAAGATCAACGGCGCCGAATCCCGGATGTCGTCCAGGTTTTCGGCCACCTCCTCGATCGACCATGACGGCCGGTAGACGCCGCGGGTCTCGCCGATCACGGCTCTGGCCACGCGCCCGGCGATGGCGATGAGCACCTCTCCGGTGATCGAGCAGGATTCGTGTGCGAGCCAGCCCACCACGGGCGCCACCAGTTCCGGTCCCCAGGGCGGGTAGGCCGACGTGTCGATGCCGTCTGCCATTCGTGTCTGCGCGACGGGGACGATGACGTTGCACCGCACGCCTTCGCCGGCACCTTCAAGCGCGATGACATTGGACAACCCGATGACGCCCGCTTTGGCGGCGGCGTAGTTCGCGACGCCGTGGTTGCCGTACAGGCCACCGATCGACGAGGTCAGCACGATGCGGCCGTAATGCGCGCCGCACATCAACGGGAATGCGGGCCGCACCAGGTGGAAGGCGCCGCGCAGATGAACATCCAGCACAGCGTCGAAGTCTTGACAGCTCATCTCTTGCAACGATCCTCGGCGGACGTTGCCGGCGTTGTGGATGAGAATGTCGATGCGTCCGTACTGGTCGAGCGCCGCCTGGACGATCGCCTGCCCGCCGGCGGCGCTCGCCACCGACTCGGTGCACGCGACGGCTTCACCGCCTGACGACGTGATCTCCTGCGCCACCCGTTCCGCGGGACCGACGTCGGCGCCGTCTCCGGTGAGGTCGGCGCCGGAGTCGTTGACGACGACCTTGGCCCCCCGGGACGCCAGCAGCATGGCGTACGCGCGCCCGAGTCCCCTGCCGGCTCCCGTGACGACAGCCACGCGATGGTCGAATCTCAATTCAGTCATTGAGTCTTCTTCAGCACGAGGCCGTCCAGATCGCCCTTGGCGCGCCATTCGGCCAACAGGTCACCGAACGCGTAGAAGCCGGGCCCGTACGGCTCGCCGAGGTGCGACCGGATGCCCTCTCCGCCTCCTCCGCCTTCGTTGTTGTAATACCCCGGCGTACATTCGGAGTCGAACTGCGAAGTGTCAACCGCGGTCTCGCGGATGGTTTTACACCACTGGTCCTGAGCCTGTTGGCTGGGCTCCACGGTGAGCGCGCCCCTGGCTATGGCTTCGGAGATGACGTAAGCGATGTGCTCACCCTGCAACTCGTAGTTGGCGGCGATGTTCGCCGAAATGCCCACCTGGGTGAAGCCGGTGAAGAACTGGTTGGGAAATCCGCGGCTCGTCATGCCGTGCAGCGTCTTGTAGCCGTCGTGCCAATAGTCGAACAGCGACAACCCGTTGCGGCCGTTGATGGCGTCGATGGAGTAGCGGCGGCTGATCTCGGTCGTGATCTCGAAGCCGCTGGCATAGATGATGCAGTCGACCTCGTACTCAACACCATTGGCCACCAGCCCTTTTTCTGTCGCCCGCTGTACTCCCTTGCTCGCCGACACGTTGACCAGCGTGACGTTGGGCCGGTTGAACGTCGCCAGATAATCGTCGTTCGAACACGGCCGCTTGCACAGGAACCGGTAGTAGGGCTTCAGCGCCTCGGCCGCTTCTTTGTCTTCGACGATGGATTCGACGCGGCGGCGCAGCCGCTCCATGACTTTGTAGTCTTCTTCTTCGCGGATAGCCACGAACTGCTCCGAGGTCAGCGAAGCGGGATCGTCCAGCGCGAGGATGCGCGTCGCAGTGTTACGGCCGAGTTCGGTCCAGAAGTCGCAGACCAGGTCCGGTTGGCCCAACGCCATTCCCTCGAAAGTCCAGGCATGGAAATTTCGTTGCCGTTCCTTCTGCCAGCCCGGCCGCAGCGACTTGACCCACTCGGGATCGGTCGGCGCGTTGTTCCGGGCGTCTACCGTTGACGGTGTGCGCTGAAAGACGTAGAGGTGCTTGGCGTATTGCCCCAGGAACGGTACGACCTGAATACCTGTCGCACCGGTGCCTACGACTGCCACGCGCTTGTCTGCGAGCTTGTCCAGTCCGCCCGTGGTGTCCCCGCCGGTGTAGGAGTAATCCCAGCGCGAGGAGTGGAAACTGTGTCCCTTGAAGTCCCTGATTCCGGGGATACCGGGAAGCTTGGGCCGGTGAAACGAACCCGAACCCATCACGACGAACCGGGCCCGGAGGTCATCGCCGCGGCTGGTGTCGATGCGCCAACGCTTGATTTCGTCGTCCCAGCACAGCTCACGGACCTGGGTGGAGAGGATCGCGGTATCGTAGAGTCCGAAATGCTTTCCGATGCGCCGGCAATGCTCGTAGATCTCGGCGCCGTCGGCAAACTTCTTGCTCGGCATGAAGTCGAGCTCTTCGAGCATCGGTACATAGCAATAGGATTCGTTGTCGCACTGGATACCGGGGTAGCGGTTCCAGTACCAAACGCCACCGAAATCACCGCCCAGCTCGATGACCCGGACGTCGGCGACGCCGGCTTTCTTGAGATGCGCGGCGCACAGCAGACCCGCAAAACCCCCACCGATGACCGCGACGTCGATGTCCGCCGCGATCGGATCGCGGATCAGCGGCGGCGAGTGCGGATCGGTTTCGTAGTAGCCGGCGAAGTCGCCCGACAGTTCCACGTACTGCTTCGAACCTTCCGGGCGCAGCCGCCTTTCACGCTCCTGACGATACTTTTCCCGCAGCGCGAGGATATCGATGTCGTCAGGTGTCTGCGTCGGCGGGCAGTCGGGGTCGGTCATTAGGCCTGCGCGTTCATCTGATGTGGCGCGCCGGTGCCCATGTAGGCGGCGAGGTTGCGGTGCAGGTTTGCGGTGGCCCGCTCCATGTACGGGTTGGGTAAGGTGCCGGTGAAGCCGAGGGATTTCATGCCCTGCTGTACAGCGGCCATGTTAGAGAAGTCCTGGCCGAACACGGTGCGCCAAGCGGGGTCGTCGGCCGGCGTGTACACCCACTCCGTGTGCGGTTCTTCACCTTCCGGGTAGAGCTCATAGCACGACGCCTCGAAGATGCAGCTATCCGGGTCATAGCCGTTGGGCCGAACGCTGTAGCACAGCGCGGTGGTGAGACCCTGGCCGATCTGGAAGTTCGGGAAGATCTGCCAGGCGGTACCGCTTTTCGCCAGATGTTCGGGATCGATCGACGGCCAGATCACGCCGCGCGCAGCGTCGTCGCGCCGCGCCGAGGACAGCCAGTGCTCGAGCACCTGGTCGGCCGGGGCGTTGTCGGGCAGCTCGTCGACCAGCCGCCGTGCCGCGTCCACCAGCGTCTTCGTGGTCGTGGCGTTGGTTTCTTCCAGCGTGTAGACCTGCATCTCCGCGGTCGAGACCCGCGGGTCGGCACCCGAACCCAGCCGAATCTTCGACCGGGTTTCCTCGAGATCCTTGGGTGCGTCGTAACCGATGTTGCTGTGTTTTCCGTGCGCCTTGGCCCAGCCGCGGAAGGTGCTGAACTTGTTGAACTGCGGATGCGTGGCCGCGACATGGTAGGTCTCGTTGAACGCCTCCATGGCGACCTTCCAATTGCATTGGAAGTGCAGCCATCTGCGCCATTTGCAGCGCATGTTATGCAGACCGAAGGGATCGAGCATGGCGGCAGCCGGCTCGAGATAGTCACGCAGCGGCTCGCAGTCGGGATCCATGTTGATCCAAATCCAGCCGCCCCAGGTGTCGACCTTGACCGCAGCGAGATGGGTGTTCTGCGGCGTCAGCGCGTCCTGCCAGTCCTGCCGTTCGGGTACATGGATGCAACTGCCGTCCAGGTCATACGTCCAGCCATGAAATCCGCACACAAAGGATTTTTTGTGGCCGCACACGCTTTTCGTACGCTCCGGAACATCGACCAGTCGGCGGCCGCGGTGCTTGCAGACGTTGTGGTGCGCGTTGAGCGTGTCCGGTCCGGTGCGCACCACCACGATCGAATCGTCGAGAATGTCGTAGGTGAGGAAACTGCCCACTTTGGGGAGATCTTCGACTCGCCCGACTTGTTGCCACACCTTGCGCCAGAGCTTGTCCCGTTCGGCGCGCGCGTAGTCGTCGGAGAGATAGGCTTCGACCCCAATCGTCACTGGCGTGGAAAGGTCTTCGGCCGTTACGATTTCGGCGTCAGTCATCACATGCCCCTTAGCACAGCTTTAAATGACTCGTCCTTGAGAAATAACGAGGTGTTGTCGGCTCCCAGGTGAGTCCACTTGAGGTCGAGGCCACCGTCCACCAGCAGCGTCTGGCCGGTGATGTAGCTCGAAAGGTCTGACAACAGAAACAGGATGGCGCCGGCGATCTCCTCGGGACGCCCGCGGCGTCCCATGGCAATGGCACGGCGATCACGCTCCGGATCATCGTCGACGTAGGTGCGTGACGCCGGCGTCTCGGTCACCCCCGGCGCGACGGCATTGACCCGGATGTTGTCCAGCGCCAGTTCGACCGCCATCGTGCGCGTCACCGCGACCACTGCGGCCTTGGCCGCGCCGTAGGCGATATGGAAAGGCGCCGTGTTGATGCCACTGATCGACGAGATCGACACGATCGAGCCGGGGCGTTTCTGTGCCTTCAGTTCGGCGGCCACCGCCTGGCTCATGAAGAATGCCGTCTCCAGATTCCGGGTGAACAGGTCACGCCAGTCGCCGCGAGTGACCCGGGTCGACGGCATCCAGGTCGACGGGTCCGCTCCGCCGGCAACGTTGACCAGCCCGTGCAGGTCACCGTCGGCACACCGCGCCTGCTTCATCGTGGTCGCGACACCTTCCCCGGTCGCTACGTCGGCCACCACCGGGACGATCGACAACCCCTGTGCGACCAGCGGCGCGATGTGCTGGTCGAGGTTGCCGGGGCACCGGCTGACCGCGACCACCGTCGCGCCTGCCTCAGCGACCATACGTGCCACGGTGGTGCCGATGCCGCCGCCCGCCGCGCCGGCAACCACTACTACTCGGCCATCTAGGCCCAACAGATCATGGTGCATGTTTGTCCGGACAAGGCAGTCTCATGTGCATAATTGAGAATATGATTCTTTGCAATTCGTCAGCCGTCAAGGCCCGCTTTTCGGACCGCCCGTGTCTATTGTCTGGACCAAGTGCGATTGCTATCGTCACCGACTGAACCGCGGAGGTCATCGGAATGTCGCTGCCGGACGGACGCTACGCAACGGCGGCTTCGCCCGGCGTCGCCGAAGGCTGGCGGCTGGAGCGACTCACGCCACCGAGTCGGCTGTTCGGCGCCAATGGGCTGCGCACCAGCTCGGACGACCGGATCTACATCGCGCAGGTTACCGGCAGCCAGATCAGCGCGCTCGACGTCGACACCGGGGGGTTGGAAACCATCAGCGCCAAGGGCGGCGACATCGTCGCGCCGGACGACGTGGCCTTCGATCGGCGCGGCAATCTTTACGCCACCGAGGTGATGGACGGGCGGGTCAGCGTGCGCAACCCGGACGGGCGCACCCGGGTGCTGCGTGATGACATCCCGTCCGCCAACGGGATCACAGTTCACGATGGTCGGCTGTTCGTCGGCGAGTGCCGCGAAGGCGGCCGTCTATTGGAACTCGACCTGAACGGCGGTGCGGCGCGGGTGCTGCTGGACGGTGTACCGTCACCCAACGCGATGGAGGTGGGCCCCGACGGCCTGCTGTACTTCCCGGTGATGGGGGCCAACGAGATCTGGCGGATCGACCTCGACGGCGGTGCACCGGAGCGCGTTGCGGCCGGGCTGGGTGTTCCCGACGCGGTGAAGTTCGATCGGCAGGGCCGCATCGTTTCCACCCAGGTGCACAGCGGTCAGGTGTTGCGTATCGATCCGCGTACCGGCGAACAGATTGTGCTGGCTGACCTGAATCCGGGGCTGGACAATGTGACCTTCGTTGGCGAGCGGCTGTTCGTGTCGAATTTCACCGGCGAGATCACCGAGATTCTGGCGGACGGTGAGACCGCCACGGTGTTGCCGGGCGGGCTGAACTGGCCACTGGATTTGGCCATCGGCGTTGACGGCCGGCTCTACGTCGCCGACGGCACCTACTTCTATGTTCTGTCCGACGACCGCACGTTGCGGACCGTGGGCATGCTGTTCACCCCCGGCTATCCGGGCTTTTTGCGCGGTCTGACGCCGACGGGGCCGGGTGAGTTCGTCGTCACCACGTCGGGCGGCCAGGTGTCGCGCTATCGACCCGCTGACAGCGAAAGTACCGTGCTGGCAGATGGATTCGATCAGCTGTACGGTGTGGCGACAGCCGGTGACGCGGTCGTGGTCGCTGAACTCGGCACCGGGCGGCTGCTGTCGATCCGCGCGGGACAGGTGGAGGTGATGGCATCCGGCTTGCGTGATCCGATCGGTGTGGCCATCGCTCCCGACGGCAGCTGCCTGGTATCGGAAGCGGACGCCGGGCGGGTGGTCAAGGTGACCACCTCCGGCACCGAAACAGTTTTGGACGGTTTGGGCCGACCACAAGGAATTCTGGTGCGCGACCGGCAGTTATATGTCGTCGACGCCGCCGCCAAAGAGCTGATCGCGTTCGATCTGGACCGGCAGGCCCGCTGCACTATTGCCTCGGCATTGCCGGTCGGCCCGCCGGCCGGCGTGGTGCCGAAACCGTTGAGGGGGATGCCACCGTTTTCCGGGCCGCAGGGCCCGTTCGCCGGTATCGCCGCCGGCCCCGACAGCACGCTATATGTGTCGGCCGATGCCGACGGCAGCCTACTGGCTTTCCACCGCGCAGGCCCTGATGGCTGACACCCAAGCAGCCGACCATCGCTATCTGCAGGTTGCCCGGACGCTGCGCAAAGAGATCGTCGACGGCGTGTATCCGGTGGGCTCGCAGCTACCCACCGAACACCAACTGTGCGAACGATTTTCGGTCAGCCGGTACACCGTGCGGGAGGCGCTGCGGCGGCTGCGTGACGACAACCTGGTCGCATCGCGACCGCGGGCCGGCACGCTCGTCGTCCCGCGGCCGTCGCCGAACTCCTATGTGCAAGACGTCGTCTCGATCAATGACCTACTGGCGTTTGCGACCGGAGCACAATTCGCGATCGAATCCACCGGCATGCTCGTGATCGACGACGAACTGGGCACCCGGGTCGGGCTGCCGAGCGGCGAGGAATGGTTGGCGGTCCGCGGTTTCCGGCAGACCGAAGGCGTGGCCTTTCCCGTCTGCCGCACCGAGTACTACATCAACCGGGCATTCGCGGCGGTGGGTCGGCTGTTGCAGCGGCATACCGGACCGATCTTCCCGTTGATCGAAGACCTCTTCGGGCTGAGCATCGTCGAGGTTCGGCAGGAGATCACCGCGGTGCTGATCTCACCGGCGTTGGCCGATCAACTCAGCGTCGAGGCTGGAACGCCGGCGCTGGAAGTGCACCGCACGTACACCACATCAGCCGGTGAGGTCGCCCAGGTCACGGTCAACACGCACCCCGCGTCGCGTTTTCGTCACTCGATGACGATGCGACGTGTGCGCGGCTAACGTGGGTTCGGGCACAGATGCCGGACAACGTGGCTACCAAGGTGATCGGCGGGCGACGGATCCGCTGGGATGACGCGCGCGCGGCCGACGCCTATGCCCGCGGATGGTGGACTCAACGCACACTGGCAGATTCACTGGCCGACGCAGCGCAACGCACACCACAGCGGGTAGTGGTGATCGACGGCGAATGCCGGTTGGACTGCCGGAGCCTTTTCGATCAAGCGACAGCACTCGCGCAGTCGATGCGTACCCGCCTACCGATGGGCAGCGTGGTGTCGTTCATGCTGCCCAACTGGCATGAGGCCACCGTCATTTACCTGGCGACAACGATGGCCGGCATGGTGGTGAACCCCATCCTGCCGTCACTGCGGGATCACGAACTGCGCTTCATCCTCGAAGACGCCGACAGCCGGATGATCTTCGTACCATCCGAGTTCGGCCGCCGGCCGGACTATGTTTCGATGTTGGATCGGGTGACATCGCAGATGCCGTCACCACCTGAGGTTGTGGTGGTACGCGGTGACGCGTCGTTGCTTGATCAACAGAGGCCGCCCGTCGAGCTGCCGGTACTGGACCCCGACGCGGTGCGGATGATCCTCTACACCTCGGGAACGACGGGCCGCCCGAAAGGTGTCCTGCACAGCCATAACTCGATTCATGCGCTGATCCGCCAGATCGGTGACTACTGGCAGGTGCAGCCGGGTGACAAGTTCCTGGTTCCATCACCGATCGCGCATATCGGCGGCTCCATCTACGCGTTCGAATGCCCGCTGCTGCTGGGCACCACCGCGGTCCTGATGGATCGTTGGAACGCCGACGATGCCGTCCGGCTCATGACGGCGGAGCACTGCACGCACATCGCGGGTGCCACACCGTTCCTGGAGCAGCTACTCGCTGCCGCGGAGCGCACCGGTACCCGGTTGCCCGAGCTGAAACTGTTCATCTGCGGCGGCGCGTCGGTGTCACCGGCATTGATCCGCAAAGCTGCCGGCTATTTCGAGCGGGCGGTCGTGAGCCGGGTGTACGGGTCCACGGAAGTACCGGTGACCACCATCGGTTCGCCGTTGGACGTCGAGCACGCCGCCGACACCGACGGGCGCGCCGGATTCGCTGACGTCAAACTCTGCGCCGGTGAGATCCGCGCGCGCGGACCCCAGATGCTGGTCGGTTACCTGCATCCCGAAGACGAGGCGGATGCCTTCGACGCCGAAGGCCGCTTCCGCACCGGTGATCTCGCTCGCCGGGTTGACGAGGACTATCTGGTGGTGACCGGCCGCGCCAAGGACATCATCATCCGCAACGGAGAAAACATCGCGCCCAAGGAAATCGAGGACATCCTTATCGGCCATCCCGGCATCGCGGAGATCGCTGTTGTCGGCCTGCCCGATACCCGCACCGGAGAGCGTGCCTGCGCCGTCATCGTACCCAGCGAAATGCCGGGTCCCGATGTCGCCAGCCTGCGCGGCTTTCTGCAGGAGCGAGGGGTCGCACGGTTCAAAACGCCCGAGCAAGTGGTGATCTGGACCGGCCTGCCGCGCAACGATGCCGGCAAGGTGTTGAAGCATCAGATCAAGGCGGCACTGATGAGGGCGGGCGAATGAGATGCAGGTAGCGATCGTGACCGGCGCGACGGGCGGTATCGGCTTCGGCTGCGCCACCAAGCTCGCCGAGGCGGGGATGGCGGTGCTGGCGACCGGCCGGAATGAGGCCAGACTTGCCGAACTGGCCGCTGCCATCGGCGACCCCGACCGGGTGGCCACCGTGGCGGCCGATCTGACGGCCTCGGATGCGCCGCGACACATCGTGGATTGTGCCGTCGGGCGGTGGGGCCGCATCGACTTCCTTATCAACAATGCCGGGGTGGGCAATCCCAAGCCGTTGCACGAAACCGATGATGCGACACTGGATTACTTTCTCGACGTGATGCTGCGGGCGCCGTTTCGGCTGGCGCGCGAGGTGCTGCCACACATGCGACCCGGCTCGGCCATCATCAATATCACCTCGACGTTCGCCGTGGTGGGCGGTCTTCGGGGCGGCGCCTACTCGGCTGCCAAGGGTGGCTTGACGGCGCTGACCACTCACATCGCATGCCAGTACGGATCGCAGGGAATTCGATGCAACGCCGTCGCACCCGGGGTAATCCAGACTGCGATGACCGAACAGCGGTTGCAGGACGAGCGGTTCCGCCGGATGAACATCGAGATGACTCCGTATCAGCGGCTTGGGAGTGTCGATGACGTCGCGAGCACCGTGGCGTTCCTGTGCTCGCCGGGCGGAAGTTTCATCAACGGCCAGACCATCGTCGTCGACGGCGGGTGGAGTTCGACGAAGTACTTGTCGGACGTTGCGCTCACCTCAAAGTGGACTGCTCACAATAGCGATTCGAAATGACGGCGGATGCCCGTCAGCATCGCGATGTGTGCGTCGACGGCCTCACGTGTCGTCATCGCGGCCAACGGTCGAGGAGCTGAAATCTGGAGCCGCTCGATGACACGGGTGCCCCGGTCGATCGGCTCGAAGCTCACCGTTCCGCGCAGGCGCACTCGCGGGAACTGACGTGCCTCGGTGATCACATCTCCGTGCTCAGGTACCCGCAGCCACGCCCGATAGCTGATCCGCAGACTGAATTTCCCCAGCGGAATCCGGTCACTCACCCGATAGACCTGCTGGTAACCGTCCGCGGTTTCGTTGCGCGACAGTGTGCGCACCGAAACCACCAGCGGGTGAACGGCTTTGATGTTGTTCAAGTCCACGTAGAAGTCGCGCACCACAGCGGGCGCCGCGGGTACCTCGTCGGACAGCGTCCGCTCGGCAGTTGTGATCCACCAGCTCACGGTGACCGCCTCAGTGGCCGCGTGCCAGGGCGTCGAGGAACGCGGTGATCTGGGCGCGGGTGTCGTCCGACATCCAGCTGGCCCGTACCTGCGCGTCGATTTCGGCTCCTGCCTCGATTGCCGCCCGAGCCGGTCGGTGCAGTTGCTCTTTGGTGGCGGCATATGCCGCCGGCGAGTGCCGGCCGAGCTCGCCCGCGATCGCGATCGCCCGGGGAAGGAGATCGGTTTGCGGGACATCCTCATCGATCCATCGCCGGGCCGATGCGGTGGCTATGTCAATGGTGGTGGGTTGCAGCGCGGCACGGGTCGCCGAGGTGCCCATCGCATAGCGGCATATCTCGAGCGCCGCCACCGGGAATGGGACCCCGACCGCAAGTTCGGTGAGCCCGATCGTCCCGGCGGACATGAGCCGTATATCCGCGCACATCGCGAAGACGCACCCACCCGCGATGGCGTGCCCGTTGATCGCGGCGACCACCGGCGCCGGATGGTCGAAGACCGCGAGCAAGGCCTCAGACAGCGAGGCCATGAAGCGGTGGGTGTACTCGGATCCGCCATCGACGATCGCCCGCAGGTCGACGCCGGCCGAGAAGCACTTACCCGCGCCGGTGATGACCACCGGCCCGTCGATGCGACGCATCGCCGCGATGACGGAGTCGAGCAAGTCGAGGTCGAGGGCGTTCACCGGCGGATGGTTGAATCGGACCGTCGTCACACCGTCGGCCACCTCGACCTCTGTGGAAGATTCCCGAGCCTGCGGCATAGCCGATAACTTACTTCCATGGTGACAACACACGCTGCGGGCTCACGATGACGCCGCTGGGTGCAATCCTTCGCGGCGCGCTGGCCGGCGCGGTGGGCACCACTGCGATGGATTTGCTCTGGTACGCCCGCTACCGCCGCGGCGATGGCGATCGCGACTTCACCGATTGGGAATTCTCGACGGACCTCGATGGCTGGGACAACGCTCCCGCCCCGGCGAAATTCGGCAAGCGCCTCTTCGAGAGCGTTCTCCGGCGCGAGTTGCCCGCCCAGCGAGCCGGCTTGGTCAACAATGTGACACATTGGGCCACCGGGGTCGGATGGGGCGCCGTCTTCGGCGTGCTTGGCGGCTCACTCACAGCTCGCCGCAGCTGGCACGGGCTGATTTTCGGCGCCGGCGTATGGCTGCAGTCGTACGCGGTGCTGGTGCCGGCGAAGCTTTACAAGCCCATCTGGGAATACGACGCAAAGACGCTATGGGACGACCTGAGCGCGCATCTGGTCTACGGGCTGACTACTGCCATGGCATTCCGGGTGTCAGCGATGCTTTCCACCTCAAGTTCGCCAACCAGAAGCTAGGGTTGCGAATCCGCGATTCTTACCGCCCTGGCTTCTGTTTCGGCGCGGAGCACTGCGGCGGCTACTACTACCACCACGAACTGGTGCGCACCTCCGACGGCTGGCGCAGCCGCAACCTGCGCGAAGAGAACGTCTGGTTCGCCAACCCACCTCGGTGAACCCGCCGGCAGCCGACCGTCAGATCGCTTGTTATACTAGCTAAGTATCAATCACCTGACGAGGGGGAAGAATCGCATGCCGCGCACGGACAACGACACCTGGGATTTGGCGACTAGCGTGGGCGCGACGGCGACAATGGTCGCCGCCGCCCGGGCGATCGCCACCAGGGCGGATAACCCCCTGATCGACGACCGCTTCGCTGAACCACTGGTGCGCGCGGTCGGCGTGGATTTCTTCAGCCGGTGGGTCTCCGGTGACCTCACCGGGGCCGACCTCGACGACCAGGAGTCCGGTTGGAAGCTCGAGCACATGCCCGCTGCGATGGCCGCCCGCACCAGGTTTTTCGACGCGTTCTTCCGCCAGGCGGCCGACGCGCGAATTCGTCAGGCGGTGATCCTGGCGTCCGGTCTGGACGCGCGCGCCTACCGGTTGGCCTGGCCCGCCGGGATGGCGGTCTTCGAGGTCGACCAGCCTCAGGTAATCGAGTTCAAGACCGCCACTATGGCCAGCCTGGGCGCCGTCCCGACCGCTGATCGACGTGCGGTGGCCATCGATCTCAGATACGACTGGCCGACGGCCCTGGTCGAAGCCGGCTTCGATCGGATTCGACCGACCGCATGGATCGCCGAGGGTCTGTTCGGCTACCTGCCGCCCGACGCTCAGGACCGCTTGTTGGACGACATCACCGCGCTCAGCGCCGACGGCAGCCGGCTAGCTAGCGAGGCGGTACCCGACATGTCGGAGGTGGACGTGGAACGGGCGCGGGAGATGATGCGCAAGGCCACCGCCAAATGGCGGGAATACGGCTTTGAGTTGGAGTTCGCAGACCTCGGCTACCAAGGTGAGCGCAACGACGTCGCGGAATACCTGGACACCTTGGGGTGGCGCTCGACCGGTACATCGATGAGTCAGCTATTGGCCGAGCACGGCCTGGCCGCAATCCCGCAGACCAATGATTCGGTCTCGATGGCCGACACCACCTACTACACCTCGGTGCTGAGCAACTGATGTCGCCCACTCAGCGTCGCGGTCTCAACGACGTCGTCACACGGTTTTGGAGTTTCGCCGCCCCGGTCTACGACCTGCCGTTCTTGCAGCGCTGGGTCTACCGCCCGGCCCACGACGAGGTGATCGCGCAACTGCGTGCCCGCCAATCTCGCCGGGTGGCCGATGTCGCTTGCGGCACTGGAATTCTCGCGGACCGGATCGAGCGTGAGCTGCGTCCCGGGGAAATCTACGGGGTGGATATGTCCGAGGGCATGCTCGGCGCGGCTCGGGCCAGGTCAACCCGGGTTCAGTGGATGCGCGGCCCGGCCGAACAACTTCCGTTCCCCGACGAAGCGCTCGACGCCGTCGTAACGACCTCGGCGTTTCATTTCTTCGACCAAGCCTCGGCGTTACGCGACTTCCACCGCGTGCTGTCGCCGGGCGGATTGGTGGCGGTCGCGGCGCTCAGCGCACGACAACCTCTCCTGCAGGGCCCCTCGGACAGCAGATGGAAGCCGGCCCATCACGCGGCACCGCCCGAGGTGCGCGCGTTGTTCGAAAACGCGGGGTTCGACGTGAGCGAGCAGCATCGGGTGCAACGAGCGGCGTGGACGCGGATCGTGTCGGATTGGATCACCGTCGGCGTCAAGAGATAACGTCACACAGCGCCGAGTACGTTCGGAATCGCTTTGGCACCATAGGAGTATGGAGGGTCTTTCGTTCGACGCGCAGGAGCGCCTTGCACTATGCGATCTCTTCGAAGAACTCGGGCCTGATGCACCCACGCTGCTCGAGGGTTGGACGGCCAAGGATCTCGCCGCCCACATCGTGCTGCGCGAGCGCGATCTCGTCGCCGGCCCCTGCATCGTCCTTCCTGGACCGTTCCAGCGGTTCGCCGAGCGACGCCGGGCACGCCTGGCTGAGCGCAGGGAGTTCGGCTGGCTCGTCGCGCGGGTTCGGTCGGGCCCACTGCCCGGAATTTTCCGCATCGGATGGGTCCGCTCGCTCGCGAACCTGAACGAGTTCTTCGTCCACTACGAGGATCTGCGCAGAGCCAACGGCTTCGGCCCCCGCGACACTCTAACGCGGCCATTCGAGGTTGCACTGTGGCGAAATGTCCGCCGAGGTAGCCGCTACCTGAGCCGGAGGTTACGCGAGGTCGGACTGGAGATCGAGTGGGCGGGAACCGCCGAGCGGATTACGGTTCGCAGCGCCGGACCAATTGCCCGGCTCAGCGGTCCGCCGGGCGAACTCCTCCTACACATCTTCGGGCGCCAGGCTGCGGCGCGCGTCGATGTGAGTGGACCAGCGGAAGCAGTCGCGACGGTTCAAGGTACGCACTTCGGTATGTGATGAGTCATGGCCCCGATCGCAGCACAGGCCACGCACGGACCCGGCCCTGTTTCCCACGTTCGGTCTGCCCTCGAGCCGGTGACCGCCGACCGGATTTCACCGGCGGGTCGGCACCTGGGATTATTTGTGCACAGTGTAGGTAAGACGCCATACGGTCGTAGGCGCGGCGAACGTGGTCGAAGGGTTGCGAATGAGGGTTCCGGGTGTGACCACCGTTGTCGGTGGTATCACCGGCGGAGCAGTGCAGGTGCTGCGAGCCGGGGTGAACGGTGCGGCCGGCGCTGCGGGTGCGGTGCAGATGTTGGTCGGCCCGGTGGCCGAGTCGGTGGGTCAATCAACCGGCCGATTCCTGGGTGCGAGCAATTCCCATGACGGCGCTGCGCCGCCGCTGCGTTGGCACAGCGGGCGGCGGGTGCACCTGGACCTCGACCCGCTGCTGCCCTTCTCCCGCTGGCATGAGCATGCAACGGCGGTGGAAGAGCCGGTCCGCAAGGTGCCCGGCGTGGCCACCGCCCACGTCGAGGGGCCATTGGGCCGGCTGGTGGTCGAACTCGAGGATGGCGCAGACAGCGACGTCGTCGTGCAAGCGGTCCGTGAAGCAGCCACCGTTGCGGTGAGCGACCTGGTGTCGACGAGCCCGGAGTCGGCAGCCCGGACAGCGCCGTTCGCCGACCCCGGCAACCCATTGGCGGTCCTGGTGCCGTTGACCGCGGCGGCGATGGACGTCGTGGCGATCGGCGCCGCCGTCACCGGCTGGGTCGGCCGGCTGCCCGTCGCACCGCGCGCCGCCCGGGGTGCAGCCGCCGTCATCAGTCATCAACCGCGCATAGTGTCGCTGCTGGAATCCCGGCTCGGCCGGGTGGGCACCGACCTTGCGCTCGCCGCATCGACGGCGGTGGCCAACGGGCTGACCCAGGCGGTGGGCACACCAATGGTCGATCTGGCACAACGCGGCCTGCAGATCTCCGAGGCGGCGGCTCACCGTCGCCGGTGGCGGGACCGGGAACCGCAGCTGGCTTCGCCTAAACGGCCACAGGCTGCGGTGGTCCCGGTCATTTCGTCAGCCGGGGCCAAGTCACACACCCCGCGGCATAACTGGGCGGCCGCAGCAGCGGGTGAGGCGTCGCACGTCGTGGTCGATGGAGCCATCGACTCCGCCATCGACACCGCGAAGGGATCGATGTCCGGGCCGATTGAGAGTTACGCCGATCAAGCTGCGAACGGTTCGTTGGTCGCCGCGGCAGGTGCGTTGCTGGCCGGTGGCGGTGCCGACGAGGCCGCCGGCGCGATTTTGGCCGGGGTGCCCAAAGCGGCGCATCTGGGCCGACAGGCGTTCGCGGCGGTGCTGGGCCGCGGGCTCGCCGATGCCGGGCAATTGGTCCTGGACCCGGGGGCGTTGCGTCGGTTGGATCGGGTGCGGGTGGTCGTCATCGACGGAGCGGCGCTGCGCGGTGACGCCCGCGCAGTGTTGCAGGCGCGCGGAGACGCGCCCGGCTGGGACGAGGACCGGGTCTACGAGGTCGCCGACGCGCTGCTGCACGGCGAGGAAGCGCCCGAACCCGACCCCGACGAGTTGCCGGCCACCGGAGCGCGTCTGCACTGGATTCGGGCGGAGCCGTCGGCCGCGCCCGCGCAGGGTCTTGAACGCGCCGATCTGGTGGTCGACGGCGAAATTGTGGGCCGGGTCAAGGTCGGCTGGGAGGTCGATCCCTTCGCGGTCCCACTGCTGCAAACCGCGCACCGGACCGGAGCCCGAGTAGTCCTGCGGCATGTGGCCGGTACCCAGGATCTGACCGCCAGCGCTGCCGTCAGTCATCCGTCCGGCACGCCGCTGCTGAAGTTGGTCCGCGAGCTGCGGGCAGACCGCGGACCGGTATTGCTGATCACCACACTCCACCGCGACTTCGCATCAACCGACACGCTCGCGGCACTGGCCATCGCCGACGTCGCGGTGGCCCTGGACGACCCCCAGGGGGCGGCACCGTGGACCGCGGACATCATCACCGGCACCGATCTGGCCGCAGCCGTCCGGATTCTTTCGGCGCTACCGGTGGCCAAGCGGACCAGTGAATCGTCGGTACGCCTGGCTCAGGGCGGCACCACTCTGGCCGGGCTGCTACTGGTCACCGGTGACTCCCGAGCCCCTGCAAGCCCATTCGCCCTGCGACGCTGGCTCAACCCGGTCAACGCGGCCGGCGCGGCAGCCCTGGTATCGGGAGCCCTCTCAGCCGGCAAGGTACTGCGACAACCGGATCCCACCCCGCAACCACTGACCGCCTGGCACGCCCTGGACCCGGAGATCGTCTACTCGCGGCTGACCAGCCGGGCGCGACCGTTGGCCGTCGAGGTCGGTACTGCAACATGGCGACGCGCCCTGGAGGACCTGTCCTACAGCCCATTCCTGGCGCCATTCCGGGACCCGGCCAGTCGGGCGGGGCGGCTGCTCGCCGCGACGCGCGCCGAACTCGCCGATCCGCTGACCCCGATCCTGGCGGTGGGAGCCGCGGCATCGGCGATTGTCGGCAGCAACATCGACGCGCTGCTGGTCGCTGGTGTGATGACCGCCAACGCGATAGTCGGCGGGGCGCAACGGTTACGGGCCGAGGCGGCGGTCGCCGAGTTGTTCGCCGAACAGGACCAAGTTGCGCGCCGCGTCGTTCTCCCGGCAGTAGCGACGACACGACGCCGGTTGGATGCGGGCCGGCACGCCCAACGCACGGTCACGGTCGCCGCGAAATCACTGCGTCCGGGCGACATCATCGAGCTGGCCGCTCCCGAGGTGGTGCCGGCTGACGCACGGCTGTTGGTAGCCGAGGATCTCGAGGTCGACGAGTCCCTCCTCACCGGTGAATCGCTGCCGGTGGACAAACAGGTGGATCCCGTCGCCGTCGCCGATGCCGACCGGGCCAGCATGTTGTTCGAGGGCAGCACGATCGTTGCCGGGCATGCTCGGGCGATCGTGGTCGCCACCGGTGCCGGCACCGCTGCGCACCGCGCGATCTCGGCGGTCGCCGACGTCGAAACAGCCGCCGGAGTGCAGGCACGACTGCGCGAGTTGACCGGCAAGGTCCTTCCGCTGACGCTCGCAGGTGGAGCCGCGGTCACCGGTTTAGCCTTGCTACATCGTGGGCCGCTGCGGCAAGCGGTCGCCGACGGCGTCGCCATTGCGGTGGCCGCTGTGCCGGAGGGCTTGCCGTTGGTGGCCACCCTCGCCCAGCTTGCCGCCGCCCAGCGTCTCTCGCGATGTGGAGTGCTGGTCCGCACGCCACGCGCCGTCGAGGCGCTGGGCCGGGTTGAGACCGTCTGTTTCGACAAGACGGGCACGCTCACCGAGAACCGCTTGCGCGTGGTGTGCGGCGTGCCGCACGCGACCGGCCCGCAAGGTCCATTCCCCGACATCGCCGATCCAAGCGCCGCGGAAGTGCTGCGGGCCGCCGCATGGGCGTGCACCCAGCCCCGAGACGGGCAGGGACATGCTCACGCCACCGACGAGGCGATCCTCATCACGGCAAATTCGCTTACCGGCCAAAGCGATTCGACGTGGACCGTCCTAGCGGAGGTGCCGTTCGAGTCCAGTCGTGGCTACTCTGCCGCGATAGGCACATTGAGCACGGACCCGAATACGCCGATGCTGATGTTGAAGGGAGCGCCCGAGAAGGTCCTGCCGCGCTGCCGGTTCACCGATCCGGACGCCGACCACAACCAGACAGAGTCGTTGGTGTACAGCCTCGCCGAGCAAGGTTTGCGCGTGTTGGCGGTGGCACAGCGGCGTTGGGAACACGAGACCGCCGACGATGAGGACACCGACGCCGATGCCGTCGACGACGCCGCGTACGACCTCGAGTTGATCGGCTTTGTCGGGTTGGCCGACACGCCACGCTCCTCGGCGCGGCCGTTGATTGAAGCGTTGCGGGATGCCAAGCGCAGAGTAGTGCTGATCACCGGCGATCACCCGGTGACCGCACGAGCGATCGCCCGCCAATTGGGCCTGCCGCCGGATGCGCGCGAGGTAACCGGCGCCGAACTCGCCGCGCTCGACGAAGAGGAATTCACCAAACTCGCCGCCGACGTCCACGTCTTCGCCCGGGTCAGCCCGGAACAGAAGGTACAGATCGTGGCGGCGCTGCAGCGCAGTGGGCAGGTGACTGCGATGGTGGGCGACGGCGCCAACGACGCCGCGGCAATCCGGATGGCCGACGTGGGAATCGGGGTGAGCGGCCGCGGTTCCTCGGCCGCCCGCGGAGCCGCCGACATCGTGTTGACCGAGGACGATCTGGGCGTGCTGCTCGACGCGTTGGTCGAGGGCCGCGGTATGTGGGCCGGTGTGCGTGATGCGGTCACCATTCTCGTCGGCGGCAACGTGGGCGAGGTGCTCTTCACCATCATCGGGACCGCGCTCGGTACCGGGCGGGCGCCGGTCGGGACCCGTCAACTGCTGCTGGTGAACCTGCTCACCGACATGTTCCCGGCGCTTGCGGTTGCCGTCACGCCCCAATACCCGCAACCGGAGGAGACCGCGGATGGGCTCGACCCGGAGGCTGAAGAAACGGAATGGGCGCACCAACGCGCAATATTGACCGAGCCGACGCCTTCACTCGACACACCATTGATGCGGCAGATCGTCACCCGCGGCGCGGTCACGGCCGCCGGCGCAACCGCGGCCTGGGCAATCGGACGCTGGACGCCGGGCACCGAAAGACGCACCGCAACAATGGGATTGACTGCTCTGGTGGCCACACAGCTGGCTCAAACCCTGCTGACTCGGCGGCACAGCCCGCTGGTCCTGGCGACCTCGCTGGGCAGCGCCGCGGTCTTGGTCGGCATCGTCCAAACCCCCGGCGTCAGTCAGTTCTTCGGCTGCACCCCGTTGGGGCCGGTCGCCTGGACCGGTGTCATCGGGGCCACGACCGGAGCCACCGCCGTCTCGGTGCTCGCGCCCAACTGGCTGGCCAAAACGGTCGGTATCGCACAATCAGATCGGTAGTTCTTTCCGGATCACCTTGCCGGCGGGATTGCGGGGAAGGCTGCTGACGATGCGGATGTCTCTCGGCTGCTCGAAACGAGAAACCTTGTCGTGCAAGTACTCCCGCAATGCGGTCTCGTCGACGTCACTGTCAGGCGTCAGGACGACGAACGCGACCAGTCGGTGGCCGAACCGCTCGTCGGGAACTCCGATAACCGCATTGTCGGCGACGCCGGGGTGCTCAGCAAGTGCGTTTTCCACCGCGCGCGGATAGACGTTCTCTCCCCCGGAGATGATCATGTCGTCCTCGCGGCCGACGATGTATAGCCGACCCCTTTCGTCGAGATAGCCCATGTCGCCGGTGCTGGTCATATTGTCGACGACGACCTTGGCGCCGCCGCCGGTGTAGCCTTCGGACGCCAGTTCGCCGCCGACGAAGATGCGCCCGGTGATGCCCGGACCGACGGGCTTGTCGTTCCTGTCGAGAATACGGACCGGGCAGCCGGCGACCGGCTTGCCGACGGTTTCGGGCGCATCTCTGAGGTCGGCCGGCGTCGCGAGGGCGCCGATGCCGGCCTCAGTGGAGCCGTAGCCGTTGTAGAGGATGTCACCGTAGGTGTCCATGAACCGTCGGCCCAGGCCGGGATCGAGGCGATCACCGCTGGACATCACCACCCGCAATGACGGCACCGGGTGTCGTGCCCGCACGGTGTGCGGTAGATCGAGGATGCGTGCCAGCACGACCGGCACGGCGGTGAACGCGTCGGCGCGGTGCCGTGATGCCTGCGCCAGCGTTGCTTCGGCGTCGAACTGCCGATGGGTCAGTACCGTGCCGCCCAGCCCCACGGCCAGCATCAGCATGCCCAGCCCCAGCCCGTGAAACATCGGCATCGCCACCGAGACTCGCGATCCGGTGCGCAGCCGGGTGCGATCGAGAATGGTCACCCAGACGCCCACCGCCGAACCCATACGCGGCGCACGGGGCACGCCTTTGGGTTTGCCGGTGGTGCCCGACGTGAGCAGAACGATCCGGCCGGCGGCCGCCACTTCGGGTCGCCGGTCACCGCCGTATGCCGTGACCGTCGCGGGATCGACGACTGTCACCGATCCGTCGGCGGCGTGCACCTGCTCAACGAATTCCTTATCAGAGATCATCGTTTCGATGTCATGTGCGTTCAGCGCGGCGGCCAGCGCGTCGGTACGAAAATCCGTATTGACCAGCACGACGTCGGCGCCGACCAGGGCCGCGGCGAATACCCCCTCGACAAAGCCGCGTCCATTGCGGCACAAGATTCCGACCGCCTGCCCGGGCTCGACGCCTTGGCGGGTGAGGTGACGGGCGACTGCTTCGGTCGCCGACCGCAACTCGCGGTAGCGCAGGGCGCCGTCGTCGTCGATGATCGCCTCCCGGTTGGGCCATCGCGCCGCCGCGACCGCCAGCAGGGTGTAGGGATTGGTGCCACCCCGGCGCACCTCACGAAGCAGCCGGACCATGGCAGCCGGGCCGGGTGGACCGACCAGTCCGGACCGCAGCAGCGCGCGGGCCGCAGTGCCGATCACACTCTGGGTCGTCATCGCCGACCTTCACCGGAACCGGTGAAGAACCGGCGATACCACAGCCGTGCCGCCCAATCCGCGGGACCGGCGAGTAGCACCGAGCAGAGTTCGACGGGTCCCACCCACGGGGGCGCGATAACGCGGGGCCGTTCGATGATGGCTTTTGCGATGACGTCGGCGGCCTCGTCGGCAGACAGCCCCGGCAATTTCGTCAGGATGGGCGTCGGCGCGATCATCCGGGTACGGACCAGCGCGAAATACACCGACGTGACGTCGACCCCGTCGGCGTGTAATTCCGGTGAGACGCTGCGCAACCAGCGGTCGAACGCGCCCTTGGACGCCTGATAGGCACCCCATTGCGGGCCCGGCGGAACGCGCACACCCACGCTGGAGACGTTCACGATGTGCCCGTGGCCGCGCTCACGCATCGCCGGCAGGACCCCCAGCAATAGCCAGATCGGTCCCAGATAGTTGATGTCGATAGTCCGTTCAAAATCATGCGGACGGTCGTACTGGTGATCCAACGACCGGCGCAGCGACTTGCCAGCGTTGCTCACCACGATATCCACCGCGCCGTATTCATCGGTGATCTGTTTCGTGAGCGCGCTGACCGCTGCTTCGTCGGTCAGGTCGGTCGGGTAGGCAACCGCTTGCCCGCCGCCCGCGGTGATCGAGGCAACCAGGTCGTGCAGCCGATCCGCCGAGCGGGCGACAACCAGGACGGTGGCCCCCACCGCGGCCAGCTTGCGGGCGGTGGCCTCGCCGACGCCGTAGGACGCGCCGGTCACCAGGACGGTCAGGCCCGATACGGTGCGACGCAGTTTGTCCGGATCCGAGATCCGCGCCGGGTTAGCGAGGATGCCGATTGCCTTCGCTGCCAGATTCATCGGACTGCTCCCCCGTCTGCGTTCACCCCCTGCCTTCGTCCAGTTTGACGGTGGGCAGTTGATCACGCACGGGTAATCGCGCTTCCGGCGCGGTCCGAGGCGGTCGCTGGCGGGCGGTCAGAAGACCAATTGGCGGGGCAAGGCTGCCGCCGACGGGCGCCGGTACGCGTCGACATAGGACGCGCCGGACGCGGGCGGCCGGAGGCGGTCGTTCATCGTCGTCGTCCCGATGTAACGTTCGAAGATTCGCCAGCCACTACCATGGCGGCGCAAGCGATCGGTCATGGCGCAGTACACCCAGATCGCGGGCAGATCCTCGGGGGTCTCCTGCACCTGGCCGGTGACCACGCTGGACGGAGTCTCCGCGGAATAGCGGACCAGCAGGTTGTGATAGCGCACGACCACGCCCTCGCCGTCGTCATCGGCATCGACGATCGGGTTGGTCGCGATCCGGCTGACCCCAGGGCCACTGTAGGGCTGGGCCTGCTGGAAGAAGCGTCGCATTTCGGTCTGGCCGTGAGTGATGCCCTGGGTGTGGAATGTGGTGCTGTCCGGCAGGAATGCCTCGACCATCGCGTCGATATCCCCGGCGTCGAACAACAGGTTGACCCGGTTGATGAAGTCAATCGCGCTGGTGCGGTCCGCGGAATCGACAGAGCTATCCAGAACTATCGGGGGCAAGCTGGGCATGGACTACACCTCCCGGTTGATCGCGGTGTTCTTCGTGGGCGAGCGCAAGGATCAGATTCGTTAACCTTTTGTTCACCTTGTCGCCAGGAGCAGTTTACCCGGCTGCTGGCCGCTTGGCTAACTGCGTCGACTTGCGATTCGGCTATTTCGGTAAAGCTGCAGGTTGCAGGCTTGATCCTGCGTGTTAGCGGCCGCGGCGTTGCTCGAGGAACCGGTGCACCGCAGCGGCGACTTCGTTCGGACAGTCCTCCTGCACGAAGTGCTTGCCGGGCAATAGGGTCACGTCCGTCGACCCCGTGGCCAGCTGTGCCTGCACTCCCTGCCGGCGCCAGCTGAGCATTCGGTCCCGTGCGCCCCAGACGACCTGGATCGGGTACGGCGTGTCGTGCAGCGCGGTCAGGTAACGGTGCTGGGCTTCCGATGTCAGTTCGAAACCCCGCATGATCTTCAGAAATGCCCGCCCGCCGTCGTCACCGAACAACAGCGGCTTCCAGCAAGAGATTTCGGCAATCGGCACCTGCCGCCCGACGCCGACCAATCGCATGATCGCCTCGAACGCGCCCGGAATCCGCATCGATTGCAGCCACGCCTCGCCGAGGCCCCGATGCGCGGATGGCTTCATGGGCCATGGCCGACGGAAGGTTTCGACCGCAATGATCGTGTTGAGCAGAGTCATCGACAGCACCCGGTCCGCTACGGCGTAGGCCACCTCGAAGCCGACGGGCCCGCCGATGTCGTGCAGCACCAGGTCGAAGCGGTCCAGCTCGAGCGCGTTGATCGCCGACAGCAGCCATCGGCCCAGGCCGCTCCAGCTGTAGTCGGCGTCGGCGGGACGCTCAGCCAGCCCGAGCCTGGGTAGGTCGATCGCGATGCCGCGCACACCGTGTCGCGCCAGCGCGGGTATGACTTTGCGGTACAGATACGCCGACGCCGGCACCCCGTGCACGCAGACCACCGGCGGCGCGTCCGGTGGCCCGTCGTCGAGCACGAACGACCGGATTCCGTCCGCGGTGAAGACTCGTCCCGAGGCCCGATACTCGTCGAGCAGCCGCGTCACCTCACTCATGCTGAGAGTCTGACAGAGGCTCGTAGGCTCGGCGCTATGACCGATTTGAACATCACCTTGCCGCCCGCGTTGCGCCGCGCGCTGGATCTGCTCGCCGATCCGCCGGCCGAACCGGACGTCAGCAGGGGCTATCTCGACCTGCTCGGCGGCGGGCCGGACGCTGCGGTGCCCCGGAACACCGGCGCAATCCAGGCGGTGTGGGCCTCGCCGCTCGGGTCGATGCTCTACGACAACGCGCAAGCGGTGGCGCGCAGGCTGCTCGCGGCATGGCAGCATCCCGTTGAGTGGCTCAATATCCCGCCGGGCGGCGTCGCGCTGGACGTCGGCTCCGGTCCCGGGACGGTCACCGCGTCACTGGCCCGCGCCGCCGGACCGGGCGGGCTGGCGCTGGGCGTCGACATCTCCGAACCGATGCTGGCGCGGGCGGTCCGCGCCGAATCCGGCCCGCGGGTCGGCTTCATTCGGGCGGATGCACAACGGCTTCCGCTGCGCGACGACACGGTCGATGCCGCGGTCTCGATCGCCGTGTTGCAGCTGATACCGGACCCGGTGGCAGCACTGTCGGAGATCGCCCGGGTGCTGCGACCGGGGGGACGGCTCGCGGTGATGGTGCCGACCGCCGGGCGGGCCGCCAGGTTGTGGCGGATGCTGCCCGGCACCGGAGCTTACGCGTTCGGCGAAGACGAAATCGGCGACATCCTGGAAGAGCACGGCTTCGCCCATGTGCGCACCAAAAACATCAGCACGTTCCAGTGGGTGCGCGGTCAGCGCTGACGACAGGTCACGTCTTCGTCGCGGCGCGTTCGAGGTCGATGAGCTGCTCGCCGCGCCGTTCGTCGTCGTAGGCTTTGCGGCCACCGCGCAGACCGAACAACCGTTTCGAGATCAGCAGGTAGACCACCGCGGCGACATTGATGGTGAACGTCAGCGCCCGGGTGAGGGTGATGCCCTTGGTCAGGTCGTGTATTTCCAACGGCAGGAAAATCGAGGTGGCCACCACCGCGAAGTACTCGCCCCACCTGGCCAGCAACCATAGCCCGACACCTTCGACCAGTTCCAGTGTCGCGTACGCAGCCAATACGAGCGTCAGCAGCGCCAGCGTGGACGGCTTGGCGGCCAACGCCTTTTCCAGCTCTTGTACGGCGGTCATCTGATCGACCTTGAAACCGCTGGCGCGTAATAGCGGTAGGTCACGGTCGAGGGTGGCCTGGATCGATCCCTGCGCGCCGCGAAACTTCCACACCGCCCACGCGGCGAGGCCGAGCAGGAGCGCCCGGATCCAGCGTTCCACCCCCAGGGCGCGCACGATGATGGCCTGGCGTAAGGCTTTTCCGCGCAACACCATCGGTGCGTCATCCGGGCGTCCGTGTCCTTTCGGCGCCCCGAGGGTGAACTCACCGCAACGCAGGCAGCGCCAGACTTCGCCCAGCCCGGTGGTGCCGCTGAGCCGGTCAGCGAGCGCGGCGTCGTCGGGTGCGTACGTGATGTGCCCTTTGTGCGCGCAGGTGTGCAGCTCCCACCGATTGCCCCGCTGATGTTCGTGCATGGCTGCGCTCCTTCGATGCACATCTCGCTGCGGCGATGACCAAACCGGAGGTACGTAACTCGCGGGAGAACATCGGTTTCCACCTGACCATCACCGGGCCTGGTTGTGCGAGCGTGCGCGCCGGGCACGGCGAAATCGTTAGGCTTCCGCAACGTGCCGGTGAATGGGCTCTTGGCGCTATGCTGCGCACGTGTCGATAGACGGTGTTCCAGCGGCGCCTCCTACTTTCTTGCCGGATGTCGCGACACGATGAGCGGTCAGTTGACCGTCAGGCCGGCGTCGGGGAAACCCGCTCTCTTGTTGGGCGCCTTTGACCTAGCCAGCGTGGGCTACGGTGCCGAGGAATTCTTCATTTCCGGGACAGCCTCGTCTTACACTTCCGCAGCTGAGCTGAGCCGGGACGGCCGGTGGAGCGTCACCCGGTCAGGTGCGGCCGATTTCACCACCCGGCTGGTGGTGCTCGCTCCGGTGGATCGGACCCAGTTCAATGGGACGGTTCTCGTCGAGTGGCTCAACGTAAGTGGCGGCATCGATGCCCCGGCCGTGTGGATGATGGCGCATCGCGAAATGGTCCGCGCTGGTTACGCTTACGTCGCGGTGTCGGCTCAACACGTGGGTGTCGAGGGTGGGGTCAACCTCATGGGCCTCGACATGTCGGTGAAAAGCCAGGATCCGGCACGCTATGCCGAGCTGCACCACCCGGGTGACGCCTACTCCTACGACATCTTTTCTCAGGCCGGCCAAATCGTCAGGGATGGGCAGCGCCGTGGCATTTTGGGTGACCTGCTCCCCGAACGCGTGGTCGCTCTTGGCGAGTCGCAATCGGCGCTGTTTCTGACGACCTATATCAACGCGATCGATCCGCTCGCCCAAATCTACGACGGCTTTTTGGTGCATTCACGATTCGCGCCCGCCGCCCCACTGGGCGGCGGCTCGATATTCGAGGTGCTGCAGACCAGCACACCCCCAGCGGTCACATTTCGCCCCGACCTCCGCGTGCCACTCGTCACGATCATCACCGAAACAGACCTCGCCTACGGACCGCGGCAGGGCTATCACACCGCGAGACAGCCTGACAACCAACGACTTCGGGTCTGGGAGATTGCCGGCACGGCACATGCCGATAACTACACGATTCAAGTGGCACCGATCGACAGCGGTTCCGCGCCACTGACCGACATCGTGGCGGCCTACACGCCGACAAACATGCTGATGGGGCAGCAATTGGACCATTGCATCAACTTCGCGCCGCAACACCACTACGTGCTGCAGGCGGCCCTGTCGCAGCTCTGCCACTGGGTCCGGACGGGCCAGCCACCACCCAGTGCCGTACCCATTGAGCTAACCGATGCTGAGCCACCTCAGCCCATTCTGGATGCCAACGGCCTTGCGCGGGGCGGCGTCAGGACGCCGTGGGTGGACGTGCCGATTGCGTGGACATCCGGTGTCGGCAGCGAGGAGAGCACCATGTCCACGATCTTCGGCTCTGGCGAACTATTCGATGCTGCCACCATTCGCCGGCGCTACCCGGGCGGCGCTGCGGACTATTTGGAACGCTTCACCGCTACGCTCGACTCGGCGATTCAATCGGGTTTCATCTTGGCCGCCGATCGCGAGGAAATCCTCCAGCTCGCCGCCGCCACGTTCCCCGGGGCCGACGAGCGTCGGTGAGCCATTACCCATGGGTGGTGGCTCGGCTGCGTCTGTTTACGTAAGTTTCGGCTGCGCGCCGGATGAAGTTTTCGGTGGGCGCCGGATGCCAGCCGAGTTCACGAGTGGCTTTACTGTGACTCACCGGCGACGTCAATGCCAGGAGCCGGGCGCTCTGCCTGCTGATCGGGATGTCGCGGTGCAACAGCAATCCGACAGCGTCCGACAGATGAGCGAACAGGTAAACCAGCGCCATCGGGATGCCAAGTCGCGGTGGGCGCGCACCAACGGCCTCTGCGGCGATGGTCACCAATTCACGCTGGGTCATATAACGCTCGGAAATGATGTAGCGCTCGCCGATGCGTCCCCGCTGAGCCGCCTGTAGGAGCGCGTCGGCGACGTCGTCGATACCGACCACTTCAGCGCCAACACCGCGGACATAGAACGGCAGTTTTCCCAGCGCCGCGAACCGTACGAACATCCCTTGGCGCGGCTGCCAATCGGGCGGCCCATAAGGATTGGACACATTGGCCACCACGGCAGGCAGCCCGCGGTCCGCGACATAGGAGAGCACCAATTTCTCCGCCTCGCGTCGCGACTCGATGTAGCTGCCGGCCTGATCGGACCAGTTGAAGGGCGTATCCTCATCAACGACCTCGCCGTCCCTCCCGACTGCGATGGTGCCGATGGTGCTCAAAAAGACAAACCGCTGCAGGTTCGCGTTTGCCGCCACCTCGAGTACGTTGCGAAGGCCGTTCACGTTGGTGTGGAACAGGGGAGCGGGATCTCGCAGCTCGGCCCTGGTGTCGACGACGCAGTAGTACACAACGTCGCGATCCGACATGGCGGCAGCGACATTCGCCGTGTCAAAGATGTCGCCGTAATACCGCTCGACATCAAGCCCTTCGATTCCTTGTGTGGAACTCGATCGTCGTAGCAAGACGCGGACATCGGCGTCCTGGGACACAAGGTGTCGGGTAACGCACGCCCCTACGTTGCCGCTCGCGCCCATCACGAGAGCCCGCTGTCCGGCCGCGGTTGGTTGGTCACCGTCGGTTGCCATATCGTCCAATCCTCACCGAGAGCATTTACGGTGATACCGACGGGAAGTTACAACCTGGCCTGCCTCTGCGAGGCAACTCGGGTTGAGATAGCAGGGCGTTACCCTGGCTTCGTGAGCAGTAATCAAGTGCCCGGTG
This sequence comes from Mycobacterium sp., assembly GCF_050700595.1. Taxonomy (GTDB): domain Bacteria; phylum Actinomycetota; class Actinomycetes; order Mycobacteriales; family Mycobacteriaceae; genus Mycobacterium. The sequence continues at coordinate 32,681 of NZ_JBOHHI010000010.1, forward strand.
GGGTGGTGCACAAGCTGCCCGCAGACCTGCGCGACGCCCTAGTCACCAATTCCACCGCACTCGCTGCCTGGAAGGACATTACGCCCTTGGCGCGCAACGAGTTCATCTGCTGGGTCGAGGATGCCAAGCAAGAGACGACCCGGAAGCGCCGGATTCGCCGGACCGGGGAGGAGCTGGAAGAAGGCCAGCGCCGCCCGTGCTGCTGGCCGGGGTGCAAGCACCGCGAACGCAATGGCAGATAAGCGGTTTGATTACTGACCGCTGCGGATGGTTGGGCGGTACGGTGCGAGGCGCTCTCGCCGGATGTCTACATGTACGTATTGCGATTCATGCATGCTTTGTGTTAGCCTCAAGGCCATGACTGGTACCGAACACAACACCCATTCTCACCCTGAACACACCCACGGCCCCGACTGCGGCCACGAAGCAATCCAGCACGACGACCACGTGGACTACCTGCATGATGGCCACCGGCACGCTGAGCACGGCGATCATTACGACGAGCACTGACCGTTGTTTGTACATCGGATCGATGCGGCCTACGCCAGGTTGACCAACTGATCAAGAGTCGTGATCGTATCGCCACACCTCATCAACAACGGCAGTTGCGATGCCCAGTGTGTGCATGCTACGTCTTCGTGAGCTCGGCGTATCGCGCGATGTGTTGGTCGGTGGTGCCGAACTCGTACTGAATTGCGGTGAGCCGCTTGAAGTAGTGGCCTATCGCCAGCTCCTCGGTCATCCCCATCCCGCCGTGCAGCTGCACGGCTTGCTGGCCGATGAAGCGTGCCGCACGGCCGATGGTGGCCTTGGCAACCGATACCGCACGAGCGCGGGTCACCTCATCGTCGGCCTCGAGATTGAGGATCGCGAGATAGACCGCGGCAACGGACTGTTCGAGGTCCATGTACATGTCGACCATGCGGTGTTGCAGGACCTGAAAACGGCCTATCGGCTGCCCGAACTGCTGGCGTTGTTTGCAGTATTCGACGGTGTCCGCCAATACTTTTCGCATGCAGCCAACCGCCTCGGAACAGATCGCGGCAGCACCCTCGTCCCGCGCCTGGGCCAAGGATGGCCACGCCCGGCCCTGTTCGCCGAGCAGTGCCCCCGAGGGAAGCCGCAGATCGTTGAACGCGATGTCGGCCGCGCGCCGGTCGTCAATGGTTCGATACGGGTGAGCCTCGATGCCGGCCGAGTCACTATCGGTGAGGAACAACGAGATTGCGTCTACGCCCGGTGTGCGTGCGGAGACCAGCAGATGCGTTGCCTGCGGTGCACCCACGACCATGATCTTCGATCCGTTCAATACCCAGCCGTCACCGTCAGGTCGCGCGACTGTCGACACGTCTTGCCAACGATCGGCCGAATCTGGCTCCGCGGCGGCCAATGCGACAACCGCAGTGCCGGCGATGATCCCCTTCAGCACAGCTACCGCCGCCGAGCCGCCGGCGCGACGCAGAAGCCCACCGGCAACGACGACCGTGTCGATGTAGGGTTCGATCACCAGTGCGTGACCAAGCGCCTCGGTGATAACCATGAGCTCAACCGCGCCGCCACCGATTCCGCCGACATCTTCGGACAGGGTGGCGCCCAGAATACCCAACTCGGTCGCAAAGGCGCGCCAGATATCCGGTTGCCAACCGGCACCGGTCTTGGCGGCCGCGCGGCTCGTTTCGAGGTGGTATCTCGCGGCGAGAAACTTCGTGATCCCGTCACGGAGCAGTTGCTGCTCGTTGGTCAGATTGAAGTCCATCTACAGTCCCAGTGCCGCCTTGGCGAGAATGTTTCGCTGAATTTCGTTGCTGCCGGCGTATATCGAGCCGGCCCGGTCGTTGAAGTACCGCAGCGCCGCGACCGCCTGCCACGGCTCACCGGACAGGTATCCGTCGACCGGCGGCTCGAACTCGGCGATCGGACCGCCAGGCATAGTTGCGTGCGGCTGATAGACGCGGCCGTGCGGTCCGGCCGCCTCCAACGCGAGTTCGGTGAGTGCCTGACTGAGTTCGGTACCCAAGATCTTGAGCATCGACGACGCCGCACCGGGGTTGCGGCCCTCCGCCACCGCGGCGAGCACTCGGTATTCGAGAATCTCCAACACCTCGGCACGGAGCCGCGCATCAGCCAGTTTGTGCGCAAAGACTTGGTCGTCAGCCAGGCGTCCGTGGCCCGGCCCAGGTTGACCCTCTGCCGCTTCGCCAATCGCCTCGGCCCTCACCTGCAGGGCCGGCGCTACCGCACCACCGCCGCGCTCGAACTCCAACAGGTACTTCGCAACCGCCCAACCGCTATCGATTTCACCGATGACGTTGGCTTTGGGCACCCGCACCTCGTCGAAGAACACCTGGTTCTGGATCTGTTCGCCCGAAGTCATCACCAGTGGCCGAATCGCTATCCCCGGCGAGGCCATGTCGATCAGCACGAACGTGATGCCCTGCTGCTTCTTCTCCTTGCGGGAGGTGCGCACCAGGGCGAACATCCAGTTCGCCTCGGCGGCGTGGGTGGTCCAGATCTTGCTGCCAGTGCAGACCAGATCGTCACCGTCGACCGCGGCGGCCATCGACAGCGCCGCCAGATCCGACCCGGCCTCGGGCTCGGAGTATCCCTGGCAGAAGAAAACCTCGCCGGTCAGTATCCGGGGCAGGAAGTAGTCTTTTTGCGCATCGGTTCCGTACGCGATGATCGCGTGCGCGACCATCCGAATCCCCGTCGGCGACAACGCCGGCGCACCGGCCAGCGTCGTCTCGCGATTGAAGATGTAGTGCTGCGTGAGGCTCCAGTCGCAGCCGCCGTACTCGACCGGCCAGGCGGGCGCCGCCCAGCCCCGTTCGTGCAGAATCGCTTGCCACGCCATGCTCGCGTCGTGGTCGGCGTACACGCTGGTCATCAACCGCCCGGCGCGCCGCAGATTGGGGGTCAGCTTCTGGTCAAGAAAAGCCCGGACCTCATCTTGGAATGCACGGTCAGCCTCTGACCATCGCAGATCCATAGATCTCCCCTGCCGTGCCGGCCGATGCGCGTAGTTCCCCCCGAGCCTATCGCGGTGGCGCGAGATCCTGATCCAGACATCGTGGTAGCGCATGTCGGGCATCACCGGGTAACGCGGGTGTCTGCGAACCGGCGAAGCGTATCGGCGTGTATCGCTACGGTGTCCGCGCGTTAGTGTGCATTGGTCGGCCTCACCGAACAAGCCGATAGAACAGTTGAGCACATTCATGATCGCAGCAGCAGATGCGTCGACGATCGAATCGCGGGTCGGCCACTACTACCAGATGGATCGCACTTACCTGGTCGGCCGCGAGAAGCTACGCGAGTACGCCCGTGCAGTGCAGGACTATCACCCCGCACACTGGGATGTCGCCGCCGCCGCGGAGCTGGGCTATCCGGATCTGGTGGCGCCGCTGACATTCACGTCGACCCCGGGCATGGCCTGCAACCGCCGCATGTTCGAATCGGTGGTCGTCGGTTACCACACCTATGTGCAGACCGAAGAAGTCTTCGAGCAGCACCGCCCGATCGTCGCCGGCGACGAGTTGCAGATAGACGTCGAACTGACGTCAGTGCGACGGATCGCCGGCAGAGACCTGATCGCCGTGACCAACACCCTCACCGACACCGCCGGCGAACGAGTGCACACCCTGCACACCACCGTCGTCGGCGTCACCGCCGAGGACGTCGATCCGGCGATCACGGCAGCCGCACAGAACGCGATGATGCACGACGTGAACATCGCCGAAATCGGTAAATCCGATGCCGCCTACGAGAAGACGGTGCGCCCCGAAGGCGAAGTGCGGATCGCCGAGGGCGGCACCACCCGCACGCCAGGGACGCCGTCCTTCGATGACGTCAAGGTCGGCGACCAGCTACCAGTGCACCACGCCCGACTGTCCCGCGGTGACCTGGTGAACTATGCCGGCGTGGCCGGCGACGCCAATCCGATTCATTGGGACGAGAACCTGGCCAAGCTGGCCGGGCTGCCGGATGTGATCGCCCACGGGATGCTCACCATGGGTCTGGGTGCCGGATTCGCCTCCGCATGGTCGGGCGACCCCGGCGCGGTAACCCGCTACGCGGTGCGGCTGTCCCAGCCCGCGATCGTGTCGGCCGCCGAGGGCGCAGACATCGAGTTCAGCGGCCGGATCAAGTCGCTGGACCCGGCAACCCGCTCCGGTGTCGTCATCGTCGCGGCGAAGTCCGCTGGCCGGAAGATCTTCGGCCTGGCGACGCTGAACATCCGCTTCCGCTGACCTGGCGGCCCGGGTCGCGGAGGCGGTGTCTGCATTGTCTTCTGTCGAGTTGCAGAGATGATTGACAGGAATCGGCGGGCTACTTGACGAAGGTTCGGCGTGCTGCGAGGGCTTGTCAATCTTCACTGCATGGCCACCCAGTTATGACTCGTCCTCCAGCTCGAATATCGGGATGGTGCGCGTGGTTTTTGACTGGTAGTTCGCGTACGCGAACGCAGGCGTGGTCGCGTTGATTCTGGGAATGACCGCCTCACGTTCAGACGGGTCGAGCTCGCGCGCGACCACATCGAAGGAGCCGGTGGCGACCTCAACGTGCGCCCGCGGATTGGCCCGCAGGTTGTGCACCCACGCCGGGTTGACGTCGGCCCCGCCGTAACCGGCGACGATCAGCAACTTGCCGTCGATGCGAAACACCACCAGCGGCGCGACCCGCGGCTCGCCGGACTTCGCGCCCGTCGTAGTGAGTAGCAACAGCTCATTGCCTTCGAATCGCCCCCCGACCTTGCCAGCATTGGCGCGAAACTCGTCGGTGATATTGCCGTTCAGCGCCTTTAGGGTCTCGGGATCGGGTTTCTGAATCACTACAAACACAGCTACTTGGTCACGCCGTCTATTCCCAATTGGCGGCAATTGTTTTGGCGGTCTTCCCGGCGGTCGGGGGAAGACTAACCCGTCGTACGCACTGAGAGTCACCTCATGGACGGCCTCTGACGACAAACCCGTCGCCACCTCGACGGTCTAGCTGGTAAGCGAGAGCCGCCTGATCCACGGTGCTCGCGTAGCAATCGGAAGGGTCTACTGCGCGGGCGCGCGCACCAACAGTTCGGTTCACCTCGCCATGTTTGCGAAGCGCGACAGGTGTAGCTGATGTGCAACAGTGACCGTCTTGGTTGGGCCGTTGCGGTGCTTGGCCAGAATCAGGTCGGCCTCGCCGCCGCGTGGGTCGTCGCGCTCGAAGGCATCGGGGCGGTGTAGCAGGATGACCATGTCGCTATCCTGCTCAAGGCTGTTATGAACGCTGATGCCGTTGGCCACGAAATTGTGTGTGTCACTGACGGTTCCGTCGTAGACGTCCAGCTCCCCCAGGCTCGTAATCTCCACGATTTGATCCCAGAACACATCGTTTGTGGCCAGCGCGTGAATCTCCCGGTCCTCAAGCAACGCCGCGGCGCGGTGCAGCCTGGGCCGACTCGGCGCATGCTTCCACATCGTGGATCCGCAGAACTGCGTACCCATGGCGGCAGCGAACTGTCGGTGCGTCATTTGTCTGCTGATCAGCGATGCTTTCACCTGCGTCCACACCTCTTTTGGCACGGTATCGAGGTTGGTATTGCGGACGATGGGCTCTAGGTGGGCAAGTACTTCCTGTGCTGCAACGGCTTTCACACCGTGCACGCCGATATGGCGGAGGAACTTCGTCTGATTTTCCGCACCGTAGATGTACAGATGCCATGAGTCACGATATCCGGTCTTGAGCACCCGCTTGATTCGAGCGAACACCCCGAGCCGAACCAGCAGCGCTGCCACGTCATCGACCAAGCGGCGGCTCGTCGACGCGTAATAGATACGCGCCTGACCGACTTTAGCGTCCCAGCGCACCGAACCGTCCGTCGACCACAAGTGCCGCAGAAACAACGCGGCCTGATCGTTCGGCAGCGCGAAAACTTGCTGCGGTACGAACTTTTCATGGCTGCGCAATCCGAATAGGCCCAGCTTATCCAGCCATGCAGCGATCGGATTACGTCGGCCACGCGCCAAGCGGTAGGGAGCCGGCAATCGCAGTGTCGTCACCCGCGCAGCCGGATACTCGTCCCGGACCGCCGTCACGCCGAAGTGCACGGCCGAAATCGTCACCGCAGCCAGGTTGGCTTCATCCACCGAGGCATACCGGATCGGCTGATTCTTCACGCATGATCCGTCGCCGATCATATGCGCGAGCAGGACTACCTCTGAATCGGCCATCCGCTGCGTGTCAACCGGCTCAGGAACCCTGCGTGGTACTGCCAGTCGGTCGCCAACCTTCAACTGCTCCAACGGTGTCCAGCCATCGAGCGTCATAAACGGATGGTTGTCGGTGGCCTCGACTTGCCGCCCCGAGGCCAGCTGCAGCCGGAAGACCTCCTTGCGGCCACTCGGAAACACGTTCGTCATCGGCCGCGCCACCATCCGCAGCTGCTCATCCAGCGACCACACCAGCGGGCGCTCACCGGTCCGCATCAGCTCACCGAATGCCACCTCGGCGCCGGTGTCGGCCCGCAGTATGCGTGTCGAAGCGGTCAGGCAGCCTGATTCCCTCAGGTCGGCCAGCATCGGCTTCTTGTCGGTGCGCTGCTCGGGGCCGCGGTTCAGCTGACTGATCGCGATCACCGGTACGTCGAGTTCTTTCGCCAAAAGCTTTAAGTTACGCGAGAATTCGGAGACCTCCACCTGCCGTGACTCGAACTTCTTGCCCGAAGTCATCAGCTGCAGATAGTCCACGACAATCAGCTTCAGGTCGGCCTTTTGCCGCAGCCGGCGCGCCTTGGCCCGGATCTCCATCATGGTCAGGTTCGGCGAGTCGTCGATGTAGAGCGGCGCGTCGGCGACCTCGCCCATCCGACGGGCGAGGCGGGCCCAGTCGTCGTCGCTCATGTGACCCGAGCGCATGTGGTGCAGCGGCACCTTCGCCTCCGCCGACAAGAGCCGCATGGTGATCTCGGACTTGCTCATCTCCAGGGAGAAGATCACCGACGCCATGCCGTTGCGGATCGAACAGGACCGCGCGATGTCGAGCCCGATCGTCGACTTTCCCGATGCCGGCCGTCCCGCGACGATCACCATCTGGGACGGATGCAGGCCGTTGGTGATCTGGTCGAGCTCGGCGAATCCGGTCGGCACGCCCAGGCTGGCACCGCCACGCGTCGCGATCGCGTCGATCTCATCCATCGTGCCCTGGAGCAGCTGCTCGAGCCGGATGTAATCCTCGCTGGTACGCCGCTCGGTGACGTC
>NZ_JBOHHI010000011.1:0-36420 GCF_050700595.1 Mycobacterium sp.
CTGCGACGGCCCATTGGGCGCCGTCAACCCATTCGAGGCACCATCCTGATTCACCGCCGAACCGGCCACCACCGCCAACACCGGATGCCCCAACCGCCGCGCATCCGAAAGCCGCTCCACCACCAACATCCCGCCACCCTCGGACCAGCCGACCCCGTCGGCTGCGCCCGCGTAGGGCTTGCACCGGCCGTCCGGCGCCAGCCCCCGATGCCGGCTGAACTCGACGAAGACCGTCGGCGTCGCGTTGACGGTCGCGCCGCCGGCCAGCGCCAGGTCGCACTCGCCGGACCGCAGCGAGGCCACCGCCATGTGCAGCGCCACCAGCGACGACGAACACGCCGTGTCCACCGACACCGCCGGGCCCTCCAGCCCCAGCACGTAAGCCACCCGACCGGTCGCCACGCTCGACGTCATGCCGGTCAACCGATAGCCCTCGATCTCTTCGGCGAGCATGCCGTAGCCCTGGACGATGATCCCGGCGAACACCCCGGTGGCGGTGCCCCGCAACCCGGCCGGGTCAATCCCGGCCCGCTCCAACGCCTCCCAGGACAACTCCAGCAGCATCCGATGCTGCGGGTCGGTGGCCAGCGCCTCGCGCGGCGACACCCCGAAGAACCCCGCGTCGAAACCCGCGACATCGTCGACGAATCCGCCTGCCCGTGCGTACGACTTGTGCGGCGCATCGGGGTCGGGGTCGAACAGTCCGGCCAGGTCCCAGCCCCGGTCGGTGGGGAACTCCGACATCACGTCGCGGCCGTCGGCCACCATGTCCCACAAGCCGTCAGGGCTTTCGACCCCGCCGGGGAAACGGCAGGACATCCCGACGATCGCGATCGGTTCACCGGACCGTTCCAGCAGCGCGCGGTTCTTGCGCTTCAGCCGCTCCACCTGGACCAGCGCTTTACGCAGCGCCTCGGTCGCATGCTGGAGTTGGTCAGCCATATTTGTTACCCCTCGCCGGGCCGAGTCAGGAAAGTCCGTCGGCTGGGTCCCCGGCCGATTCCGACCTGGCCCAGCGATCCATGGCGCGACTGTACCTGCCAGACGTCGGTGATGGTCAGGCGCGTCAGCGCCAGCCGTCGGCGGCCTTGGCCGCTCGCATCAGCACGTCACACAGTTCGCGCAGTTCGGTTGCGTCGGCACCCTCACCGAGGGCGGTGGCCACGTCTTCCGCGGCGCATCGGACCTGGTAGACGCGGTCGGACAGGTCGGCGGCCTCGTCGGCGGAGAGCACGACCGCATCGGGCGGCACCGCCGGCCCCTTGGTCCCGTTGATCACGGCCCGTTGCTCGTAGGCGCGCTGCCGGCACGCCTGGCGGCAGTACTGGCGACGACGGCCCATCGGAGTATCGACGACGTCACGACCGCACCAGCGGCACGGGTGCGGTCGCACACGACGGCTCACGAGCTGACATTAGCCGTGGCGATCGCAAGCGCGGCGGAGCCGGGCGCGGCGGGTCGCCACGGGAGAGCACCGGCTAATGCCGTGATCCCGGTATCATTGGAGGTCGCGTCGCAAGCCGGGCGTGGGAACTACCCAAGCCGTCGTAGCGTTGTGCAGCCCGGGAAGAATTAAGAGGAGTTCTGAAGGAGTGGGGGTCCATGGCTGATCGTGTCCTGAGAGGCAGTCGCCTCGGAGCCGTGAGCTACGAGACCGACCGTAATCACGACCTGGCACCGCGTCAGATCGCGCGGTACCGCACCGAGAACGGCGAGGAGTTCGACGTCCCGTTCGCCGACGACGCCGAGATCCCGGGCACCTGGCAGTGCCGCAACGGCATGGAAGGCACCCTGATCGAGGGTGACCTGCCGGAGCCCAAGAAGGTCAAGGCGCCGCGTACCCACTGGGACATGCTCCTGGAGCGCCGGACGGTCGAGGAGCTCGATGAATTGCTCAAGGAGCGCCTCGATCTGATCAGGTCACGCCGTCGCGGCAGCTGAACTCGGGCACCGCTCGGCACCTATTTGACGTCGTTGGCGGCGACCGCCCGGTTGCGGGCCAGCCGCCCACTGATTCCCCACTGGGCGACTTTGACCAGCGCCTCGCGGATGTTGGAGCCGCTCATCTTGGAGACTCCCAGCTCACGCTCGGTGAACGTGATGGGTACTTCGACGACGGCAAAGCCGTTGCTGACGGTGCGCCAGGTCAGGTCCATCTGGAAGCAGTAGCCCTTGGAGTCGACGGCGTCCAGGTCGATCTTCTCCAGCACCTCGCGCCGGTAGGCCCGATATCCGGCGGTGATGTCGTGGACGCCGATTCCCAGCAGCAGCCGTGAATAGGTGTTGGCCACTTTGGAGAGCGCGATGCGCCGCCACGGCCAGTTGCGCACCGTCCCGCCGTCGACGTAGCGCGAACCGATCGCCAGATCGGCTCCGGCGTCGACGGCGTCCAACAGCCGGTGCAGCTGCTCGGGTGCGTGGCTGCCGTCGGCGTCCATCTCGACCAGCGTCGAATACCCTCGGCTGAGCCCCCAGGCGAAACCCGCCAGGTATGCCGCCCCGAGCCCGTCCTTGGCGGTGCGGTGCATCACGTGGATCCACTCGGGATCGGCCTGCGCCAGCTCGTCGGCAAGCTCCCCGGTGCCGTCGGGGCTGCTGTCGTCCACGATGAGCAGGTGGACGTCGGGGCGCGCCCGGTGCAGCCGCTGCACGATGAGCGGGAGGGTCTCCCGCTCATTGAACGTGGGGATGATCACCAGGGTGCGCTGACCGGTGGTCATATGGCTCCTCTGTCTGGCCCTCACCGGGCTGAATGTCGCCCGCCCCGGTAGAGCGGGTCGTCGGATCCCTTCGCAGGCGCGCCGGACTTCGCCAGCGGCAACCAGCGACGATTCAAACGCGGGAACCATCTATTGTGCCGTATCGCGGCGAGGACCCCGCCGACACCCGCCAGCACCAGAACCCACTGCACGATCGGAGCCCAGCGGGTGGCCGGCGTCAGCGCGGTCTTGAGACGCACCTGGGTGTCCAGGTAGTCGGGCTCGAAGAAGTCGGTGCTCGCCAGCTCGCGGCCATCGGGTGCGATCACCGCGCTGATCCCGACGGTGCCGGCGACGACGACGTACCGGTCGTGCTCCACCGCGCGCACCTTGTCGAAGGCCAGCTGCTGCTCGCTCATGGCCCGGTTGAAGGTGGCGTTGTTGCTGGGCATCACCAGCACCTGCGCGCCGTTACGCACCGATTCACGCGCGGCACGGTCGAAAATCACTTCCCAGCAGGTGGCGACGCCGACCGGAATGCCCGCGGCACGGACCACACCGGTGGTCTGCCCGGGAACCAGATGGCCGGCGTAGGCGGCGTAGCCGGACAGGTGCCTGAACAGCCACGGCCAGGGCAGGTACTCCCCGAACGGTTGGACGATCTGCTTGTTGTGGCGTTCGGCCGGTCCGGTGCCCGGATTCCAGACGATCACGGTATTGGTGTATGCCGGGTCGTCCGACGGCGGGTTCGGCGCATCGGCGAGGGTACCGACCAGGATCGGCGCGCCGATCGCCTCGGCCGCGACCGAGATTTGCTGCGCGGCGTCGGCGTTGGCCAGCGGGTCGATGTCCGACGCATTCTCCGGCCAGACGACGAATTGCGGTTGCGGCGCGTGGCCGGCGTGCACGTCGTCGGCCAACCGCAGGGTCTCCCGCACGTGGTTGTCGAGCACGGCGCGGCGCTGAGAGTTGAAGCCGAGCCCGAGCCGCGGCACATTGCCCTGCACCGCCGCCACGGTGACCGCGGGCTCGTTGCCCGACCCCGTGCCGGAGTGGCGGACCGACGGCCAGACGGCGACTGCGCTGAACAGCACCAGGCAGATGCTGACGGCCGGCAACACCACCGCCGGCGGTGTGCCGGCGGTGCCGTCGTGCGACGGCCGCGCGTTCTGCGACCACGACACGATCTCGAGGGCGAGTGCCGTCGCGCTGAAACCGATCAGTGCGACCCCGAAGGACAGCAGCGGCGGCCCGCCCAGCCGGACCAGCGGCAAAAACGGACCATCGGTCTGACTGAACGCCACCACGCCCCAGGGGAATCCCCCAAACGGGACGGTCGACTTCAGCCATTCCTGTGCCGTCCACACCAGCGCGAACCAGACGGGCCAGCCGGGCAGTCGCCGCACCGCAACGGCCAACAGCCCGAAGATGCCGCAGAAGACGGCACACGCGGTCGCCAGCACTATCCAGGGCATGGCCCCGACGAGAATGCTGATCCACGGCAGCAACGGCAGGTAGAACGCCAGCCCAAGCAGGAAGCCGTAACCCAGCCCGCCGACCGGTGTGGTCCGGGAGTGGCTCAGCACCCAGGCCAGCAGCGCGAACGCCAGGATGGCGGCCCACCACCAGTTGATCGGCGGGAAGCTGGTGTACAGCAGCACGCCCACGGCGATCGTCGCGCCCAGCCGCGTCAGTCGCGGCCGCAGCATGGGACCCAGGCGCGCCACCCGGGTTCGCGCCGCATCGGCCACCTTGGGTAGTTGACGTTCCCTAGCCATGGATCACCGCGCCCCGGTGCACGGTTTGCCGGCACCGCGGCCATGGCTGGGCCGGGCTCAGCCGCGGTAATGCCGGCACCCGCGAACGCGGGTCAGTGGACCACCGCGCAGCAGCGGTGGCCCCGTCGGCGACGTCGAGTTCGCCGACATCCCAGATGGCGTAGGACGCAAGCGCTCCGGGAGCCAGGGTGCCGGTCATCCCGTCGCAGACCCCGCCGGCCCGCCAGCCGCCGCGGGTCGCGGCGGCGAACGCCGCCCGCATCGACACCGCGTGCTCCGCTGTGCGGGCGTTGGCCGCAGCGTGCACGCTGCGCCACGGATCGATCGGCGTCACCGGGGCGTCTGAGCCGAACGCGAGGGGCACGCCTTGGGATGCTAACAGCGCGAACGGATTGAGCCGGCTGCCTCGTTCGACGCCGAGACGCCGGGCATACATGCCGTCGCCGCCGCCCCACAGCGCGTCGAAGTTGGGCTGCATACTGGCGATGACCCCCCACGCGCCGAGTTTTGCGGCCTGCTCCGCGGTCACCATCTCCAGATGCTCCAGCCGGTGACCGCAGCGCGCGACGGCGGCCACCCCCAGCTCCTCGACGACCCGCTCGAAGGCCGCGACCGCGGCCGCCACCGCGGCATCGCCGATGACGTGGAAGCCCGCCGTCACGCCCGCCTCGGTGCACGCCCGCACGTGCGCGGCGGCCAGGTCCGGCGCCAGGTAGCAGTTGCCGGCGGTTTTCAGGGCGTCGGTGTACGGCTCGTGCAACCAGGCGGTGCGCGACCCCAGCGCGCCGTCGATGAACAGATCGCCGGCCAACCCGTGGGCGCCGGTCTCCGCCAGCAGTGCGCGGGCACGCGCGGCGCTGGTCACCGCCTCGCCCCAATAGCCGATCACCTCCACGCCATGCGATCGGTCGTTGAGGGCGCGCAGTTCCCGCCAGTCGTCCGGCCCGCCGATGTCGGGGCCGGCGCATTCGTGCACCGCGACGATCCCGGCCGCCGCTGCGGCATCCAGCGCCGCCGTGCGGGCTTCGGCGCGCTGCGCGCCGCTCAACAGATCGCGGACGACGGCCCGGACCAGGTGGTGGGCGTCACCGGCGAGCGGCTGTTGTGCTTCGAAACCGGCGGCGGCGGGCAGATCGGCGACGCGCCGGCGCAGGGCGGTCGAGGCCAACGCGGAGTGCATGTCGACACGGGCCAGGTACGCGGGCCGGTCACCGAGGAGCCCGTCCAGGTCGGTTGTGGTCGGTGGGGTGGGATCCGGCCACCCGGATTCGTCCCAGCCGTGGGCCCACACCGGCCGGTCGGGGTGGGCGGCGGCGTACCCGCCGAGGAGCTGCAGGCAATGCTCGCGCGAGGTGGCGGCCCGCAGGTCCAGCCCGGTGAGCGTCAGGCCGGTCGCGGTGAGATGGATATGGCTGTCCACGAACCCCGGCGCGACAAAGCCACCGTCGAGGTCGACGCGGTTCGCGTCGGGGAATTGGTCGCGGCCCACATCGTCGCTGCCCAGCCAGGCGACCACGCCGTCGCGCACCGCCATCGCGGTGGCGTCGGGGTGGGTCGGGCTGTGTACCCGGCCGCCCAGCAGCAGCGTCGTCACGCGGGCTTGGATGGCAGGGCGAACGGCTCGGCTCGTGGCGATCGCAGGCGCGGCGGAGCCGGGCGCAGCGGGTCGCCACGCGACATCGTCACGTCGATCACCTCGCCGTCGATGACGTCGCGCTTCGAACGACGAGCGGAAACGTAGCGGGCCGCGCCTCGGGCCGGTGGCAGCAACAGCAACAGGCCCGCAGCCGTACTGACCAGGCCCGGAACGGCGACCAGCAGCGCGGCCACCGCAAGGAGCGCACCGTCGGTGAGCCGCGCGCGCAAGCCGGTGGCACCGCCCTCCGCGGTCCAGTCCGACCGCAGCCGGGCGAGTTGGCGCGTGATCTGTGAACCGGCCACTGCCACGCCGACGACGAAGGTGCCCACCAGCACCAGCAAGGTCCAGCCCAGTCCGATCGTCGACGCCAAAGCCACCACGGCGGCGAGCTCGACGAGGACGTAGATCAGAAACAGTCGCGACACCATGTGATGGCAACGTCTGTGCCCGCCGCAACAGTTCCGCAGCGCCACCCGGCGCGGTTAGATGTCTGACGTGACGACAATCCAGATGGACACCCCGGCCGGCCCGATCGACGCGCTGCTGGACATCCCCGACGGGCCGGGTCCGTTTCCGGGCGTGGTGGTGGTTCACGACGCGATCGGCTACCAGCCGGACAAAGAATCGATCTCGGAGAACATCGCGGCAGCCGGATACATCGCGCTGACGCCGAACCTGTTCGCCCGGGGCGGTCGTGCGCGCTGTATCACCAAGGTCATGCGCGACCTGATGACCAAGCGGGGCCATGCGCTCGACGACATCCTGGCCGCCCGCGACCACCTACTGTCGATGCCGGAATGCACCGGGCGGGTCGGCATCGCCGGCTTCTGCATGGGCGGCGGTTTCGCTTTAGTTATGTCTCCCATGGGTTTTGGCGCATCCGCACCGTTCTACGGCGTCCCGCTGCCGCGCCAACTCAGCGAAACCCTGGACGGGGCGTGCCCGATCGTGGCCAGCTTCGGCGCCCGCGATCCGATGGGCATCGGGGCGCCGGGCCGGCTGCGCCGGGTACTCGGGTACAAGGGCATCCGCAACGATGTCAAGGTCTATCCACGTGCCGGGCACAGCTTCGCGAACAAGCTACCCGCCCAACCACTGCTGCGGATCATCGGATTCGGCTACAACGATCTCGCCGCCCAGGATGCCTGGGCACGCGTGTACGCATTCTTCGGCGAGCACCTGCGTTAGTGGCGATCGCAAGCGCGGCGGAGCCGGGCGCAGCGGGTCGCCACGCGACAAGTTAGCCGGCCGCTCGCAGTTCGATGCCGACGTTGTTTGCCATGCCGCCGCGCAACTTGCTGAAGAAGTTGAACACCGCGCCGACGAATCCGTACCGCTTGCCGATTGCGTGATAGACGGCGCCGTTGTGCGACTTGTCGAGGATGGTTGCGATCGCCTCGATCGCCTCGCTCTTGGGCCGGCCACGAATATCACAGATCGCCAGCGTGACCCGTCCGGTGTTGCGGATGCGCTTGACCTTCCAGGATTTCTCCTCGCTGATGACCAGTAGCCGGTCACCGTCGGGCGCGGTCCAGACCGGCGTCGGCTTGGGTCGCCCGTCCTTGGTGAAGGTGGTCAGCAAGACATACTGCGATTTCGCCAGGTCGGCAAAGGTGGGTGACACGGACTCAATGTAACGCCACCGGCCGGCGTTTCAGCGCCGATGTGCCACGATCCGACCGCCGTCAGCCGGGAGGAAACCAAGTCCGCCGGCGCGCAGCTTCTCCCCCGCGGCCGTGGTGGTCTCGATAGTCAAGTGCCGCAAGACCGTTCGCAGCACCACGTTCATCTCCATCTTGGCGAATGCCGCCCCCGCGCAGCGCCGGGTTCCTCCCCCGAACGGGATCCAGGCGAAAGTGGACGGCTTGGTTTCGATGTAGCGCGCTGGATCGAAACGGTCCGGATCGGGGAAAGCGCCCCCGTTGGCGTGGCACTGCGAGATGCTGACGACAATCGAATAATCCCGGGGTAGGACCCACTCCCCCAGTTCGAACTCCGGCGCGCGGACCCGGCGACCGGAAAAATCGATGACCGACCTGGTCCTTTGCACTTCGTAGATCGCCGCATGGCGCAGCTCGTTCTCGTCGGTGTCAGATTCGTCGACCAGGGCCGAGAGCACCTCCGGGTGTCGGCTCAGCCGTTCGAACACCCAGGCCAGCGTGGTCGCGGTGGTTTCGTGCCCGGCAACCAGCAGGGTGAGTAGGTCGTCGTGGATGTCCTTGCGTGTCATGGCCGAACCGTCTTCGTATGCGCTGCGCAGCAGCAGTGACAGGATGTCGGTGCGGTCCGCCAAGTCCGGGTCGGCCCGGAATTTGTCGATCATCCGGTCGATGATGACGTCGTAGCGTCGCCGCAACTCGGCAAGCCGGCCCCACGGGGTGTAGCGACCATAGGTGCGACTCGGCATGGGCAGCGTCGACAGGCGTGCGCCCAGCCTGGCCCACGGCAGGATCACTTCCCGCAGTTCGTCGAAGTCGGTGCCTTCGGCTCCGAAAACCGCGCGCAGGATCACGTTGAGCGTGATCCGTTTCATCGGGTCGAGGGTTTTGAATTCCTTGCCTGCAGGCCAGGCGGCCATGTCCTTAAGAGTCTCCTCTTCGACGATGGCCTCGTAGTTCTTCATGTTGGTCGCGTGGAAGGGCTGAGCCAGCAGCTTTCGCCGGCGACGGTGCTCGGCACCGCCGAGTCCGAACACCGAGCCCGACCCCAGCAGTCGGCTCAGGTTGGGCTGAATGGGGCCGAGATCGTCTGGCTTGCTGGTGTAGACCACCTTGGCGAGTTCCGGGTCGGTCACGATCACGAGGTGGCCGAACACCGGGACGTTGAGCCGGAAGGCGCTGCCGTATCGGCTCGCCAGGTTTTGGGTGGCCCATCGTCGTGCGGCGAAGAAGGCAATCCCCTGGAGAGCCTTGGGGATGATCCGGGGCGGTGCCGGTGGCAACCTGATTCCGGGCGGTGCTGTGGTGACTGAGTCCCCCATACGCAGCTAGGTACCCGCTGGCCGTCCCTCTTACTCGTGCCGAGTTAGCCCTCCAGGTCACCTTCGGTTTCCAGCAGCACCCGGCGCAGTCCGTCAAGGGTGTCGGATCGCGGCTGGGCCCACATTCCGCGGCTGACCGCCTCCAGCAGCCGCTCGGCCATCCCGTGCAGCGCCCACGGGTTGGACTCGGTCATGAATTTGCGGTTCTGCTGGTCCAGCACATAGGCCTCGGTGAGCTGCTCGTACATCCAATCGGCCAGCACGCCCGCGGTGGCGTCATAGCCGAACAGGTAATCGACCGTCGCGGCCATCTCGAAAGCGCCCTTGTAGCCGTGCCGGCGCATCGCGGTCATCCAGCGCGGATTGACGACGCGGGCGCGGAACACCCTGCTGGTCTCCTCCGACAACGTGCGGGTGCGGATCGCGTCGGGCCGGGTGTTGTCACCGATATAGGCGGCCGGCGACTGCCCGGTCAACGCGCGCACGGTCGCCACCATCCCGCCGTGGTACTGGAAGTAGTCGTCGGAGTCGGCGATGTCGTGCTCCCGGGTGTCGGTGTTCTTGGCGGCCACCGCGATCCGCCGATAGGCCCGGTTCATGTCCTCTTCTGCCGGCGCGCCGTCCAGCCCGCGCCCGTAGGCGAACCCGCCCCACGCGGTGTACACCTGCGCCAGGTCGGCGTCGTCGCGCCAGTTGCGGCTGTCGATCAGCTGCAGCAGTCCGGCCCCGTAGCTGCCCGGCTTTGAACCGAAAACTCTTGTGGTGGCGCGACGTTGGTCGCCATGGGCAGCCAGGTCGGCCCGGGTGTGGGCGCGCACGTAGTTGGCGTCATCGGGTTCGTCGAGGTCGGCGACCAGCCGCACCGCGTCGTCGAGCATCGTCACCACGTGCGGGAAAGCGTCGCGGAAGAATCCGGAGATCCGCACCGTCACGTCGATCCGCGGCCGGCCCAGCTCGGTCAGCGGGATCGGCGCCAAGCCGATAACCCGCCGCGACGCATCATCCCAGATCGGGCGGACGCCCAGCAGCGCAAGCACTTCGGCGATGTCATCGCCGGCGGTGCGCATCGCTGACGTGCCCCACACCGACAGCCCTACCGAAGCCGGCCAGCTGCCGTAATCGTCTCGGTAGCGCGCCAAGAGGGAATCCGCCATCGCCACACCGGTTTCCCACGCCAGCCGCGACGGCACCGCCTTGGGGTCGACGGAGTAGAAGTTGCGCCCGGTGGGCAGCACGTTGACCAGCCCGCGCAGCGGCGAGCCGGACGGCCCGGCCGCGATGAACCGACCGTCCAAAGCTCTTAACACCTGGCGGATTTCCGCGTCGGTGCCGGCTAGCCGGGGCACCACCTCGGTCGCGGCGAACCGCAGCACCTTGGCCACCTCAGGGTCGTCGGTGAGCTCTGCGACGGCGTCGGGATCCCAGCCGCTGTCCTGCAGCGCTTTGACCAACTGCCGGGCCCGGGTTTCGGCCTCGTCGACCGAGCTTCGCTCGTCGGTGCCATCCTCGGCGAGGCCCAGCGCCTGTCGCAGGCCGGGCACCGAGTGCTCGCCACCGAACAGCTGTCTGGCCCGCAGGATCGCCAGTACCAGGTCCAGTTCTTGTTCACCGGTGGGTGTTTGACCCAGAATGTGCAGCCCGTCGCGAATCTGGACGTCTTTGATCTCGCACAGCCAGCCGTCAACGTGCAGCACCATGTCGTCGAACGACTCGTCTTGCGGTCGTTCGGTCAGGCCGAGGTCGTGGTCCATCTTGGCCGCCCGGATCAACGTCCAGATCTGCTGACGGATTGCGGGTAGCTTGCCGGGATCCAGCGAGGCGATCGTCGCGTGTTCGTCGAGCAGCTGCTCCAACCGGGCGATGTCGCCGTAGGTTTCGGCGCGGGCCATCGGCGGGATGAGATGGTCGACGAGCACCGCGTGCGCCCGGCGCTTGGCCTGAGTGCCCTCACCCGGGTCGTTGACCAGAAAGGGATAGACCAGCGGCAGGTCGCCCAGTGCGGCATCCGATGCGCAGCCTGCCGACAGGCCCAGCGTCTTTCCCGGCAGCCACTCCAGGTTGCCGTGCTTACCCAGGTGCACCACGGCGTGGGCGGCGAAGCTGTTCGGGAAGCCGGATCCCAGCCAGCGGTATGCCGCCAGGTAATGATGGCTGGGCGGCAAATCCGGGTCGTGGTAGATCGCCACCGGGTTCTCGCCGAATCCACGCGGCGGCTGCACCATCAGCACGACATTGCCGGCTTGCATTGCCGCGATCACGATTTCGCCGTCCGGGTCGTCGGTCCGGTCGACGAACAGCTCCCCCGGCGGCGGCCCCCAGTGCTTTTGCACGGCGTTGGCGAAGTCCGCGGGCAAGGTGGCGAACCAGGCGCGATAGTCCTTGGCGGACACCCGGATCGGGTTGCCGGCTAGCTGAGCGTCGGTCAGCCAGTCGGGATCCTGACCGCCGCGTTCGATCAGCGCATGGATCAGCGCATCGCCGTCTTGCGCGTCGACACCGGGCAGCTCGCCGACCCGGTATCCATGCTCGCTCATGGCACGCAGCAGCCAGACGGCACTGGCCGGGGTGTCCAGGCCGACCGCATTCCCGATACGGGCGTGCTTGGTCGGGTAGGCCGAGAACACCACGCCCACCCGTTTGTCGGCGGGACTTATCCGGCGCAGGCGTGCGTGGCGGACCGCCAGTCCGGCGACCCGCGCACAGCGCTCCGGGTCGGCGACATAAGAGATCAGTCCCTCGTCGTCAATCTCTTTGAACGAGAACGGGACCGTGATGATCCGACCGTCGAATTCGGGGACGGCCACCTGGCTGGCCACGTCCAGCGGGCTCAAGCCGTCGTCTTTGTCGTGCCATTGGTCGCGTGAGGTGGTCAGGCACAGCCCTTGCAGGATCGGGATATCGAGCGCGGCCAGATGTTCGACGTTCCAGCTGTCGTCATCGCCGCCGGCTGCCGCTGTCGCGGGCTTGACGCCCCCGGCGGCCAGCACGGTCACCACCATGGCGTCGGCCGCCGACAGCGTTTTCAGCATGTCGGCTTCGGCGGTACGCAACGAGGCGCAGTAGACCGGCAGCGGCCGGCCGCCGGCGGCCTCGATCGCCTGGCACAGCGCTTCGACGTATCCGGTGTTGCCGGCCAGCTGCTGGGCGCGGTAATACAGCACCGCAATCGTCGGGGCGATCGCAAGCGCGGCGGAGCCGGGCGCAGCGGGTCGGCCCGTATCAAACCAGCCGGTGTCGGCGGTCACGGCACGTTCGAGCAGCCCCCAGGTCGGTGTGCTCACCGGCGGCGTGAACCCGAAGCCGGTCATCAGCACGGTGTCGGACAGGAAGGCGTGCAGTTGGCGCAGGTTGGTCACCCCGCCCTGAGCCAGATAGATGTGGGTTTGCAGCGCGATACCGGCCCGCACCGTGGAGCGCTCGGTCAGGTCGGCGTCCGGGGCCTGCTCGCCACTCACCACGACGGCAGGGATACCGCTGGCCAGCACCGTGTCGATGCCGTCCTGCCAGGCCCGGTAGCCGCCGAGGATGCGGACAACAACGATCTCGGCGCCGGCCAGCAGGTCTTCGAGGTCGTCGGACAGCCGCGAGGGGTTGGCCCACCGATAGTTCTTGCCGCTTGAGCGGGCGGTGATCAGGTCGGTATCGGAGGTCGACAGCAGCAGGACGGTCGGCTCGCGCACCCGTCATTCGTACCGCACCGAGATTTGGAGTAGTCGATTACCCTATGCCGCGCCGCGAGCCATCCAACTGAGCGAAGTAGCATGAAGCGATGAAGCCGGTGTCTCTTGCGGGAAAGGTCATTGCCATCACCGGCGGGGCCCGCGGAATCGGTCTTGCTACTGCCGACGTTCTGCACGGCTTGGGCGCCAAGGTGGCCATCGGCGATATCGACGAATCCGCCGTCAACGAGTCGGGTGGCCGGCTGGGGTTGGCGGTCCACCGCCGATTGGATGTGACGGATCGCGGATCCTTCACGGATTTTCTCGACCTCGTTGAAGAACGGCTCGGCCCCATCGACGTGTTGGTGAACAACGCCGGGGTGATCGCCGTGGGTAATGCGGTCGAGGAACCCGATCCCGTCACCAAGCGGCTGCTCGACGTCAACATTTACGGCGTGATCCTAGGCACCAAACTGGCGGCACATCGCATGTTGCCCCGCGGGCACGGGCACATCATCAACATCGCCTCGATGGGCAGCGTGACGCCGACGGCAGGCATCGCGACCTATTGCGCGACAAAGCACGCCGTGCTCGGATTCACCGACACCGTCCGCTTGGAGAACCGGGGCAGCGGGATCCACTTTTCCGCAGTGCTTCCAGCGCTGGTCAATACCGAGATGATCGCCGGCGTGGCGCACCTGAGGGGCTTCAAGAATGCCGAGCCGGACGAGGTCGCCAGGGCAGTCGCCGGCCTGATCGGCAAACCGAAACCGCGCGTGGCGGTGCCCCGTTCGATGGGCATCGTCGCGGTGTCACAGAAACTTATGCCGCAGCGGATGTCAGAGGCGCTCGGCCGTGTGCTGGGTACGGCTCGCGTCTTCACCAATGTCGACGCCGAAATGCGCAAGCGTTATGCGGAGCGGTCAGGGACTTCCTGATTGGTCAGCGGACGTCGAAGTCGGCGAGCTCGGGCTGATGCAACAGCTCTCGGTGCCGCTCCGGGACCCACGGGAACAATTCTGGTAGGCCGTCTTTGCCCAGGTACCAGCTGTTGCATCCGGTCACCCAGATCGTTTGCGGCATGGCCGCTTTCATGCTCTCGTTGTATTCCTTGGTCGCCACCTCGGTGGGTGCGGCCGCAACGACACGGCCGTCGCGGATCTGGTTGATCCACCAGATTGCATAATCGGCCTGGTCTTCGGCGACATATATCAGCGAGTTGTTGCCGATCGGGGAATGCGGACCCATCAGCATGAAGAGGTTCGGAAATCCGGGTACCGCGACCGAACGGTACGCCCGCGGGCCATCGGCCCACGCCTCGTCGAGGGTGAGCCCGTTCTCGCCGATCACCTGCAGCGGGCGCACGTAGGCCCGGGCGTCGAACCCGGTGGCGTAGACCAGCAGGTCGAGCTCGTGCAGCACGCCGTCGGCGGTGACGACACCACGGGGCTCGATGTGGTCGATCGACTCGGTGATCACCTCCACCCCGGGCTGCTGGACGGAACGGTAGAAGTGACCGGCCATCACCTGCCGCTTGCACATCGGCTGGTAATCCGGGGTGAGTTTTGCGCGCAGCTGCGGGTCGCGTACCGAGAGTCGCAGATTCCATCTGCACATGGCCTGGACCAGACTGCGCTGGAATCCCGGATGGACCACGGCGCGGCAGAATAGGAACCTGAAGAACCACCCCCAGAAGCGGTAGCCGACCCTGTTCAGCTTCGGCCAGCGGCGCAATGCGGCCCGGCCCACGGCCGAGTAGCGCGGGTTGGGCATCGGGTAGATCCATTGTGCGGTGCGTTGGAACACCTTCAGTTCACGGACGTTTCCGCCGAGTTCCGCGACGATCTGCACCCCGGTCGACCCGGTGCCGATCACACCGATCCGCTTGTCCGGCAACGTCACCGAGTGGTCCCATCGTGCTGAATGAAACGCCGGGCCGGCGAAGGTCTCCCATCCCGGGATGTCCGGATAGCGCGGCACCCGCAGCACACCGGTTGCGGTGATCAGTACGTCGAATGTCTCCTCGCTGTCGGCGGTGGTCAGCCGCCAGCGCCCGTCGTCGTAGCGCGCCGACGTCACGTCGGTGCCGAACCGGATGTGCGAACGAATCGCCCGTTCGTCGGCCACCTGCCGGAAATACGCCTGGATCTCCGGTCCCGGCGGCAGCACGTGCGACCAATCCGGGTTGGGCCGAAACGAGTAGGAGTAATACCGCGACGGCACGTCGCAGGTAAGACCCGGATAGGTGTTGTCGCGCCAGGTGCCGCCGACGTCGTCGGCCTTCTCGAAAATGGTGTACGAGTCGATGCCGGCCTGCTGCAGCTTGACCGCCATGCACAAGCCGGACATGCCGGCGCCGATGATCGCGATCTTCAGCGGGCGCTTCTGGTCCATACAACCTCCCGTTTCCGGCGTAGGTCCACGCTACGCCGGCCGGGTTCCCTAACGGCCTGAAACGTGGCTGCGCGCAGTCTCTGACACGGCATGGAGCTCAGGCACCGGATCGGGCCACATTTACCAGGCGCGCAAGCTGGTCGCGCGGATGGCCGTACCGTTGACGCGTGCCCAGGACCCGCGCCGACGATGCCTGTCCGGGCGCCTTGCAGGTACACCGGGCGGCCGATGGCGCGCTGGCGCGGGTACGGCTGCCCGGCGGGATGATTCGTCCGGCGCAGTTGGCGGCGCTGGCCTCGGTGTCGAGCCGGTTGGGCTCGGGCGCGCTGGAGTTGACCGCGCGCGGCAACGTGCAGATCCGCGGGATCACCAACGCGGCGGCCCTCGCCGATGAGGTTGCCGCGGCCGGCCTGCTGCCGTCGGCAACACACGAGCGAGTCCGCAACATCGTCGCCTCGCCGTTGTCCGGCCGGCTCGGCGGGCTCGCCGATGTGCGCGGATGGGTGGGTGAGCTGGATGCGGCGATCCAGGCCGAGCAGGCGTTGGTAACGCTCCCGGGCCGGTTCTGGTTCGGCATCGACGACGGACGCGGCGATGTGTCGGGACTGGGTACCGACGTCGGCGTGCACCTGCTCGACGACGGGGCCGCGCTGCTGCTGGCCGGCCGCGACACCGGTGTCCGGTTGTCGTCGGCCGACGTCGTCTCGGCGATGGTCACCGTTGCGATGCGGTTTGTCGATTCGCGCGGAAAGGCTTGGCGGGTTGCTGAATTGGACGACCCGGGTGCGCTGATGCCCGGCTTCGAATTGAGCGATGCACGGTTCACCGGCGGCGTGCCACCGCCGGTGGGCTGGATTGAGCAGGATGACGGCCGGATTGCGCTGAGCGCCGTTGTGCCGCTGGGCGTTATGCCGGCGCGTGTCGCGGAGTACCTGGCTGCGCTCGACGCGCCGCTGGTCATCACACCGTGGCGCTCGGTGCTGGTGTGCGACCTCGACGAGGCCGTCGCCGACACGGCACTGCGGGTGCTGGCGCCGCTGGGCCCGGTGTTCGACGAGAACTCGCCCTGGGTTTCGGTCAGTGCCTGCGTCGGCAGCCCGGGCTGCGCGCGTTCGGCCGCCGATGTGCGGGCCGATGCTGTCGCGGCGGCACAGACGGGCGATGCAGGGACGCGGCGCCACTTCGTCGGCTGCGAACGGGCGTGCGGCAGCCCGCCGACAGGTGAGGTGCTGGTTGCCACCCGGGACGGATACCGGGTGCTGCGTGCACAGCCTTAAGGTGAGCGGGTGCTCGACTACCTTCGCGACGCCGACGAGATCTACCGGCAGTCGTTCGCGGCAATCCGCGCCGAGGCGGACCTGAGCCGCTTTCCCGCCGACGTCGAGCAGGTGGTGGTGCGGCTGATCCACACCTGCGGCCAGGTCGACCTCACCGAGCACATCGCCTACACCGACGACGTCGTCACCCGGGCCGCCGCGGCCCTCGCCGACGGCGCCGCGGTGCTGTGCGACTCGTCGATGGTGGCGGCCGGGATCACCCGGACACGCCTTCAGAACAACGAGATCGTGTCGCTAGTGGCCGACCCGCGCGCCGCGGAGTTGGCCGCCCGCGGGCGCACCACCCGCTCGGCGGCCGGAGTGGAGGTGTGGGCGGATCGGCTGGCCGGGGCGGTACTGGCGATCGGCAATGCGCCCACCGCACTGTTCCGGCTGCTCGAGTTGGTCGACGACGGTGTGCCGGCGCCGGCCGCGGTGCTGGGCGGGCCGGTCGGCTTCGTCGGCTCGGCCCAGTCCAAGCAGGAGCTCGTCGATCGCCCGCGCGGAATGTCGTATCTGGTGGTGACCGGCCGCCGCGGCGGCAGCGCGATGGCCGCCGCCGCCGTCAACGCGATCGCGGCAAACACCCAATGACGCGTCGCGGAACGTTGTTCGGCGTCGGGCTGGGACCCGGCGACCCGGAATTGGTCACGATCAAGGCCGCCCGGGTGATCGGCGAAGCCGATGTGGTGGCCTATCACAGCGCCCGCCACGGCCGCAGTATCGCCCGCGGCATCGCCGAACCGTATCTGCGGCCCGGCCAGATCGAGGAGCACCTGGTCTACCCGGTCACCACCGAGTCCACCGATCATCCCGGTGGCTACGCGGGCGCGCTGGAAGACTTCTACGCCGACGCCACCGCACGCATCGCCGCGCATCTGGACGCCGGGCGTGACGTGGCGCTGCTGGCCGAGGGCGATCCGCTGTTCTACAGCTCCTACATGCATCTGCATACTCGGCTGACGCGCCGGTTCGACGCGGTGATCGTGCCCGGGGTGACGTCGATCAGCGCGGCCTCGGCGGCGATCGCGACACCGCTGGTGGCCGGCGACGAGGTGCTTTCCGTGCTGCCGGGCACGCTGCCGGTTGCCGAGCTGACTCGTCGGCTTTCCGACGCCGACGCCGCCGTCGTGCTCAAGCTCGGTCGTTCATATCAAGCTGTGCGAGAGGCGCTTTCGATGTCTGGCCGACTCGACGACGCGGTGTACGTGGAGCGAGCCAGCACCGCCGGGCAGCGGCTGCTGCCCGCCGCCGATGTCGAGGCGGCAAATGTTCCGTATTTTTCGCTGGCGATGGTGCCGGGCGGCCGGCGTTGCCGATCGCGGCCCGGCGCCGTCGCGGTCGTGGGTCTTGGCCCCGGGCACACCGATTGGATGACCCCGGAAAGCCGTCGCGAGCTGGCTGCCGCCACGGACTTGATCGGTTACGGCCGGTATCTGGACCGGGTCCCCGTCCGCGACGGGCAACAGCGTCACCCCAGCGACAACACCGACGAGCCGGCGCGGGCGCGGCTGGCGTGCACGCTGGCCGAGCAGGGCCGCGCGGTGGCGGTGGTGTCGTCGGGCGATCCGGGGGTGTTCGCGATGGCCACCGCCGTACTCGAAGAAGCCAAGCAGTGGCCGGCTGTGCCGGTGCGGGTGATTCCGGCGATGACCGCCGCGCAGGCGGTGGCCAGCCGGGTCGGCGCTCCGCTGGGACACGACTATGCGGTGATTTCGCTGTCTGATCGGCTCAAGCCATGGAAGGTGATCGCGCAGCGGCTCTCTGCCGCAGCGGCGGCCGACATGGTGCTGGCCATCTACAATCCGGCGTCGAAGACCCGGACCTGGCAGGTCGGCGCGATGCGGGATCTGCTGCTGGCTCATCGTGATCCGGGCACACCGGTGGTGATCGGCCGCGACGTGTCCGGTCCCGACGAGCATGTCACGGTGGTGCGGTTGGCGGACCTGAACCCGGCCGACGTCGACATGCGTTGCCTGCTGATCGTCGGATCGTCGCAAACCCAGTGGTATTCAGTCGATTCCGTTGACCGAGTTTTCACTCCCCGGCGTTACCCGGCGTGAATCCGTTTGGCAGTCGCCGTTCCCTGTCCGGCTGCCGCGAAAACCGCGAACCAGAAGCCAGGGTCGCGACTCGATGCTGGCTCACAGCCCTGGCCTCTGCCTCGCGGGGTTGTCGTCGAGATTGCAGCCATGGTTGTGATCCGGCCGAATCCGGGGCCTACACAACGACCGTGGACGCAATTTCGATGAAATCGACAAGCCACGGCTCACCGTTACCCGACGTGAATCCCTTTGGCAGTCGCCGCTCTCCCATCCTCGCCGAGCAGCAGCGAACGAACCAGCCGGCGGGGTCCGGTGGGCCGAAGCAGATAGCTGGCCGGGCGTGGCCGCACCCGTTGCGGCCACCAGAACCAGCGTCCGAGCAGCGCGGCGGTCGATGGTGTCATCAGGGAACGCACGACCAGGGTGTCGAACAGCAGGCCGAGTCCGATCGTGCTGCCGGCCTGGCCGATGGACCGCAGGTCGCTGGCGACCATGGACATCATCGTGAAGGCGAAGACCAGGCCCGCCGCGGTGACCACCCCGCCCGTTCCGCCCATGGAGCGGATGATGCCGGTCTTTAATCCCGCGCCTATTTCCTCCTGGAAGCGCGAGACCAGCAGCAGGTTGTAGTCGGATCCGACGGCAAGAAGAATGATCAACCCGAACACCGGCGCGATCCAGTTCAAGTCCAGGCCGAAAATGTGCTGCCAGACCAGCACGGACAGTCCGAAGGCAGCGCCCAGCGATACCAGCACCGTGCCGACGATCGCCAGGGACGCGACCAGCGCTCGGGTGATGATCACCATGACAACGAATATCAGCGTCAGCGCCGCTATTCCCACGATCAAAAGGTCGTATTTCGAGCCGGTTTGGATGTCGTTGTACACCGCCGCCGTCCCGGTCAGATAGAACTTTGCGTCAGTCAGGGGCGTTCCCTTGACCGCTTCGTGCGCGGCCTTGAGTTCCGGTTTGACCGCCGAGATGCCTGTGGGGGTCGCCGGGTCTGCATCGTGGGTGATGATGAAGCGCGCCGCCTTCCCGTCGGCGGACAGGAAAAGTTTCAGCCCGCGTTGGAAGTCCGGATTGTCGAACGCTTCCGGCGGCAGGTAGAAGTAGTCGTCGGCTTTGGAGGAGTCGAACGCCTGGCCCATCGCGCTTGCCGTGTCCGTCATCCGGGACATCTGAGTGACGAGTCCCGAGAAGCTGCTGTGCATGGTCAGCAGGGTCTCCTGCATGGATTTCGTGACCGCAATGATTGGCGGAAATTGTTGGAGCAGTTGCGGCAACACCGCGTCGATATTGCTCACATCTTTGAGTAGCGCGGTCATGTCGTCGCTGAACTTGTCGACACCGTCGATCGCTTCGAATACCGAGCGCGCCGCCCAGCAGGCGGGAATGTTGAAGCAGTGTTGTTCCCAGTAGAGATAGCTGCGAAACGGCCTGGCGAAATCGTCGAAATCCGCTAGATGGTCTCGCATCTCGTCCAGCGTGGCTTTCATTTCGGTCATGTCGCCAAGCATGTGATGAGTCGTATCGCTCATCTGGCTCAGTAGGCCGTTCATCCGCTCCATCGACCCGATCATGGCGCCGAGGTCGTCGCTCATCTTGAGCATGTCGGCCATCCGGTCTTTCATGAATTGCAAGTTCTCCTGTATCGGAATCGCTTGCATGCTGAGCTGAAACGGTATCGACGTGTGTTCGATCGGACTTCCCAGCGGTCTGGTGATGCTTTGTATTCGCTCGATACCGGGTGTGCGGAAGATATTCTTGGCGATCCTGTCCAGGATGATCATGTCGGCAGGGTTCCGCATATCGTGATTACCCTCGACCATCAGGATGTCGGGATTGAGTCTGGCGGCACTGAAATGACGCTCGGCGGCGGCGTATCCGACGTTCGACGGCAGACTGCGGGGTACGTAGAAGCGGTCGTTGTAGCTGATCTTCATGCTCGGCATGACGAGCATGCCGGCGATGGCGATGAGCAGCGACACCACAAAGATCGGCCCGGGCCAGCGCACGGTCGCGGTGCCGACGCGCCGCCATCCGTGCGTCTTGATGGTCCGTTTCGGATCGAGCAGACCGAACCTGCCGGCCACGGCTACAACGGCCGGCGCCACGGTCAGCGCGCCCGCGATCACGATGAGCAACCCCAGCGCCGACGGAATGCCGAGAGCCTTGAAGTAGGCCAATCGCGCGAAGTGCAGGCAAAGCGACGCTCCGGCAATCGTGAGCCCCGAGCCCAAAATAACGTGATAGGTTCCGCGGAACATCGTGTACCAGGCCGTTTCTCGATCTTGGCCGGCCTGACGTGCCTCGTGATAACGGCCGATGAGGAATATCGCATAATCTGTTCCGGCCGCAATGGCCAGCGACGACAGCATGGCGACGACGAACGTCGAAAATCCCAACAGGTCATTGTGGCCGAGAAACGCCACGACTCCCCTGGCCGTGAGCATCTCGATGAAGACCATAAACAGAACGAGAAGCACGGTGCTCACAGAGCGATAGACAAGAGCAAGCATGATCGTGATCACCACGCCCGTCACGCCCATCATCTTGAACATGCTTTTGTCGGCGGCCTCGGTCATGTCCGTCGTGAGCGCCGCCGGGCCGGTGACGTATGCCTTGATCCCGTCGGGCGGTGGTGAATCGTCGACAATCTTTCGAACCGCGTCGACGGACTCGTTTCCTAAAGTGCTGCCCTGGTTGCCGGCCGTGTTGATTTGCGCATAGGCGGCTTTACCGTCACTGCTCTGAGCACCGGCGGCAGTGATCGGGTCTCCCCACAAGTCGTGGAGATGCTGTACATGTTCGGGATCGGCCGCCAGCTTCTTCACCAAGCCGGCGTAATAGCGATGCGCGTCGTCGCCGAGTTCGTTTTTGCTTTCCAGGACCAGCATGACGATGCTGTCGGAATCGGACTCCTGGAACTTCTTCCCTATGTGCTTCGCGGCGATCATCGCCGGCGCATCTTGCGGCGACATCGTTACCGCATGGTCTCTCGCGACAAATTCGATCCACGGCACCAGGACGTTCACGGCGATCGCCAGGATCAGCCACGCCAGGATGATCGGCACCGCGAACGCACGGACCGCCCGCATGAACGCCGGGCGGGTGCCATCGTCGGCGTTCATCCGGCCTTCACCAGGCAGAACGTCTGGGCGTGGTGGCCGGCCGAGGATCGCTGGTCTTTGATCTCACCGTTGACGGTGATGCGGCACCCGATGCTGTCGCTGTTGCCCTGTGCCACCACGCTGGCGACAACGGCCGGTGTGGTCGTCGTGATCGTGTAGGTCCAGGGCAGGCTGCTGAAATTCGCCTCCTCCGGCTGAGCGCTCTTGCTCAAGTAGCTCACGCTTCCCGCGGTGTCGCTGGGACCGAACACCTCGTACAACACCTGCTTGGTATTGATCGACTCGATCACTTCGGAGCCGCTGCCAGTCCAGCGAAAAATCTCGTCGGAACCGAAAACGCCGCGAAGCCGGTCGACGGCGAGACCACCAAGGACAACCGCCACCACGACGACGAGTGGCACCCACGCTCGCTTGAGAAAGGTCCACATTGAAGTCTCTCCACTTGTGACCAAGTACTTCAATAGATATCATACCCGGTGGGGTATATACAACCTAAATAAGGGCACGGGTGACGCGCAGCCCGGCCAGTGTCCAGTTACTGCACGGGTTTGGTGGAAAGCCGTGTCATAAGTGGCCATTCGGCGCTTAACCCAGCGGCGGCAGCAGCGACATCTATCGCTGAGCGTTCACTACCCAGGCGATCACTTCCTCGACCGTGCCCACCGTCGTCACCCGGGCAGGCAACGGCGGCCTTTGCACCATCACCACCGGGATGTCTAATGCGGCGGCGGCATCCAGCTTCGCGCGCGTCAACTCACCGCCGCTGTTCTTGGTGATCAGCGCATCGATGCGATGCCGGCGCAGCAACGCGTATTCCCCGTCGTAGTGATACGGCCCGCGAGACAGCAGCAATTCGTGACGGCGCGGTAGCGCATCGCTGTCCGGCGCGGTGACCGCGCGGATCAAAAACCACGCGTCGCTATCGGCGAAGGCCGCAGTACCGGACCGTCCTGTAGTGAGAAACACCCGGGAAAATCCTTGCTGTACCACCACTTTAGCTGCCTCAGGGTCTGATGCCACCATAATGGCGTCGCCGGGATCCCATGCCGGGCGGGCCAGTACCAGGTAGGGCAGCCGCAACTCCCCACACGCTGCAGCGGCATGCGCGGTGATGGTGGCAGCGAACGGATGGGTGGCGTCGACAACGGCGTCGATGTGCTCATCGCGCAGCCACTTTCGCAGTCCGTCGGCGCCGCCGAACCCGCCGATGCGCACCTTGCCGACCGGCAACGCCGGATCGGGCACCCGTCCGGCCAGCGAGCTGATGACTTCGACGTCCGGGTGCAGTCGCGTCGCCAGCGCCCGTGCCTCCCCGGTGCCGCCGAGCAGCAATACCCGCATCAGTGCGGCCTCACCCGTCGGCCCGCCGAATACAGGTAGCTGTCAGTGAATCCCTCCGCGGCCAACACGTCGCCGACGAGAATGACGGCGGTCTTGGTGATCCCGGCGTCGTGCATCTGCGCTGCGATGTCGGCCAGCCTGCCGCGCAACACCACCTGCTGTGGCCGGCTGGCGAAAGCCACGACCGCGGTGGGGGTTTCGGCCCGGTAACCGCCGTCCAGCAGTTGCGGCACGATGGTGTCGATCTGCGCGGCCGCCAAATGCAACACCAGAGTGGCACCGGACGCGGCCAACGTGGTGAGCTCCTCACCGGGCGGCATGGCCGTCGACAGCGTGGCAACCCGGGTCAGCGTCACGGTCTGCGCGACGCCCGGCACCGTGAGTTCGCGCCCCAGCGCGGCAGCCGCTGCGGCGAAGGCCGGGACACCGGGCACGATTTCATAGCCGATGCCCATGGCGTCGAGTCGGCGGCATTGCTCGGCCAGCGCGCTGTAGAGCGACGGGTCGCCGGAATGTAGCCGCGCCACATCGTGGCCGGCAGCGTCGGCGTCGGCGATCTCGCTGATGATCTGTTCCAGCGTCAGCGGGCCGGTGTCGACGACCCGGGCGTCGGCTGGGCAAAGCGCCAGCAGGTCGTCGGGCATGATCGAGCCGGCGTACAGGCACACCCGGCACGTTTCGAGGAGCCGCTGTCCGCGCACGGTGATCAGGTCCGCGGCGCCGGGACCCGCACCGATGAAGTACACGGTCACGGCTTGATCATCGTCCACTGGGTGACCGGCAGCTGCGGCCGCCATCCGGTGAAGCCGCCCAGCGGCTCCCCCCGATAGTGCTGAAAGCGCTGCAGGCTGCCCCCAAAACGCGAGTAAGCCTGCACCAGAATGGCTTCCGACTCCGCGGTGACGGCATTGGCGACCAGGCGTCCGCCACCGGGCAGGTTGTCCAGGCAGGCGTCGAGCAGACCGGGCTGGGTGAGTCCCCCACCCACGAACACCGCCCACGGTGGCGCGGCGCCGTCGAACGCAGCCGGCACCTCGTCGCGCACGTCGATATCGACGCCGAACGCAGCGGCGTTGAACCCGATGTTGAGGCGGCGCCGCTCGTCGCGTTCAAACGCGGTCGCGGTGCAGCCTCGCCAGCTCCGACACCACTCGACGGCGATGCTGCCGGAGCCCGCGCCGACGTCCCACAACCGCTCCCCGGGCCGCGGTGCCAGCGCCGCGAGCGTCACCGCCCGGATAGTCTGCTTGGTGATCTGACCGTCGTGGACGAATGCGTCGTCGGGCAGTAGCAACATACGGTCGTCGGGTAGGTAGCGCGCCGCGATCACGTTGAGGTCGTCGATGTCGCCAGGTGCGTCGGCGGCCCACTCGCGCGCGGTCCCGGTGCGGCAGCGTT
Organism: Mycobacterium sp.; assembly: GCF_050700595.1. Lineage (GTDB taxonomy): Bacteria > Actinomycetota > Actinomycetes > Mycobacteriales > Mycobacteriaceae > Mycobacterium. The sequence goes on from NZ_JBOHHI010000011.1 coordinate 24,384, forward strand.
CCCCCGGTCCGCCCAGCTGCTCGAGCACGCTGAACTCCGTGTCGCCGCGGCCGTACGCGTTGAGCAGCACCGCCAGCTCTTTCGGCGTAGACCGCCCGCTTGAAAGCACGATCGCCCGGCCGCCCCGGCGCACAGCGGTGTGCGGCGCCGCGTTGACCAGGCTGATCACCTCGGTGTCGGCGATGCTCCAGCCCATCCGCGCGCAGGCCAGGGTCACCGCCGACACGTGCGGCAATACCGTCACCCGCTCAGCCCCGAACAATCGGATCAGCGTGCCCCCGATGCCGTGCAACAGCGGATCGCCACTGGCCAGCACGTGCACGTCGTCGGGGAGGTCTTGTAATGCCGACAACAGCGGCGACGGCCACTGCCGGCGCTCGGCGGCCACCGTGTCGTCGAGCAGGTCGAGCTGCCTGTGTGATCCGTAAACGGCTGTGGCCCTGCGTAGTTCACGGCGTGACATCTCGGATAGTCCGGGCATGCCGTCGGCGCCGATACCTACTACGACAATCATCGTGGCATCCTGCGCCAGACGAACTGCGGCAGCAACCGCAAGACGGCGAACAGCGGCCGCAGCGCCCACGGAATCCATACCGTGCGCCGCCCCTTGGCGAGCGCACGCACGGTCGCGGCGGCCACTTGTGCGGGCGTGCTGGACAGCGGCGCGGGCGTCATTCCGCGGGTCATCCGCCCGATCACAAAGCCCGGCCGCACGATCAGCAACCGCACCCCGGTGCCGTGCAGCGCGTCGGCCAGCCCGCTGGCAAAGCCGTCCAGCCCGGCCTTGGCCGAGCCGTACACGTAGTTGGCACGTCGCACCCGCACCCCGGCCACCGACGAGAACACCACCAGCGATCCCCGGCCGGCCGCGCGCATCGCGGCGGCCAGATGCGTGAGCAGGCTGACCTGGGCGACGTAGTCGGTGTGCACGACGGCCACCGCGTGCGCGGCGTTGGTTTCGGCGCGGGCTTGATCCCCGAGAATCCCGAAGGCCAGCACGGCGGTGTCGAGCGGGCCGTGGTCGGCGATGAGCGAGGCGACCAGGGGGCCGTGCGAGTCCAGGTCGTCGGCGTCGAATTCGCGGGTGTGCACGGCCGTCGCCCCGGCCGCACGGACCGCCGAGACCTGCTCGCCGAGCTTGTTCGCGCCGCGCGCGGCCAGCACGACCGTGGCACCGGGTGCCAGGCGCTGCGCCAATTCGGCGCCGATCTCGCTGCGGCCACCGAGGATCAGCACCATGTCGCCGCCCGTGTCATCCACGGCTGCGATTATGACCTGCGATACCGTGAGCCGTGATGGCGAACACCACCACCCGGCTCAGCCAAGACGCGCTGGCGTTTCTGACCGAACGCCATCTCGCTATGTTGATCACGCTGCGCGCCGACAATTCGCCGCACGTGGTGGCGGTCGGTTTCACCTTCGACCCCAAGACGCATATCGCACGGGTGATCACCACCGGCGGCTCGCAGAAGGCGGTCAACGCGGAACGTGGCGGGCTGGCGGTGCTCAGCCAGGTCGACGGTGCCCGGTGGCTGTCGCTGGAAGGACGAGCCGGCGTCAACAGCGAGATCGACGCGGTCCGCGACGCCGAACTGCGCTACGCCCAGCGGTATCGCACACCGCGACCCAACCCACGGCGGGTGGTCATCGAGGTGCAGATCGAGCGGGTGCTGGGGTCGTCGGGTCTGCTGGACCGGGGCAAGGGCCAGACCGGTTAGCCGGTGCGAGCGTCCCTGGCACCCGGCGCTCGAATCACCAGCGGCACCGCGGGGAAATAAGCCGCCATCTCCGGTCGCGACTTGCCCAGTGCGGCGGTGCCGTAGCCGCGGTGCCGGCAATCGGGATGGATCCAGATCCGGACCTGCACCTCGTGGCCGACAAGCTCGCCGAAAACCATGCCGACCTTCTGTGTCCCGTCGACCGCGACGAACCAGGCGGCCTCCTCTGCGTCGATGCGTGCCAGCGCGGAGCGAACCTCGTCGTCAAGGCTGCCGACCAACCCACCTGACCCGTCACCGGTGGTGCCGATCTCTTCGGTGCGCACGGCAAAGATGTCGCGGTCGGATTCGCCGGCAAAGGGCCGGAGCATCAGGTTGTCGCCCGAGCTCGCAGGCCGCTCCTGCAGGGTAAAGCTCAGCTGGGTGTTCAGATCGTCGAGTTCGGCGGCGATCTTCTTGCGTGAATCTTCGGTGAGCTGGTCCAGGGACATTCCCATCACCGCCTCCGCGCCGCGGTGCGAGGTGCCCAGCAGGCCGACGATCGCCTCGACCGCGGCGCGCCGATCGCCGGCCCCGACAATCACGTCCAGCACCTCGTGACGACGTTCGAGCGCATTGAACAACGCGTCGGCGATCTCGCGACGGGCGGCAACGCGGTCATGGTTGGTCATCGTCTGAGCGTAAACCCTGATCGCGGTACGGATTATCCGACCGGCACGACGATCAGCTCGTGCGGCCGGTTGTTGACGGCGATGGCACCGTCCTCGGTCACGACGACGATATCCTCGATGCGGGCTCCCCACCGGCCGGGGAAATAGATGCCGGGCTCGACGGAGAACGCCATCCCGGCCGCCAACGGTAGGTCGTTGCCTGCGACGATGTAGGGCTCTTCGTGCACCGACAACCCGATACCGTGCCCGGTGCGGTGCACGAAGTGCTCGGCTAATCCCGCGTCGGCCAGCACGTCGCGGGCCGCGGCGTCCACCTGTGCGGCGGTCGCACCGGGTCGCGCCGCATCCACCGCGGCGTGCTGCGCTCCTTGTAGCAACGAATAGTGGTGCGCCACTTCGGCGCTGGGCTCACCAAGGCTGTAGGTGCGGGTCGAGTCGGAGTGATAGCCCGGCTCATACGAACCGCCGATATCGACGACGACGACGTCGCCGCTTCGCAGTTCGCGGTCCGAGCATTCGTGGTGCGGGTCGGCGCCGTGCGGGCCTGAGCCCACGATCACGAATGCCACCTCCGAATGCCCCTCGGCGACAATAGCTTCAGCGATATCCGCGGCGACGTCGGCCTCGGTGCGGCCGGGCGCCAAGAACTCGGGCACCCGGGCGTGTACCCGGTCGATTGCCGCACCGGCTTTGCGCAGCGCGTCGATCTCGGCCGCGTCCTTGATCATCCGCAGCCCGCGCAGCACACCGGTAGCCAGCACCGGCGGCACGCCGAGCACCTCGGCCAGCGGCAGCAAGTGCAGCGCCGGCATCGAGTCGGTGACCGCGGTCGCCGCCGGGGCGCCGCCCAGCGCCGCGGCGACCAGTCGGTAGGGATCGTCACCGTCGACCCAGTCGGCCGCGGCCAGTCCCAGCTCGGCTGCGGCGGATTCCTTGAGCGCGGCCAGTTCCAGTCGCGGCACCACCACGGTCGGGTCGCCGGAGGCCGGCAGCACCAGCGCGGTGAGCCGCTCGAAGGTCTGCGCGCGCGAACCGAGCAGGTATCGGAGGTCATACCCCGGGGTGATCACCAGACCCGCGAGACCGGCATCGGCGGTGGCGGCCGCCGCCGCAGCAAGCCGGCGAGCATAGACGTCTGTATGGAATCGGCTGGAACTCATGGCAGCCAGGCTAGCTGGCAGGATGACGGGCATGTCTGCACCTTTGCTGCTGCTCGACGGCGCCAGCATGTGGTTTCGCTCCTACTACGGGGTCCCGTCGTCGATCACGGCGCCCGATGGGCGGCCGGTGAACGCGGTCCGCGGCTTTTTGGACTCGATGGCGGTGCTGATCACCCGGCAGCGGCCCGCGCGGTTGGTGGTGTGCCTGGATCTGGATTGGCGACCACAGTTCCGGGTGGACGCCATCCCGTCGTACAAGGCGCACCGCGTCGAGGCGGAAAACCCGGACGGACAGCCCGATCTCGAAGAGGTACCCGACGAGTTATCGCCGCAGGTGGAGATGATCGAGGAGATCCTCGAAGCGTTCGGCATCTGCACCGGCGGCGCAGCGGGCTTCGAAGCCGACGACGTGATCGGTACGCTGGCCGCCGCCGAACGCGGGGACCCGGTCGTCGTGGTCAGCGGCGACCGCGACCTGCTGCAAGTGGTCGGCGACGATCCGGTCCCGGTGCGGGTGCTCTACCTCGGCCGCGGTTTGACCAACGCCACGCTGATGGGGCCCCGGGAGGTGGCCGACCGCTATGGCGTGCCGGTCGATCGAGCCGGCCCCGGTTACGCCGAATTCGCGCTGCTGCGCGGCGACCCGTCCGACGGGCTCCCCGGCGTGCCCGGCATCGGGGAGAAGACCGCCGCGACGCTGCTGGCGCAGCATGGCTCGTTGGCGGGCATTCTGGCTGCGGTCGACAACCCCAAATCGTCGCTGTCCAAAGGGCTTCGGAGCAAGCTGCGGGCGGCCGCCGACTACGTGGAGGCCGCCGGCCCGGTGGTGCGGGTGGCCACCGACGCGCCGGTCACGTTGTCGACGCCCACCGACACGCTGCCGCTCGTGGCGGCCGATCCCGCGGCGACCGCCGAACTGGCGAAGCGGTTCGGTGTCGGGTCGTCGATCGCCCGGCTACAGAAAGCGCTGGACGCCTTATCGGGCTGACCGGCCGGCGTTGTTACTGGGGCCGGCCGACCTCGTAGGTGCCCTTGTTGTCTTGGAAGGTCACCGTCACGTGTCGCTTGCTGCCGTCGATGGTCACGTCGCAGGTAAAGGTGTCACCCTTTTTGACGACCGGATCTCCCTTACCGTCGTTGCACTTGACGTCCTTGACGTTCTTGGCCCCGTACCCGTTGGTCGCGTCGGTGAGGATCTGCTGCACACCCGTCTGCGCCTTGTTGATGTCCAGTTTGGTGGTCACGAAAAACCCGGGCGCCCAGAACCCCATCACCAACACGACCGCGATGACGACCGCCACGAAGGCGCCGATCACGATGCCGATCACGGTGAGCGAGCGCCTCGAACGCTCCGGGGGCGGCCCGTAGGGCCCGGGCTGCTGCGGATACGGGCCGTAGGGGCCCGGCTGGGGCGGATACGGCCCGGCTTGAGTTGGTTGCCCGTAGGGGCCGTATTGGCCGGGCTGTTGCGGCGGATAGTCCGGGGGCTGCGGATAGCCCGGCGGCGGCGGATAGCCCGGAGGAGGCGGATAGTACTGCGAGGTCGGCTGTTGGTACTGCGGGTACTCGGAGGGGTTATACGCGGGCGCTTGCCACGTCTGCTGTTCCGCACTCGACTGCTGCCAGGGCGACGCCGGTGCGGTCTGTTCTCCGCCGCTCGCCTGCTGGTCGTCGGTTTGGTTGGGCTGCCACGGCTGGGTGGGGTCGGGTCCCTGTGGTCCGCTCATGGTGTCCTCGGTCCTCTCCGTCCTGACGCGGGCGTTTGGCGGGCGTATGTAACCGTAGCCCGCGCTAGCCTACCCGGCGTCAACTGCGACGACGCCGCGCCGAATCCCGTCGATCGCACTTTTGGCCGTGCTCCGCAGGTCTGGTTGCGGGGCGGCGTTGCGCACCTGGTCGAGCAGGTCGAGCACCTGCCGGCACCAACGCACGAAATCCCCGGCCGACAACGGCGAACCCGTGCCGTCCCCGTCGGCTGCGGTCAACGCGGCAGCCAGATCACCACTAGTGGCCCAGCGGTAGATCGCGGTGACGAACCCCTCATCGGGCTCACGGCTCGGGGCAATCCGGTGCCGCTGCTCGTCGGCGCGTAACTCGGCCGACAGCTGCCCGGTGCGGCGCAGCGCCTGGCGTACCCGCACCGGCAGCGTCTCGGTGCGGTTAGGCGGTCCCTGGCCCCTGAAACCCGGGTCGCCGCGTGACTCGAAGAGCACCGCCGATGCCACCGCGGCCAATTCGGCGGGCCGCAGACCGCTCCACGCGCCGGTGCGCAGGCATTCGGCGACCAAAAGGTCGCTCTCGCTGTAGATCCGGGCGAGCAGTCGGCCGTCGTCGGTGACCCGGGGACTGTCGTCGACCACGCCGTCATAGCGCCGCTTCTCCTCATCGCTGCGCTCTGTATCGTCGCCGACGCGGATAAACCCGCGCTCGGTGAGCAACCCGACGATTCGGTCGAAGGTGCGGGCCAGCGAGTTAGTGGCGGCGGCCACTTTCTTTTGCAACTGCGCGTTGTCGCGTTCGATACGCAGATAGCGTTCCGCAACCCTGACCTGAGCCTCCCGGTCGCGTGTGTGATGGGTGCGATGGCCGCGCAACTGCGCGCGCAGCGACGCCAGTTCGGGGTCGATATCGGGGGCCGCAGACCCCGGATCAGGTGCGCTGCGCCTGCCGCGGGTGGTCGGCTGCGCCAACCCGGCAGCGGCCGAGCGCAGCGCCGACGCCAGATCCCGACGGACCCGCGGCTGACGGTGTTCGACCCGCTTGGGCAATGTCATCGATCCGACCGGCTGCGCCGAGCCGGCGTAGTCGGCCGACGAAATACGACCCGCCCAGCGGTGTTCGGTGAGCACCAAGGGTCGCGGGTCGGAGCTGTCCCGGGCGGATTCCAACACGACGGCCAGGCCGCCGCGCCGGCCGTGCGGGATCGTGATGATGTCGCCGCGACGCAGCGCGGCCAGGGCATCATTGGCCGCCTGTCGCCGCTGCAGCCGGGAGGCACGGGCCTGCGCGCGCTCCCGCACCGAGATCTGTTCGCGCAGCCGGGCGTAATCCAGGACCGGTGCATCTTGTCCGCCGAGCTCACCGGCGATCTCGGCGAGCATCGCCTCGCCGCGCTGCACGCCGCGGACCAGGCCGACGACCGACCGGTCGGCCTGATACTGGGCGAACGACTGCTCGAGCAGCTGATGCGCCTGCTCGGGGCCCATCCGGTGAACCAGGTTGATCGTCATGTTGTAGGACGGCGCGAACGAGCTGCGCAGCGGGAAGGTGCGGGTGGAGGCCAGGCCGGCGACCTCGGCCGGTTCGATGTCGGGATGCCAGATCACCACCGCGTGGCCTTCGACGTCGATGCCGCGCCGGCCGGCTCGGCCGGTCAGCTGGGTGTACTCCCCCGGCGTCAGCGGAACATGCTGCTCGCCGTTGAACTTCACCAGTCGTTCGAGCACCACGGTTCGGGCCGGCATATTGATCCCCAGCGCCAGAGTCTCGGTGGCGAACACCGCTTGGATCAGGCCGGCGGTGAACAGCTCTTCGACGGTATGGCGGAACACCGGCAACATTCCGGCGTGGTGGGCGGCCAACCCGCGCAGCAGTCCCTCGCGCCACTCGTAGTAGCCGAGCACAGCCAGGTCGGCATCGGCCAGGTCGCCGCAGCGATGATCGATCACCTCCGCAATCCGCACCCGGTTCTCCTCGGTGGTCAGTCGCAACGGCGAGCGCAGGCACTGCGCGACCGCGGCGTCACACCCGGCGCGGGAGAACACGAACGTGATCGCCGGCAGCAGACCTTCGCGGTCCAGCGCGGCAATCACACCCGGGCGCGACGGCGGCCGGTACATGCTGGGCCGCCCGGGGCCCCGGCGGGGGCCACGCCAGTCGGTGAGCCGAGCAGCCTCGCGCCGATGCGCGATGTGGCGCGCCAGTTCCGGGTCGACCCGGGGCTCGCGCCTGTCGCCGTCTGCCTGGTAGTCGAACAGGTCGAAGAGACCTTTGCCGACCAGCATGTGCTGCCACAGCGGGACCGGACGGTGCTCGTCGACGACTACCGCGGTGTCACCGCGCACGGTCTTGATCCAGCCACCGAACTCCTCGGCGTTGCTGACCGTCGCCGACAGGCTGACCAGCCGCACCTCGTCGGGCAAATGCAGGATGACCTCTTCCCACACCGGACCCCGCAGCCGGTCGGCGAGAAAGTGCACCTCGTCCATTACCACATGGGAAAGTCCTTGCAGCGCAGGGGAATCGGCGTAGAGCATGTTGCGTAGCACCTCGGTGGTCATCACCACCACCGGTGCGCTCGCGTTGACCGACAGGTCGCCGGTGAGCAACCCGATCCGGTCTTTGCCGTAGCGTGCGACGAAATCGGTGAGCTTCTGGTTGCTCAGCGCTTTCAGCGGCGTGGTGTAGAAGCATTTGCCACCCGCGGCCAGCGCCAGGTGCACCGCGAACTCGCCGACCACCGTCTTGCCGGCCCCGGTCGGCGCACAGACCAGCACTCCGTGGCCGCGTTCCAAGGCGGCGCAGGCCTGCTGCTGGAAGCCGTCGAGGCCAAACGGCAGCTCCGCGGCGAATCGGGCCAGTTCGCCGGCGCGACCCTCAGGTGACGTCGTCATGGGGTCCGGCGACCGGCGAGGGCGCCGCCACCGCGGGCGGCGGTTCGATGGTCGAGGCGTCCTCGTCGGGGATCTCGGTCATCGCGGCACGCTTGGCTTGGCGTTTGTCGTGCAGCCGGACGATCTGGATGGCCATCTCGAGCAACAGGGTCAGCGCGAGTCCGAGTGCGGTCATCGAGAACGGATCCGATCCCGGGGTGAAGATCGCCGCGAACACGAACATGGCGAAGATCAGGCCGCGCCGCCAGGACTTGAGCCGCTGGTAGCTCAGCACACCGACGAGGTTGAGCATGATGATCAGCAACGGGAACTCGAAGCTGATGCCGAAAACCAGCAGCAAGTTGATCAGAAAGCCGAAATACCGATCGCCGGACAACGCGGTAACCTGCACGTCGCTGCCGACGGTCAACAGGAAGTGCAATGCCTTCGACAGCACCAGGTAGGCCAGCACCGCACCGGCGACGAACAACGCCGCGCCCGGAATCACGAATGCCAGCGCGAAGCGGCGTTCCTTGCGGTACAGGCCCGGCGTGATGAATGCCCAAAGTTGGTAGAGCCACATCGGGCAGGCCAGCACGATGCCGACGGTCAACCCCACCTTGACCCGCAACATGAACTGGTCGAACGGGGCGGTGGCCAGTAGCCGGCACTGCCCGTCGGCGCTGATCTCCGCGCGGGCGGACTGCGGCAACGAGCAGTACGGGCGGCGCAGCCACTCGCCCAGGCTTTCCAGCCCGAACAGTGAGTGCGAGTACCAGATGAACCCCAGCGCGGTGGTGAGCGCGATGGTGGCGAGCGAGATCAGCAACCGGGTACGCAGCTCGGTCAGGTGTGCGACGAGCGGCATCGTCCCGTCCGGGTTGGTGCGACTGCGACGCAGGCGCGGATCGAGTCGCCGCAGAATTCCGGTGTTACGCACGGTCAGTCAGGCAGCGCGTGCGGCGCATCCGCACGCATGGGCCGATGCCAGGCTAGCTCGACCGTCCGTCGGCGGGCGGCGGCTCGACCCGTTCGGACTGGACGGTTGTCGGCGCGGAGGACTCCGGCTTGTTGTCGTTGTGCAGTTCACGGACCTCGGATTTGAAGATTCGCAACGACTTGCCCAGCGAACGTGCCGCATCGGGGAGCCTCTTTGCACCGAACAGGATGACCACCGCAACGGCAAGGATCGCCCAATGCCACGGACTAAGACTGCCCACTTTGGTTACCTCCAGACGTCCACCGATGCTACCGCGCCGCGGCGTCGTACGTCTCAAGCGCCGCCGTCGCCGCGTCTTGCACCCGCCGGGTCAGGTTTTCCGGTCCCAGCACCTGCACCGCCGGTCCCAGTCCCAGCACCAGGCGGGTCATCCACTCGTCGGAGGCATACGTCATAGCCGCCTCGGTGTAGCCGTCGGGCAGCTCGCGCAGCAGGCGTATCGGGTAGTACTCGGACATCCATGACGCCGACGGGGCCAGCCGTAACGTGGCCGACGGCAGCGCCGGATCGGCATCGAACAGTGAGGTATCCGGCGGCGCGGCCACGGCGGGCTCCGGCGGCGCGGACGGCTCGTCGAGCACGGTGGCGTCGACGATGCGGTCGAACCGGAACAGCCGTACGCCTTCGGCCTCGCGCGACCATGCCTCCAGGTAGCTGTGGTCCCCGATGACCACGATGCGGATCGGGTCGACGACCCGGCTGGTCAGGGTGTCCCGCGAGGCGGAGTAGTAGTCGATCATCAACGCGCGGCTGCCGCGTACCGCCGAACGCACCGCGGCCGCAGCCTGGGTCTCGGCGGACGCCGGCTCGTCAGCGGCCGCCCCGGAGTTGCGCGCGGCGACACCGGCCGCGGCCTCGATCTTGGCGATCGCGCTGCGCGCCGCCTCCGGATCGACCACACCGGGGATATCCGCCAGCGCCTGCAGCGCCACCAGCACAACGGTGGCCTCCGGCGAGGTCAGCCGCAACGGCTTGTCCACACCAGCGGAAAAGGTCACCTCGATGGTGTCGCCGGAGAAATCGAAGTCGATCAGGTCGCCGGGAAAGTAGCCGGGACGACCACACACCCACAGCTGCTTGAGATCTTCGTCCAGCTGCTCTAGAGACACGCCGAGGTCGGCGGCGGCCTGAGCCCGGGTGATCCGCGGGTTGGCCTGGAAATACGGCACCATATTCAGCAACCGCACCAACCGCGTGGACACGGGAGTCATGCTTGCTCCTCGGCCCGGGCGCGCAGCCGGCCCAGCACATCCTCGCGCAGCGACTCGGGTTCCAGCACGATGGCGTCGGCGCCGTATCCGGTGATCTCCTGCGCCAGCCGGCCGGTGGACCCGATGTCGAGTTCGACCACGTCGCCGTCGCGGCCGGCTAATTGCCGCGCTCCCAACGTTTTTCCGGCGCGTCGCAGCGTGGTACACCGTTCATCGGCCACCCACACCCGGGCTGTAACGCCGGTCGGCGCGTCGGCGACCACCGTGGCCACAATCGCGCGCAGATCCACGCCCTGCGGCGGGGTGACGCCGCCGAGCGGGCCAATCGGGGTGACCTCCTCGCCGATCCGGGACAGCCGGAACACCCGGGTGGCGTCGCGGTCGCGGTCATGCCCGACGAGGTACCAGCGGCCTTTGTCGGTGACCACACCCCACGGCTCGACGGTGCGCATGGTGTATGCCTCCGCCGGTGACGGCCGGTGCGGAAATTGCACGGCCTGCCCGGCATTGATGGCAGCCAACAGGGGGCCCAGACTGTCCTGGAAGCCGCGCAGTCCGCCGGACCCGGCCCGCGCCGCGATGGTCACCGGCGCGTCGGGGTCGAGGTCGATTCCCGCGGCCCGCAGCTTCAGTAACGCACCTTGAGTGGCGGTGATCAGCTCGGGCGATTCCCACAGCCGGGTGGCGATCGCCACCGCGGCCGCCTCCTCCTGGGTCAGCTCCACGTCGGGCAACGCGTAGGCCTCACGGTTGATGCGGTAGCCCTCCACCGGATCGAACGACGACGCCTTGCCGGTCTCCAACGGGATGCCAAGGTCGCGCAACTCGTTCTTGTCGCGCTCGAACATCCGGGAGAACGCCTCGTCACTGGGGCTGTCGAGGTAGCCGGCCACGCTGGATCGGATCTTGTCGGCAGTGAGGTAGCCGCGGGTGGACAGCAGCGCGATGACGAGGTTAACCAACCGTTCGATTTTCGACGTCGCCACGGCACCAGCGTAGGGGTTACATGCTGGCGATCAGCCGCTTGACCCGCTCGTCGACCGACCGGAACGGGTCTTTGCACAGCACGGTGCGCTGGGCCTGGTCATTGAGCTTGAGGTGCACCCAGTCGACGGTGAAGTCGCGGCCGGCCGCCTGCGCGGCGCTGATGAACTCGCCGCGCAGCCGGGCCCGGGTGGTCTGCGGCGGGATGTCGACGGCGTCCTCGATTTCCTCGTCGGTGGTGATCCGGGCGGCCAAGCCCTTGCGCTGCAGCAGATCGAAGACACCGCGCCCGCGCTTGATGTCGTGGTAGGCCAAATCGAGCTGGGCGATCTTCGGGTCGGAGAGCTCCATGGTGTAGCGGTCCTGGTAGCGCTGGAACAGTTTGCGCTTGATAACCCAGTCGATTTCGGTGTCGACCTTGGCGAAGTCCTGGCTCTCCACGGCGTCGAGTTGGCGGCCCCACAGGTCGACGACCTGTTCGATCTGCGGACTGGTTGCCCGCGTTTGCAGATACTCAACGGCACGACCGTGGTATTCCCGCTGGATATCCAGGGCGCCGGCCTGACGGCCGCCGGCCAGCCGCACCGGGCGCCGGCCGGTCAAGTCGTGGCTGACCTCGCGGATGGCGCGGATCGGGTTGTCCAGCGAAAAGTCGCGGAACGACACCCCGGCCTCGATCATCTCCAGCACCAGCCCTGCGC
>NZ_JBOHHI010000012.1:0-27670 GCF_050700595.1 Mycobacterium sp.
ACCTACAGGAGGACAAAGAGCCGGTGTTCGACTCGGTGGCGCAACTGGAGCTGCTGCTGCCGGCGATGGCCGGACTGGTCAGCAGTTTGACGTTCAATGTCGAGCGGATGGCTGCGCTGGCCCCGGCAGGCTACACCTTGGCCACCGATATCGCCGAATGGCTGGTACGCCAAGGTGTCCCGTTCCGGGCCGCCCATGAGTCGGCGGGGGCGGCGGTGCGGGCTGCAGAGCAGCGCGGCGTCGGGCTGGAGGAGCTGAGCGACGAGGAGCTGGCCGCCATCAGCAGCAACCTAACCCCCGAGGTCCGTGACGTGCTGACCATCGAGGGTTCCGTGTCGTCACGTGACGCGCGCGGTGGCACCGCGCCGCTCCAGGTCGCCATGCAGTTGGCGGCGCTTCGTGACAGCGCCGACCGGCTTGGGCGGCGACTGCGGGGGTGACGCCCTGACTGCGGCCACTTACCCAACTCCGTGCGTGGCGGTGGCGTCCCAGGAGGGGTGTAAAAGTGGCTTGACGTAGGTTCCGCTCGGTTGCGTTCATGATTCTATGCGATGGCGGGGAATCGGTTGGCGCCACGCCGGTTTCGATCCAATGTTCCGAATTCGGTTGCGGCAATCGTGCAGGTGGGTCATGTAGCGACCTGCGCAAGTCGGCCAGCAGCCGCAGCCCGGCCGGGGTCATGGTGAATCCGCGTCACCCGGCCGAGGCGCGGTCGAGCACCGCCCACACCAGTTTGAGGCAGGAGTGCTCGCCGGGCAGCCGACCGATGACCTTGACTCGGCGGCGGGTCTCACCGAAGGTGCGTTCGGTGGTTACCTGGAGTCTTCTGGTGAAGCGAGGCTTTGACCTGGGGGTTTGCGTCGTGAGGGTGTCGTCGACGTAGCGGCGCGGCCGGATTTGGTGGTGGTCAACCGCGGCCTGATTCGGGTCCGCTGGAACACCGCTAGCGGACCCTACTGAGTGGTGGGAGGACCCGGAGTTTCTGACTGTCGTCCGTACCGCCGCCAGCACCCGCCTCTCGCTGTCCACTGAACAGTATGGAGAGAAAGGGGCCAATCCAGTGGCCCTTGCCGAGCAACCTCTAATGCTACTAGGATGGCCTAGTGGCATTAGGCGAACCTATTGACGATCGCAGAGGCAGACGGCATCGGGCCACCAAGCAGGAGATCGTTGATGCGGCTTGGGAAGCGGCGAGGGACAAGGGCCTTGCTGGGCTCACGCTGAACGACGTGGCGGCTCGGGTCGGAATGCGGGTGCCATCGCTGTACTCGTACTTCGCTTCGAAGAACGAGATCTATGACGCCATGTTCGCTCAAGGCAACGAGGAGTTCCTTGAGTTCATCAAGCAACGACGAGCCGAATTGCCGCGCGGTCCCCGCGACCGTGTCAGGGGAGCCTTTCGTATTTTCTTTGACTTCTGTACCTCGGATCCGGTCCGCTACCAGTTGCTGTTCCAACGCACCATCCCCGGGTTCGTGCCGTCGGAGTCCTCGTATGTCAAGGCGATCGAGGTGCTCGTCGTCTTTCGTGAAGACCTGGCCGAATCTGGTCTCACTGCCAGTCAGGCCGACGGGGACCTGTTGACCGCGCTCAGTTCCGGGCTGGTCGACCAGCAGATCGCCAACGACCCCGGCGGCGACCGGTGGGGCCGGCTGCTCGACGAGGTAGCAGACATGGCCTACGACCACGTGATGAAGAAGCACGGAAGACCCGGAGGCGATCATGACTAGTGCCCGCCGAGGCGAAGTGAAGCTGCATATGAACGCATCGCCCGAGAAGATCTGGGAGGTGTTGGCCGACCTCGAGCGGATGGGGGATTGGAGCCCGGAGTGCTACCGGGTGCGCTGGCTCGACGGTGCCAATTCTCCGGCGGAAAAGGGTGCGCGCTTCAAGGGTCGGAATCGATGGCGCTGGATGCGCTGGTCGATGACCTGCCGAGTCACCACCGCGGATCCCGGGCGGGAACTGTCATGGGCGACGGTACGACGCGGGAAGGAGATCGTTCGCTGGACCTACCGGCTGGAACCGGCAAACGGTGGAACCGGTGTCACCGAATCGTTCGAGGCGCGTCGCTGGCCCCTCGACGTCCGCTTAGCCGAGGACTTCATCATGCGAAACCGCAACGAACAGCGCGCCCAGGCTATGGCCGCGACCCTTGAGCACATCAGGGCGGTCGTAGAGAGCACCTGATCCGGCAGAGGAGACGGATATGGCACGACCCGATGTCGACGTGGTGGTTGTCGGGGCCGGAATCGCTGGGCTGGTCGCCGCCCGCAATCTGAGGCGCAGCGGCCATGAGGTCGCAGTCTTGGAGGCTCGCAACCGCGTCGGAGGCCGCATGCTCAATGCGACGTTGCCCGATGGTGCGCCCATCGAGCTCGGCGGGCAGTGGGTGGGCCCGGGCCAAACCGAGGTCCTCGACCTGATAGCCGAGCTAGGGCTGTCGCTGTTCCCGACGTACGCCGAGGGCCGACACGTGCTCGGCCTCGACGGCCGCCTGGTCACCTGTACACGACGCATCCCGCGGCTCAACCCAGTCGTCCTGGCCGACATTGGCTACGGATCGTGGCGACTAGGCTGCCTCACTCGCAGCCTGCCCAACCCGGTACCACGGTCGACGATCGCGCGGCGGCGCTGGATGCTCAGACCTTGCAACCTGGGTCCGGCGTCATCTGCACACCCGCGGCAGCAGGGAGTTCTTGCGCCTCATCGCCCGGGTGGTCTTTGCGGTCGAACCCGAAGACCTCTCTGCCTTGTGGGCCGGTGCTTATCTCGGCGCCAAACCCAGGGACTGGATACGTTGATGACCATCCATAGCGGGGCCCTACAGGGCCGCATCGTCGGTGGCTCTCGACAGGTCGACCTCAGACTTGCGGCACAACTCGGAAACCGGGTCAGGCTGAATTGCCCGGTGACCGAGGTGAGTTGGGACTACAACAGCGTCCGAGCCGGTGTGAAATGCGGAACGAGCGCACTGTCATGACGCTGGCCGGCGTACTGCGCGCTCGCTTCCCGCGGGCAGCCGCCAACATTCGTCGCTACGGCGGCGCCGCGACACGACCACTTGACGTAGCCGGGAGGCTGGGCTGGTTCACGCTGATCGGCGGTCGCGACATAGCGTGGGCGCTGGTCCGCTACCGTACAGAAACCCTGCGGCTGATCGCCCAGATCAGCATGGGCACCGGCGCCCTGGCCGTCATCGGCGGCACCGCCTTGATCGTCGGTCTGGTGACGGCGTCCTCCGGCTCGCTGGTCGCCCTGCAGGGCTTCTCGGCACTGAAATATGTCGGTATCGATGCGCTCCTGGGGTTCGCCGCCGCACTGATCAACACGCGTCTCGTTGCCCCCATCGTCACCGGCGTCGTGCTGGCGGCCACGGTCGGCGCCGGAGCCACCGCCGAACTGGGCGCCATGCGGATCAGCGAGGAGATTGACGCG
This sequence comes from Mycobacterium sp., assembly GCF_050700595.1. GTDB lineage: Bacteria > Actinomycetota > Actinomycetes > Mycobacteriales > Mycobacteriaceae > Mycobacterium. The sequence continues at coordinate 3,439 of NZ_JBOHHI010000012.1, forward strand.
CTGGAGGCGATGGGCATCAACTCGAGGGCGTACCTGGCTTCGACCCGGGCGCTAGCCGTGCAGGTGGTGATCATCCCGATGTACGCGCTGGCGCTGGTCGTCGGGTTCGTGGCTCCGCAGCTCGTCACGGTAGTGGCGTATGGACAACCCTCCGGCAGCTATGCGCACTACTTCAATACGTTCCTACGCCCCAATGACGTGTTCTGGTCCTTCGTGATGATGATCGTTGTCGCCGGGGTGGTGATGCTGGTCCACTGCTACTACGGGTACAACGCCAGCGGCGGTCCGGTCGGCGTCGGTGAAGCTGTCGGCCGCTCGATGCGCTTGTCGCTGATTGCGGTCCCCGTCGTACTCGTCTTGTTTCAAATGGCGCTCTACGGCACCGACCCGAACTTCAACTTCACGGTGTAGTGGGGGTAGAGGCCATGACGACTCCGCAGGGGAAGATCAACAAGCCGCCGATTCGGGCGTACCGGCTGGCCGGTGTGGTGACTTTGTTGGTCGTTTCGCTGATCGTGTGGCTGGTGTACCTACAGTATCGGGGCGATTTCACACCCAAGACGACGTTGCAGATGCTGTCTGCGCGGGCGGGTCTGATGATGAATCCGGGTGGAAAGGTCACTTTCAACGGGGTCGAGATCGGCCGGGTAGCCAAGATTTCCGAAGTCCAGCAGGACGGCAAGCCGGCGGCCAAGTTCCTGATGGATGTGCATCCGAAATACGTCAAGCTGATCCCGGCCAACGTGGACGCCAAAATTGTGGTGACCACGCTGTTCGGCGATAAGTATGTGTCGCTCACATCGCCGAAAAATCCGACGCCACAACGAATCTCGCCGCAACACGTGATCGACGCCAGGCATGTGACGACGGAAATCAACACCGTGTTGGCCACGGTCGCCTCGATCACCGAGAAGGTAGATCCGGTCAAGCTGAATCTCACGCTGAGCGCTGCGGCGGAGGCGTTCCGCGGGTTGGGCGACAAATTCGGGCAGTCGATCGTCAACGCCAACTCCATCCTCGACGATGTGATTCCCCTGCAGCCGCAAGCGCGCCATGACATCCAGCAGTTGGCGGCCCTCGGTGACACCTACGCCAATGCAGCGCCGGATCTGTTCGACTTCCTCAATAGCGCCGCGACCACCGCGCACACTATCCACGCTCAACAAGACGATCTGGACGCGGCGTTGTTGGCAGCGGTCGGGTTCGGCAACACCGGCGCCGACGTGTTCGGCCGCGGGGGGCCGTACCTGCAGCGTGCGATCGCCGATCTGGTGCCCACCACCAAGTTGCTCGACACCTACAGCCCCGAAGTGTTCTGCTCCCTCCGGAACGCCGCCGAGGGCTCGAAAAAGCTCGGCTACATCATCGGTGGGAAAGACGGGTATGCGCTGGACACCGATACCGAGGCCCTCGGCGGGACCGGACTTCTGTTGAATCCCCTGGCGGTCGTCGGCTTCGGAGCCGCCACATTGGGACTCGCAGGGCTAGCCTCGCTCATCGGCGGGGTGCAGAACCCCTACGTCTATCCGGATAACCTCCCGCGGGTCAACGCTCGCGGTGGCCCGGGGGGTGCACCGGGTTGCTGGCAACCGATCACCCGGGATTTGTGGCCCGGGCCGTACCTGGTGGTGGACGACGGCGCCAGCGTCGCGCCGTATAACCACTTGGATGTCGGCTCGCCCTACGCCACCGAATACGTGTGGGGCCGTCAGATGGGGGATAACACGATCAACCCATGAAAATCACCGGTACCATCGTCAAACTCGGCGTCGTCGGGTTAGTGCTGCTGGCATTCACCATCATGATCGCGGTGGTGTTCGGCCAGATGCGCTTCGACCGGACCAACAGCTACTCCGCGGAGTTCAGCAGCGTCAGCGGCATGCGGGCAGGCCAGTTCGTCCGTGCCTCGGGGGTCGAGGTCGGCAAGGTCGAAGGTATCCGGCTCGTCGACGGCGGTCATCGGGTCCACGTCGACTTTGCTGTCGACCGCTCGCTACGGCTGTATCAGTCCACCACCGCCCAGATTCGCTATCTGAATCTGATCGGTGACCGCTACCTGGAGCTCACCCGCGGTGAAGGCGAGGGCGCTGACCGGGTTCTGCCGCCAGGCGGGTTCATCCCGGCGTCGCGTACCCAGCCGGCGCTGGATCTCGATGCGCTCATTGGTGGTTTCAAGCCGCTGCTTCGGGCGCTGGATCCGGGGAAGGTCACCACCATCGCGTCGACCATCGTCACCGTGTTCCAGGGCCAGGGCGGCACCATCAACGACATCCTCGACCAAACCGCGCAACTGACCTCGACGATCGCCCAGCGTGACCAGGCGATCGGCGAGGTGATCAAGAACTTGAACATCGTGCTTGACACCACGGTCAAGCACCGCGCCCAGTTCGACCAGACCGTCGACAACTTCGAGAAACTGATCACCGGCCTGAAGAACCACGCCGAACCGCTGGCCGACGACTTCGCGCACATCAGCAATGCCGCCGGAACACTGGGCGACCTGCTCGCCGAGAATCGCTCCCTGCTGCACAACAGCGTCAACTACTCGGAGGGACTTCTGCAACCGCTGGTCGACCGGCGCGATGAGGAGAACGAAACGCTGAAGAAGATACCGCACGGCATAAAGGCGTTTGCCCGCACCGGGTCTTACGGCGACTTCTTCAACTTCTACGTGTGCGACGTCACCTTCCTGATCAACGGGCTGCAACCCGGTGGTCCGGTCCGCCAGGTCAGGCTTTTCCAGCAGCCCACCGGGAGGTGCACACCGCAATGAGAACGCTGGAACCTCCTAACCGGTTTCGGATCGGCCTCATGGGCGTCGCCGTGATGATCCTCGTCATCGCCGTTGGCCAAACTATGACCAGCGTCCCGATGTTGTTCGCTGAGCCGGCCTACTACGGGCAGTTCACCGACAGTGGTCAACTGAGCAAGGGCGACAAGGTGCGCATCGCCGGTATGACCGTCGGCGACGTGCAGGCGCTCAAGATCGACGGTGACCACATCGTGATCAAGTTCACGACGGGCACCAACACCATTGGCACCGAAAGTCGGCTGGCCGTTAAGACCGACACCATCCTGGGGAAAAAAGTCCTCGAGGTCGAACCGCGAGGCACCCGGCTCCTGCGGCCGGGGGGTGTGTTGCCCCTGGGCCAAAGCGCCACTCCGTATCAGATCTACGACGCCGTCTTCGACACCACCAAGGCCGCCGCGGGCTGGGACATCGATACCGTCAAGCGCTCGCTGAAGGTGTTGTCGCAGACCGTCGAGGAGACTTACCCGCATTTGAGCGCCACTCTCGACGGGGTGGCCAAGTTCTCCGACACCGTCGGTAAACGCGACGAGGAAGTCAAACATCTACTCGCGCAAGCCAACCAGGTGGCCAGCGTTCTCGGTGACCGCAGCGAGCAGGTCGACCGGTTATTGGTCAACGCCAAGACGCTGGTGGCCGCGGTCAACCAGCGCGGCCAGGCCATCGACGCGCTGCTGGGCAACGTCGCGCAGGTCTCGGCCCAACTGCAAGGGTTTATCAACGACAACCCGAACCTGAATCACGTGCTGGAACAGCTGCGCACGGTCAGCGACCTGCTGAGGGAGCGCAAAGACGACGTGGCGGATGCGCTCGTTCAGGAAGCCAAATTCGTCATAGTCTTGAACGAAACCGTCGCGTCGGGACCGTACTTCAAAGTGTCGGCGACGAATAACTTCCTGAACACCCAGGCCTATCAATTCACCCAGCCGTGGCTCGATGCTGCGCTCAAGAAGCGCGGGATCTTGCCTGAGGAGTTCTGGCGCAATGCCGGGCTGCCGGCGTTCCGGTACCCCGATCCCAACGGGGTCCGGTTCCCCAACGGTGCGCCGCCGCCCCCGCCGACGCTTTTGGAGGGCACTCCGGAACACCCCGGGCCGGCGGTGCTGCCAGGTTCGGCGTGCTCGTACGCGCCGGCGGCCGGCGCGTTCCCCAGCCCCATCGACCCGCTGCCGTGCGCGGGCAACGGGGTGGGTCCGTTCGGCCTCCCGGGGGGGCAGACGGACCTGCCGGACGTGTTGACATCGCCGCCGAACCCCAACGGCCTGCCAGCGGCACCGGGGATTCCGATAGCCGGGCGGCCGGGCGAGCCGGCTCCGGACGCTCCGGGCACACCGGTGCCGCTGCCGCCCAATGCACCACCGGGGGCGCGCACCGAGGGCCTGGTACCGGCCGGCCCCACCCCGCCACCGTCGGCATTCGCGCCGGGCCGCCCGCCGGGTCCGCCGGCGCCGCCGGGACCGGGCAACCAGTTGCCGGCACCGTTCATCCCGCCCGGCCAAGGCGGCAACAGTCAGCCAGGTGGCGGTGGCGGCGCCAGTGCGGAAAGGTAGCCGGACGTGAGCACGGTCTTCGATATCCGCAATCTGCGGCTGCCCAGGCTGTCACGCGCGTCGGTGATCATCGGCTCGCTGGTTATCGTGCTGGCGCTCGTTGTCGCCTTCGTCGGCCGTGAGCTCTACCACAAGTTGGTCAACAACACCGTGGTCGCCTACTTCCCGGAGGCGAACTCCCTTTATTCCGGTGACGAGGTCCGGATCATGGGCATCCAGGTGGGTGCGATCGACAAGATCGAGCCGGCCGGCGACAAGATGAAGGTGACCTTCCACTACAACAACAAGTACAAGGTGCCGGCCAACGCCTCGGCGGTGATCCTCAATCCCAACCTGGTGGCGGCACGCAACATACAGTTGGAGCCGCCGTACAAAAGCGGTCCAGTGCTGGCGGACAACGCGGTGATCCCGATCGAACGTACCCAGGTGCCGACGGAGTGGGACCAACTGCGCGACAGCTTCAGCAACATCATCGAGAAACTCGGCCCCACACCCCAGCAGCCCAAGGGACCCTTCGGGGACGCCATCGAATCGTTCGCCGACGCGTTCGCGGGTAAGGGCAAACAGATCAACACCACGCTGGATAGCCTGTCGCGGGCGCTGACCGCACTGAACGAGGGTCGCGGCGACTTTTTCGGGGTGGCGCGCAGTCTGGCGCTTTTGGTCAACGCGCTGCATGCCGACGACCAGCAGTTCGTCGCGTTGAACCAGAGCCTGGCGCAGGTCACCGATAGGTTGACGCACTCCGACCGCGGCGTCGCTAATGCGATACAGCAGTTAGATAGTCTGCTGCCCACACTGCGCCCGTTCTTGGACAAGAACCGCGAAGTGCTGGCGGCTGACCTCAACAACCTCGCCGACGTGACCACCACACTGGTCCAACCGGAGCCCCTGAATGGGTTCGAGACTTACCTGCACGTCTTGCCGACGGCGTTGTCGAACGCAAATAACTTCTATCACCCGGTAAATGGTGCCCTCCTCGGCAATACCATCACCTTTGTCGGGGCGATGTTCGCCAACCCGCTGCTCTGGGTCTGCGGCCCGATTCAGGCCGGCAGCCGGCTCGGCTATCAAGATTCCGCCGAACTGTGTGCGCAATACCTGACGCCGATCCTCGATGCGATCAAGTTCAACTACCCGCCGTTCAGCTTGAACCTATTCACCACGGCCCAGGTGTTGCCCAAGCAGGTCAGCTACTCCGAGCCGCGGCTGCAGCCGCCGGACGGCTACAAGGACAGCACCGTCGCCGGGATCTGGGTGCCGGACACGCCGCTGTCGCACCGCAACACCCAGCACGGCTGGATCGTCGCGCCGGGCATGCAAGGGATTCAGGTGGACGGCATTACGGAAGGCCTGCTGACGCCGGAATCGTTGGCCGAACTCATGGGCGGCCCGGATGCCACACCAGAACTGATACCGGGACAGCACACCCCGCCGGGACCGCCGAACGCCTACAACGAGGAGCCGGGTCCGTTGCCGTATGTCGGCCAGCGGCCCGGCCAGGCGCCGGTACCGCCACCGCCGCCCGCGCCGGACGTGATCCCGGGCCCGGTGCCGCCGACGCCCGCTCCAGTGGCCGGGCCGCCTGCACCGGCCGGGCCACCGCTGCCTGCCGAGGCGGCCTCATCGACAGGACCGGGACAGTGAGGGGCGCGATGAGCGCGGTACGCGCGAAGAGCAAGCCGAACCAACGGCTTGAGAGGTGCGCGATGAGCGCTGTACGCACGAACAGCAAGCCGAACCGACAGCCGGCGAGCGCGGCACGGGTGATCGCCTGCCTCCGCCACCGCTTGTGGCAGGGGTTGGCTCTGCTGGTGGCCGCACTAGTGCTGAGCTCGTGCGGGTGGCGCGGCATCTCCAATGTGTCGATTCCCGGCGTTCCGGGCAGCGGTGGCGACTCCTACACCGTCTACGTGCAAATGCCGAACACGCTGGCGCTCAACAACAACAGCAGGGTGTTGGTGGCCGACGTTTGGGTCGGCTCGGTGCGCGAGATCACCCTGAAGAACTGGGTCGCGACGCTGACGGTGGGCCTGAACAAGGGCATCAAGTTACCGAAAAACGCCACCGCCAAGATCGGGCAGACCAGCCTGTTGGGCTCTCAGCATGTGGAACTGGCGGCGCCGCAGAATCCGTCGTCGCAGCTGCTGCGCGACGGCGACACCATCCCGCTGAAGCATTCCTCGATGTTTCCCACTATCGAGCAGACCCTGGCCGGCCTCTCCCTGATTCTGCGCGGCGGCGGTGTCCCGAACCTGGAATCGCTCACGAACGAGTTCTACAACATCGTGAACGGGCGGGCCCCACAGATCCGCACGCTGCTCGGCAAGCTCGACACCTTTACCGATGAGCTCAACCAGCAGCGCAACGACATCAATCACGCTATCGATTCCACCAACCGGCTGCTGGGCTACGCGGCCAGCCGGGCGGATGTGCTGGACCGGGTGTTCACCGAGGTCCCGCCGCTGATCAAACATTTCGCGGAGAAGCAGCAGTTGTTCATCGATGCGACCGACGCGGTGGGCCGGCTCAGTGCGGTCACCGACCAATATCTGGGCCCTGTGCGGGGTGATTTCCACCAGGACCTGCAGTCGCTGCAGTGCCCACTGAAGGAACTTAGCCGGGCCGCGCGCTACCTGCCCGACGTGCTGAAGTTCCTCTTTACTTTCGTCCCAACCGACATCACTGACAAAGCGCTCCGTGGCGACTACATCAACGTCTCGCTGATGGCCGACGTTACCTACTCGGCCGTCGATAACGCGTTGCTCACCGGGACCGGATACTCGGGGGCGTTGCGCGCGCTCGAGCAGTCGTTCGGCCGTGATCCGCAGCAGATGATTCCCGACGTCCGGTACACGTCGAACCCGAACGACGCGCCCGGTGGGCCGTTGATCGAAAGGGGGGACCGCAATTGCTGACGAGGTTCATCAAACGCCAACTGGTCCTGTTCGGCATCATCACGGTGATCGCCCTGGTGACGCTGGGCTGGTACTACCTGAAGATCCCCACCCTGGTCGGCATCGGCCAGTACGAGCTCAAGGCCGACCTGCCGGCGTCGGGCGGGCTGTATACCACGGCCAACGTCACCTATCGCGGTGTCACCATCGGCAAGGTCACCGACCTGGTGCCGACCGAACGCGGTGCTCAGGCCACGATGAGCATCAGCGACCGGTACAAGATCCCGGTCGACGCGTCAGCCAACGTGCATTCGGTTTCCGCGGTCGGCGAGCAATACCTCGACCTGGTGTCGTCGGGCACTCCCGGGCGTTACTTTTCGCCCGGACAAACCATCACCAAGGGAACGGTGCCAACGGAGATCGGGCCCGCGCTGGACGCGGCCAACCGAGGGTTGGCCGTGCTGCCCAAGGAGAAGATCAGCGCGCTACTGGACGAGACATCGCAGGCGGTCGGCGGGCTGGGTCCGGCGCTGCAACGGCTGGTCGATGCGACCCAGGCGATCGCCGGTGACTTCAAGACCAACATCTCCGACGTCCACGACATCATCGTGAACTCGGGACCGGTCCTGGACAGCCAGGCCAACTCGGGTAACGCGATCGAGCGGTGGGCCCGCAACCTGAACACCTTGGCCGCGCAGGCTGCCGAAAAGGACCAGCAGGTAAAGAGCATCCTGCGCCAGGCGGCGCCGACGGCCGAGCAGGTCACCGCGGTGTTCGGTGATGTGCGTGAGACGCTGCCGCAGACGCTGGCCAACACCGCGATCGTGACCGACATGTTCAAGCGCTACAACAAGAACATCGAGCAAGTACTGGTGCTGCTGCCGCAGCTCGGGACGATCCTGCAGACGGTCACCTCAGAGTGGCCCGACAGGTCCGCGCTGGACATCCCCGGGGGGTTTTTCAACCCACCGCCGCCCTGCCTGACCGGCTACGTCCCGGCATCGCAGTGGCGCTCGCCCGCGGACACCAGCACCTTGGAGATACCTGAGAACATGTACTGCAAGATCCCGCAGGAGGCGCAAAATACGGTGCGTGGAGTACGCAACATCCCATGCGTCGACGTCCCGGGCAAACGCGCGGCCACACCACAAGACTGCCGGAGCGACAAGCCCTATGTGCCGCTCGGCACCAACCCGTGGTATGGCGACCCCAACCAGATCCGCAACTGCCCGGCACCGGCTGCGCGCTGCGATCAGCCGGTGAATCCGGGGCAGGTCATCCCGGCGCCGTCGATTGACACCGGCTTGATCCCGGCGCCCGCCGACAGGCTGTCGGGAACGCCACCTCCGGTCAGCGACCCGCTGCAGCGGCCGGGATCGGGTACCGTCGACTGCAATGGGCAGCAGCCCAACCCGTGTATCTATACTCCGAGTGGTCCACCTGCCACCGCGACCTACAGTCCGCAGAGCGGTGAAGTGGTGGGCCCAGACGGAGCCAGGTACTCCGTCGACAACTCGAGCAACATAGGAGACGACGGATGGAAGGAGATGCTGGCGCCAGCCAGCTCGACCTAGCCGACCAGGCCGGCACCGCGGTAACCGCTGAAGCTCTTCCGGAGACGAACGCCGAGGATGTATCCGAGGCAGGGGTCGACGAGCCGCTGGACCTCGCGGCGGATTCGCTAGTCGCGGAGCCGGTATCGGTAGCTGCGGAACGAAGGGCGTCGCGGCTTGGCCGTCGCGGAGTGATCGGCATCTGCGCGGTGCTTGTGCTGCTGGCCGCAGGCGCGGCGACCGGCGGCTACTTTGCGCTACGCTCTCACCACCAAAGCCAGGCCGTCGCCCGTGACAACGCCGCGGCCATCGCGGCCGCCGAGGACTGCGTCGCGGCAACACAGGCGCCCGATTCCGCCGCCTTGGCCGCTGCTCAGCGGAAGATCCTCGAATGCTCGACCGGTAATTTCGGCGCGCAAGCCGCGTTGTACAGCGGCATGCTCGTCCAGGCCTACCAGGCTGCCAATGTCCACGTTCAGGTGTCGGACATGCGCACGGCGGTCGAACGCGACAACAACGACGGTTCGGTCGACCTGCTGGTGGCAATGCGCGTCAAGGTCGACAACGTCGAGGCGCAAGGCCGCGAGTTCGGTTACCGGTTGCGGGTACAGATGGCACGCGAGGACGGCCAATACAAGATCGCCCGGCTCGACCAGGTGGCCAAGTGACGGCGGTGGTCGCCGAGCCTGAGATCTCGTCGAGCCTGCAAGCTCCTCAGGAAGTCGAAGAGATAGCGGCGAACACGCCGGCACCGTGGTGGGCCCGCGCGGCGGCTTTGGCCGTTGACGTGCTACCCGGTGCCGCCGTGGTGACGACGATGGCGTTGGCCGCCTACCCCCTAGCGGTCCCGCTGCGCGGCGCGTGGTGGTGGTCGTGTGTTTCGGTCGGCGGACTCGTGATATTGCTGACCGCCGGCAACCGCGTGCTGTTGCCCGCGATCACCGGATGGAGTCTCGGCCGCGCCGTGTTCGGCATCGCGGTGGTGCGCCGAGACGGAGCCTTTGTCGGGCCTGGGCGGCTGCTGCTGCGCGACCTGGCACACTTAGTCGATACCGTGTCGGTGTTCGTGGGTTGGCTGTGGCCACTGTGGGATGAGCGCCGGCGCACTTTTGCCGACATGCTGCTGCGCACCGAGGTTCGGCGGGCGAAGCTGCAACGGCCGCCGCGAAACGTGCCTGTGCTGGCCGCGGTGGTTTTCCTGACCGCGGCGCTGCTGTGCATCATGGGTGCCGCGATGAGCTATCTGGTGGTTTACCAACATGACCGAGCGACCGACCAGGCGCGCGCGCAAATCGTGTCGCAGGGACCGACGATCGTCAAAGAAATGCTGAGCTATGACCCGAAATCGTTGCAGGACGATTTCACGCACGCTCGATCGCTGGTGACCGACAAATACCGCGAACAGCTGGTGACCCAACAGCAGGCGGTGCTGAAGGCGAAGCCGGTTCTCAACGAGTACTGGGTGACCAACAGCGCAGTGCTTTCGGCGACGCCGGATCGCGTCACGATGCTGTTGCTCCTGCAGGGCCAGCGAGGTGAGCCCGATAACCTGCGATTCATCAGCGCCACCGTGCGGGTGACCTTCGCGAAGTCTTCGGGTGCGCAGTGGCGTGTCGACGACCTCACCGTGGTGACCAAACCGCTGCCCGCTGAGGATGGAAAATGAGCCCGCGCCGCAAGGTCCAACCGGACGAAGCACCGCTGTTCGTGGCGCGGGCCGTTGTGCCACCGCGACTGTTCCGGTTGCGACGGCTGCCGCTGATGTTTACCGTCGCCGTGTTAGTCATGACAGAGGCGATCACGGCATGCACCCTGGTGCTGATGTCACACGAGTCGCACAGAAGAGCAGTGATGAAGGACGTTACGGTGCTCGCCGATGTCCGCTCGTTCATGACGACGTTCACATCGCTGGATCCCTTCCACGCCAACGACTACGTAGACCGGGTGTTGGCGCACACCACCGGTGACTTCGCCACGCAGTTCCAAAGCAAGGCGAACCTGGCTCTGCTTTCGGTGGCGAAGGGGGAGCCGACAACCGGCACGGTTCTCGACGCCGGGGTGGAGAGATGGAACGACGACGGCAGCGTCGACGTACTGGTGGTCGCCAAGGTCACCGCCAAGACACCGGACAGCAAGAACTCTGCCGACGGCGCATATCGGTGGGTGGTAACAGCCAAACAGGAAGGGAACCAGTGGAAGGTCAGCAGTCTTCTCGAGGTGGTCTGACCGAGGAGTCTACCGACGAGGTGGGGGCACTTCCCCGCAAGCGCGACGATGTGGCAACCGGATCCGCCGACGCCAACATCGATGGCGCTGAGATCGACGGTACGGAGGACGACGACACCGGCACAGCCGACGAGGCGACCGCGGCGGAGTCAGCGGCAGGTGACGATGCCGTCGCCCCGGCCAAACGACGGACTGGCCGGTGGCGTGCCCTAGCTGCGGGCATGTCGGCCACGCTGTTTGTCGGCTCTGCGGCGTTCGCGGGTGCTGCCTTGCAGCCTTATCTGGCTGATCGCGCACTGGTAGCGACCAAGGTGGAGATCGTCCGGACTGCGGTCAACGCGATCACCACGCTGTGGACCTACACGCCGGACAACATAGACGCGCTCGCCGACCGCGCCGCGGCCTATCTGAGTGGCGATTTCGAATTTCAGTATCGCAAGTTCGTCGACGCGATCGCGCCGACCAACAAGCAAGCCAAAGTTACCGACAACACCGAGATCACCGGCGCGGGCGTGGAATCGCTAAACGGCCCAGAGGCCACCGTCATCGTGTACACCAACACCACGGCCACCAGTGCTGCGACGAAGTCGATTCCATCGCTGAAGTACCTGTCCTACCGGGTATTTATGAGGCGTGACCACGCGCGGTGGTTGGTGACCAGGATGTCGACCGTCACTTCGTTCGATTTGACCCCCAAGCTGTAGGGCCAGCCGGCCAACATGGCGGTTGCGTGCCCTCGGGCGGCAGCTGTCACTCAGCCGACAGGGATGATTTGTGCGGGCGGTCCCTGAAGTGGTGCGCCACCTCCGACAAGTCGCCCGGGCTGCCACCCCTGCTTTCCGAAGCAAAGCATTTCCAGTCCGTCGGGAGACTGTGCAGCCGATTGCGGGCCCGGGCACGGTGCACCGGCCTGCTGGACGCCATACAACGGGTACGAGATGACCCAGTACGCATCAGCCACCTGTTGGGTAGGGAAGAATTGGTTCGGGATGGCATGACATGCCAGAGCCTCACCGCCGGGGCCTCGCCCGAAGATAAACCGGTCGGGGCTGTCACACGGTGCGCTGAGCGCGGCGGCGTAGTTAATCCCCGGCACGTCGCCGTCGTAGTGGGTGGGGTTGCCGGCGGCGACCGGCGCCGTGCCGATGGCGGCACCCGTGATCGCAGCGGCGATGGATAGTTCGCGAATCATGTTCGGCCCTTCGCCTATGTCACCGGACCATTCAGTGCCTGCCGGTGCGCTGCATCGAAGCATAACGAGTGTGGTGTAGCCGCAAGGTCGTTTTTGCAGGGCAGTTACGGTGTTGAACCCGGTCGCGGGAGATCGGCACAACTAAATCACCGGTGCGTTGTACTGCGACGATCGCGGAGTTCAACTTGTGTAGAAGTGGTGGAACTTAGCTAAGCTTGCCGACCGTGTGCCGTCCAAGCAAGCAGGCAGACGCCTCGGCTATAGGGTAATTCGGCGCCGCCCTTCCTGCGAAAGGACTTGGACCCCATGGCTATTGCCTCGCCGGTATCCGACCGGCTGACGGTCACAGCATTACTGCTGTTGACCTTCGCGACCGGGCTGGTCGACGCGATCAGCGTGTTGGTCCTCGGCCACGTGTTCGTGGCGAACATGACCGGCAACGCGATCTTCCTCGGGTTCTTGTTCGTCCCGGCCGCCGGGGTCGACCTGACCGCCGCTGTCGTGGCGTTCGGAGGATTTCTCGCCGGAGCCGTAGTCGGTGGGGGGCTGGCCCGACGCCGGGGCGAGCAGACTCGGGTGTGGCTCACCACGGTGCTCGGTATCGAGATCGTCTTGTTGGCGGCACTGTCGATCCTGGCCGGCACGGGTGTGCTCCGGTATCACGACAGCACCAAGCTCATTCTGATCGCGGGATTGGCGCTGACGTTCGGGATGCAAAACGCCACGGCTCGACAATTCGGCATTCAGGATCTCTACACCACGGTGCTCACCTCCACGATCGTCGGCATCGGTGTCGACAGCAGACTTGCGGGCGGAGCCGGGCATCGCGAAAAGCTGCGCTACAGCGTAGTTCTCACCATGTGTGGAGGTGCGGTGGTCGGTGCAACCCTGTCGGTGGTCAGCGTGGCACCGGTGATCGCGTTGGCCGCAGGTGTAGTTGCGGTCAGCCTGTTGATCTTCCGGCACGGCTGAAAAATTGGCCGCCCTATACATCGGCCCTGCTTAGTTGAACGCGAGCCAGCTGGGCAGCGCGCGTTCGTGGGAGTCGCAGAGCACCTGACGGGTATCGCAGCTGCCTTTCGGTACGCCTGCACCAGCCCACATGCCCCCGGTGTCACGACGCAACACAATCGCCGACGACCCGCCGCCGTCGAGCAACACCGCCGTATCGCTGCCCAGCCCACGGGACAGGTCCTGGATATTGTCCGGGGTGTAGCTACCGCCCTGGAACACGTACATCTCATCCTTGGGCTTGGAGTAGGCGATTGCCGTTCGCGCCGCGCTGGGCCCACCGTCGTTGAGTTGCCCGGTGTTACCGGGGGACAACAGACCGAGGCCGCTCACCGCGACGAATGGCTCGCCCCTTTCCACCAAGCCCTGAACGACCGGGGTGGCAGCGTCGTAGTCATGACCATCCCTCCCGCCCCGGGGCCACACCACATACGGCGCACCACGGGTCGGCAGGATCATCGTCGCCAATGCGCTCCAGTGTTCATTCCCGCCCGACAGGCCCTGCTTGCCGGCGTAGGGGATAGTGCCGGTGACTGCCTGATTGGCCCGGCCCTGGCCGTGGGTGTTGTCGACGAACGCGCCCAATGGTGAGCTGCAACCCGTCGACTTCCATGAACCGCCCTTCTGGCCGCGGATGTCGAAGAAGTTCGCATTGATGGCGATCGTCGGTTGGCCCAACACCTGCCAGGCCTGCAGTGGCGGGTAGGTCTCCGAGGCCTGCAACAATCCATCGCCGGTGCGTGCGCCCGGATTGCGCTCGCATCGCGCCTGGAAGCCCCGATGGCTGTCCACCAACAAGTGCGGTGAAAGCCGTTGCGAGGCAGCCTTGATGACCATCAGGTGACCACCGCTGTTTCCGTCGTACCAACCGCCGCCGGCATTGAGCATCGGCGCCGGATGTCCCGCGCCGAAGTTGTACACCAAGTAGGAGCCCTTGGTGTTGGCAATGGCACTGGCCAACAGATCCCGAGCCTCGGCTCGCGCGACCGGCTGTCCCGTGCTGACCGCCAATGCCGCACACAACGATAGTGCGACGCAGCTGGCTGCGACGCGCCGGAAGCTGGCGGCAAGATGAGGCACAGATCAGCCTTTCGGCGCAGAACGTCGATATAACCAAGCAAAACATTAAACACACAAATAACGCTGTCAACTTTGGTAACAATCGCGTGACACTTCAGTGCCGAGCCAATTACGTTCGCCTGCTTGACGTTTGCCGCCTCCGCTAATCGGACGTGGCCTCGAGTGCAGCGTGCATCTCCCAGACCAGGATTTCCGACGACTCGCAAGCGGTGACACGGTAGTTGTCGGCGGCGGTAACGCGAACCGCGTCGCCGTCGGCCAGTTCGCCGATGCCCTCGATCGCCAATCGGCCTCGCGCAACGAACACGTGCAGATACGGCGCCGACGGCAGGTCGACCTGCTCAGCCGTGCATAACCGGGCGCCGTGCAACGCTGCTGAGTGGTTGTGGATGCCGATCGCGGCGTCGTGTCCGGGCATGCCCGAGGCGACAGTTACCAGCCCACCGTCGAGGAGGTGGTCTCCGATCTCATGCTGCTGGTAGCTCGGGGAAATTCCGGTGACGTCCGGGAGCACCCACATCTGTACGAAATGCACCGGCTGAGTGGCAGAGTCGTTCATCTCAGAGTGCATAATTCCGCTCCCGGCCGACATCCGTTGGGCAAGACCGGGATAGATGACGCCTCGATTGCCGGCGGAATCACGATGCGCCAGCGACCCGTCCAGAACCCATGTGATGATCTCCATATCGCGGTGTGGGTGGGTGTCAAAACCCGATCCGGGCGCGACGATGTCGTCGTTGTTGACCAACAGCACACCGTGGTGGGTGTTGGCTGGGTCATAGTGATCACCGAACGAGAACGAGTGCCGGGAATTCAGCCACGACGTCCTGGTGACGGCACGATCGGCCGCGCGCCGGACGTCGACTGTGGCAGGCATAGTTTCAGCGTAGACCGGGCCAGGGTTCAGCAGCCGAATGGCCACTTAGCGCCCGTTTTTCTCGCTTTTGCGTGCCGTAACTGGCCATTCGGCAGTTATCCACAGCCGGCCTCACGTCAGTCAACATATTCCGATGACTGCTGACATGGTCAGCGCATGGGGGAGTGTCGTTGGCCGTTCATCGGGACCGAAGCGCTGGCCGACGGTCGGATCAGTCGACGCGGCCTGCGCCACGGACACATAGCCGTGTATCGCAATATCTATGTGCCGAATGGCCACGAGCTCACCGCCGCCGCGCGCGGGGTCGCAGCCTGGCTGTGGTCGGGACGGACGGCCACTGCCACGGGACTATCGGCGGCAGCTCTCCATGGTTCGCAGTGGGTCGACCCAGCATTACCCGACGGAGCTGTACCGGCGTAACGGTAAACCGGTCGACGGCATCGTGATCCATCGTGACGAATTGCGGGACGACGAAGTGTCTACCGTGCGCGGGATACCGGCGACGACACCGGTGCGTACCGCGTTCGATCTGGGTCGCCGCCTTGGTCTGACAACCGCGGTTATCCGGCTGGATGCGCTGGCCAACGCTACCAAGATCAACACCATTGAGGTCCAGGCGTTGATGCGACGTCATCGCGGCATGCGCGGTCTGGTGCAGTTGCGTCAAGTACTTCGGCTCATGGATGGCGGTGCAGAATCACCGCAGGAAACCCGCACCAGGCTAGTGCTTATCGACGCCGCCCTGCCAAGCCCGCAGACGCAGATCGTGGTCCACGACGACTTCGGCGATCCGTTCGCCCGAATTGACATGGGTTATGAGGAGTGGAAGGTCGGCGTCGAGTACGACGGTGCACAACATTGGACCGACCCCCAACGACGTGCCTATGACATCGACAGGCACGCCGAACTCCTGAGGCACGGGTGGAGGATTATTCGGGTCAGTGCGGACATGCTGCGCTGCCGCCCCCAGGTTATCGTTGCCCGAGTATTCGGCGATCAAAGCGAAGCAGGCAAGCCGAATTTGGCGAACAGCGTGGTGTCGAGGAAGGCGACCACGTGTGAAACCCCGTCGGGTCGCATGTCCAGCACGTGCAGCTGGAACGGCAAATGTCGATCGCCATCGCGCATGTACATCGCGGCGGCGGGTTGCCCGTTGGCGATCAGCGGTGTCAACCGCATATCCCCGGCTGCCTGCGCGGGGCACTGCTGACTTACAAGCGTGGCGATCGCCTGCGGACTCCGATACCAGCCGGCGAACGGTGGCATCTCCCAAATCGCCTCGCTGGTGAACAGCTCCACCAGACGGTCGACGTCGTAGGCCTCGAACGCCCCGATGTAGCGCGCCAACCGGTCCTGCGCGTAAGCCGAATCCGGCGCCATCAGCCGATCCTCCGGGCTGGGCCCGACGGCCTCCAACTGCGACCGCGCCCGTTGCAGCAGGCTGTTGACGGCGGCGATGCTCGTGCCGATGGCGTCGGCTACCTCGGCGGACTTCCACTGCAGTACGTCACGAAGCACCAGCACCGCCCGCTGCCGCGGCGAAAGGTGCTGCAGCGCGGCGATGAATGCCAATCGCACCGACTCGCGTGAGCCGACGATGTCCGACGGATCACCGACCGACGCGGGGAACGGCTCCAGCCACGGCACCTCGGCGCGTTCCACCAGCTCCGCGGTCGGATCCGAACTGGGCGCTCCCAGTCCCGTCGGTAACGGCCGCCGTTGCCGACCCTCCAGCGCGGTGAGGCAGGTGTTGGTGGCGATCCGGTGCAGCCAGGTTCGCACCGACGACTTGCCCTCGAAACGCTCGTAGGCTTTCCACGCCCGCAAATAGGTTTCCTGCACCAAGTCCTCGGCATCGTGCAGCGACCCGGTCATCCGGTAGCAGTGCGCGAGCAGTTCGCGCCGGTAGGGCTCGGCGCGGACGGAAAAATCGCTGACAACCCCGCCGTCGAGGCTTTCCGCGAGCGACCTCATCCGACTGAGCTTACGCAGCGGGTCCGACATCGGCTTCAGGCTATTGACTACGCTGCCTCTGATGGCTACCACGCACACCGAACGAACCTTCGACGGCGTCGGCGGTGTGCCCATTGTCTACGACGTCTGGACACCGGACGTCGCGCCACGCGCGGTGGTGGTCCTCTCCCACGGCCTGGGCGAGCACGCCCGTCGCTACGACCACGTCGCCAAGCGGTTCGGCGCGGACGGGCTGGTGACATATGCGTTGGACCATCGCGGGCACGGCCGCTCCGGTGGCAAGCGGGTGCTGTGCAAGGACATCTCGGAGTACACCGGTGACTTCGCCACCCTGGTCGCCATCGCCACCAAGGAGCATCCCGGGTGCAAGCGCATCGTGCTCGGGCACAGCATGGGCGGCGGCATAGTGTTCGCCTACGGCGTCGAACGCCCCGACGACTACGACTTGATGGTGCTGTCCGGGCCGGCGGTGGCGGCGCAGTCCGTGGTGTCGCCACTGCTCGCGCTGGTCGCCAAGACCCTCGGCGTCATCGTTCCGGGCCTGCCGTTGCAGGAGCTCGATGTGAGCGCGATCTCCCGCGACCCCGCGGTGGTGACCGCCTACAACACCGACCCGCTGGTCCACCACGGCAAGGTTCCCGCCGGTATCGCCCGGGCACTGCTGCTGGTCGGTGAGACGATGCCACAGCGGGCTCCGGCGCTGACCGCACCATTGCTGGTCGTCCACGGGTCGGAGGACCGGTTGATCCCCGTCGACGGCAGCCACACGCTGATCGAAGCGGTCGGCAGTTCCGACCGGGAGCTGAAGGTTTATCCGGGGCTCTACCACGAGGTCTTCAACGAGCCGGAGCAGGCTCAGGTGCTCGACGATGTGGTGTCGTGGATCAGCGCCAGACTGTGAGTAACACCGCCGATCCGGTACGCGTGCCGCGCCGGGATGTCACACCGGTCGCTTAGTTTGGTGTCATGACCGACGACAAGATGCTGGCGCGCATCGCCGCCCTACTGCGTCAGGCCGAGGGAACCGACAACGTCCATGAGGCGGAGGCGTTCATGACGGCCGCGCAACGGCTGGCCACGGCGACGTCCATCGACTTGGCCGTGGCTCGCGCACACGCCGCCAAGCGCACACCCGCTCAGACGCCGATCCAGCGCACCATCAGCATCGGCGCGGCGGCCAGCAAAGGACTGCGGACCTATGTACAGCTGTTCGTGGTGATCGCTCACGCCAACGACGTGCGCTGCGATGTGGCCTCCAACTCGACGTTCGTCTACGCCTACGGGTTCGCCGAGGACATCGATGCCACCCACGCGTTGTATGCCGGTCTGGTGGTCCAGATGGTGCGCGCGTCGGATGCCTACCTTGCTTCGGGTGCGCACCGGCCCACTCCGACCATCACCGCCCGGCTGAACTTTCAGCTCGCGTTCGGCGCCCGGATCGGTCAACGGTTGGCCGAGACGCGTGACCAGACCCGCCGAGAAGCGACAAAGGACCGTGGTCGTCCGCCGGGAACCGAGATCGCCCTGCGGAACAAAGAGATCGAGCTGCACGACTATTACCGCAGTGCATCGAAGGCCCGCGGCACCTGGCAGGCCAGCCGGGCGTCCGCGGGGTATTCGTCGTCGGCGCGCCGGGCCGGGGACCGCGCCGGAAAGCGGGCACGCCTGGGAGCCGGCACCGAGCTGCCGGAGGCGCGGACCGCCTTGGAGCGGTGAGCACGCAGGACCCTGTCCGGGACGCCCAGCGCTCGAAGGTCTACGCCGCTGAGGAATTCGTCCGGACCTTGTTCGACCGGGCTGCCCAGCACGGATCGCGCGACGTGGCGTTCTTCGGCGCGCGGCTGACACTGCCGCCCGAGGCGCGGTTCGGCTCCGTCGCGGCGGTGCAGCGCTACGTCAACGAGGTGCTGGAGTTACCGGCGGTACGTCGGCAATGGCCGACGGCCCCGCCGTTGCGGGTGCGGGCACGACGAGCCGCGACCGCCGCGCACTACGAAAACCGGCAAGACACAGGGATTATCGCTGTGCCGGACCACGACACCGCCGACTGGGCGATGCGGGAGCTGGTGGTGCTGCACGAAATAGCGCATCATCTCTGCGACGCGCATCCGCCGCACGGGCCGCAGTTCGTCGCGACAATGTGCAGACTGGCTGAGCTGGTGATGGGACCCGAACTGGGGCACGTGCTACGCATTGTCTTCAACAAAGAGGGAGCGAAAGAGGGTGTGCGGTAACGTGAGTTGACTAACGTTGGCCGGGTGATCGCCGCCGAGACCGACGCCGATGACCGCGCACGCGAGGTCGAGTTGCAAATGACCGACGGGGAGCGGTTCTGCCTGCTGGTCAGTGTGATGGGTGCCAGCGACCTATTGCCGGTTCGGGACGAGCGCATACCGTCCCACGTTCCCATGGGCGCCGGTTATGTTCCCGGCGTCCCCCGCCTCGGGGTGCCCGCGTTGCTGATGACCGACGCCAGCCTGGGTGTCACCAACCCCGGCTACCGGCCCGGCGACACCGCGACGGCGCTGCCGGCCGGTCTAGCGCTGGCCGCCAGCTTCAATCCCGCACTCGCCCGTGCGTCGGGCGAGGCGATCGGACGCGAAGCGCGCAGCCGCGGCTTCAACGTGCTGCTCGCGGGCGGAATCAACCTCGCCCGTGATCCCCGCAACGGTCGCAACTTCGAATACCTTTCGGAAGACCCGCTTTTGAGCGCTGTGATCGCGGCGGAGTCAATCAACGGTATCCAGCAGCAGGGCGTCATCTCGACGATCAAGCACTACTCGCTAAACTGCAACGAGACCAATCGGCACTGGCTGGACGCGGTCATCGATCCCACCGCGCACCGCGAATCCGACCTGCTAGCCTTCGAAATCGCGATCGAGCGCTCACATCCGGGCGCCGTGATGACCGCCTACAACAAGGTCAACGGTCAATATTCCGGCGGAAACGACGTTCTGATCAACGATGTGTTGAAAAGCGCGTGGGGATACCGTGGTTGGGTGATGTCGGATTGGGGTGCGACACCGAAGTGGGAGTTCGCGCTCAAAGGCCTCGATCAGGAGTCCGGAGCGCAAGTCGATGTCGCGTTTTGGCAGGCCGAGGCGTTCACTGGCCCGCTCAAGGCCGCATATGCCGACGGCAAGCTGTCCACGCAGCGGTTGGCGGACATGGTGCGCCGGATCCTACGCTCGATCTTCGCTGTCGGTGCCGACCACTGGGACAACATGCCGGCACCGGATGTCGCGGCCCACCACCAGATTTCGCTGCAGGTTGCGCGCCAGGGAATCGTGTTATTGGAAAACCGTGGTGTGCTGCCGGTTTCGGCTGAATCCGCTTTGCATGTCGCCGTCATCGGTGGTTGCGCGCAGCTCGGTGTGCCGGCCGGCTGTGGGTCGAGCGCGGTGGTACCGCCCGGCGGCTACGCGGCCGCGTTCCCGCTCAGCTGGCCGGGCGGTTTGCGCAATCTCTGCCTGCTGCCGTCGTCGCCGGTGGCCGAGCTGAGAAACCAGCTCCCCAACGCGCGTATCGAGTTCGACCCCGGCGTCAGCCCGGCAGAGGCCGCACTGGTAGCGCGGCACGCGGATGTCGCGATCGTGTTCGCCGTGCGCGTGGAGAGCGAAGGCCTGGACAGTGCCGATCTGTCGCTGCCATGGGGTCAGGACGCGGTGATCACTGCCGTCGCCGAAGCCAACCCGAACACCGTCGTGGTACTCGAAACCGGCAACCCTGTCGCGATGCCGTGGCGCGACACAGTCAACGCGATTGTCGCGGCCTGGTATCCGGGACAAGCCGGCGGTCTGGCGATCGCGGAGGTCATCGCCGGACGAGTCAATCCGTCGGGCCGTCTGCCGATTACATTCCCGGCCGATCTCGGCCAGCTACCTCGCCCCGAGCTGCCGGGATTGGGCACCCCGTGGGGTACCGAGACGACCATCCGCTACACCGAGGGCGCCGAAGTTGGCTACCGCTGGTTCGCCAAGCAGGGCTTGACACCGATGTTCGCATTCGGTCACGGGTTGTCCTATACCGGCTTTGAGCACCGCGACTTCTCTGTGACGGGCGGTGACACCGTGACTGCCGGCGTTACCGTCGTAAACACCGGCGATCGGCGTGGCGCCGACGTCCCGCAGCTGTACTTGACGTCGGCCCCAGGTGAGCGGCGGTTGCGGTTGCTCGGATTCGAGCGGGTCGATCTCGACCCAGGCGAATCGCGCCGGGTGAGGATCGAAGTGGACCCGCGGCTGCTGGCCCGTTACGACGGTGCTGGCGGAAATTGGCAGATTGCCGAGGGTACCCACGTGGTAGCCGTCGGCACGTCGGCGGTAGCCCTGGACTTGACGGCACAAGTTGAGCTGGCCGGCCGCACCTTTGGGCGCTGACCGGCCAGCCCGGCCGTAATGATGGTTACCCGACGGCAACCAATTCATCGCCGCACGTGCAGCGGTACGGTTCGCCGGCGCCCGCGCACTGGCATTCTTCCTCGATGCGGACCCGGCATCCACAGCCCTCGTGGCCGCAGGTCAGCAATGTCCCTTTCTCGTAGTGCGCCATCTAGCTCGCCCCTATCTGTGTCGGGAACCCCGCGAAGGCAGGGATCCAGCGGATTCTTCCCGTGCAGTAGTCCTCGAATGAGGGCAACCAGCGTTACTATATACCCCATACGGGTATGTGGTAAACCCCCCCCTCTAGTCACCTTGGGTCGCTCCGGGCCCGCATCGTCGCCGGGCTGAGTTCGATTGCCCCGCTCCTCCTCGGTTCGCTTCGGACCCGCATCGTCGCCGGGCTACCGTCTACGTCATGCCTCAGGAACCGAATCCAGCCGACGTTGACGCCTTTTTGGACACCATGCTGGTCGGCGACGATCCCGCGTTGTCTGAGGCACTGGACGCGAGCGACACGGCGGGGTTGCCGCACATTGCCGTGTCGGCCCAGCAGGGCAAGTTCTTGTGTCTGCTGGTCTCCGCGATGCGGGCGCGTCGCATTCTGGAAATCGGCACGCTGGGCGGCTACAGCACCATTTGGCTGGCTCGAGGTGCCGGTCTCGACGGACGCGTGGTAACGCTGGAATATGACCCCAAGCACGCCGAGGTTGCGCGGACCAACGTGGACCGCGCCGGCGTCGGCGAGCGGGTGGAGGTGGTGGTCGGCGCTGCGCTGGAGACATTGCCGACCGTGGCCGGCGGCCCATTCGACTTGGTGTTCATCGACGCCGACAAGGAAAACAACGTCGGCTACCTGGAGTGGGCTGTCCGGCTATCCCATCCTGGTTCGGTTATCCTGGTGGACAACGTTATTCGCGAAGGGCGCATTCTGTCGCCTGCCGCCGACGACCGGCTGGCGCAGGCGGTGCGCAAGTCACTGCAGGTGATGGGCGAACACCCACGATTGGACACCGCCGTGCTGCAGACGGTGGGTGTCAAACAATGGGACGGTTTCGCGTTGGCGGTGGTGAAGTAGCCCTGCGCATGGTTCCCCACTCGCGCGAGCGTGCGCTATCCCGGATCAATCGCGGGCGTAGTAAGAGG
The DNA here is from genome assembly GCF_050700595.1 of Mycobacterium sp. GTDB lineage: Bacteria > Actinomycetota > Actinomycetes > Mycobacteriales > Mycobacteriaceae > Mycobacterium. Next base: position 26,133 of record NZ_JBOHHI010000012.1, read on the forward strand.
GTTATGCCGAAGAGTATTGATGTAGAAGACGTCCTCCTGGTGTCGTTGACGGGCTTGGTATCCCAATACACCGAGGAGGACGTCATGGTTCAGGGTAGTGGTCTGTCGCGTGGTGACAAGCAGCGCAATGCCAAGTTGGCCCGGTTGCGTGAGCTGGTGCCGGTCGACAACGCGGTTTTTGCCATCGATCTGGCCGATACCAAGCAGGTAGCGGTGCTGGTGGGCGGTGATTCGCAGGTGTTGGAACGGCGGCGGGTCAAGGGCAAGGCCTGGCGGCTGGGTCCGCTGCTGGATTGGGCCCGCCGGCAGGCCCACAAACACGGGTTCGCTGGTGTCACCATCGCCTGCGAGCCGACCGGGCATCGCTGGCGGGTGCTTGATCAGCTTGCCACCGAGCGGGACATGACGCTGGTGTGTGTGCAGCCGCTGCTGGTCGGGCGGGCACGAGAGTCCGAGGACTACACCCGCGACAAGACCGACGACAAAGACGCGGTGCTGATCGCGCGGTTGGTGACCCAGCTGCACTGCTATGACCCCGAGCGTCCCGATGAAACCTGGGCGGAATTGCGCCAATTAGGCGCCTACCGCGATCAGCTGATCACCACGGCCACCACGAGTCGCCTGCAGTTGCGCGACCTGCTCGAGTGCGCCTGGCCGGCAGTGTTATCGGCAGCTGCTGAACCGTTCGACTCGATCACCTGGTGTGCGGCACTGGCCGTGGTACTCGAGCGCTGCGATGGCCATCCCGAACAAGCGGGTTGTGGCGGCTATAAGCGGTTTGAGGCAGCGGTTCGCCGCGAGTTGCCCCGCTGGGGCGCCAAACAGGGCCCTTCTCAGCGCATCACCTACGCCGTCTACGCCGTGCTCACCGATCCGGCCGGAGTTAGCGCACAACGCCCGGGAGCACTACGGCGCGCCGCATGGGTGTTGGCCGATTGGCACGCCACCAAAACCCGCCTGGCCCAAGTGCAGACCCGCATGCTGGAAATTCTCGACGAACTCGGGTTGACCACGCTGGCCGCCAGCATCCCCGGCGTCAGTCCGCTGGGGGTGGCGGCCATCTTGGCTGAGACTGGTGACCCAACCCGCTTTACCAGCCCTCGCGCATTGGTCAAACACGCCGGACTATGCCCACGAGAAAACACCAGCGGCACCATGATCGGACGCTCACGCATTTCCGGCCGGGGCCGGCCCCGGCTACGACTGGCGGCCTGGCGCGCCGTCTGGGGCGCGCTGTCGCACAACCCGGTCATGGCCGCCCGCTACCAGCACTTGACCACCCGAGAACACAACCGGCTCACCTCCGGACAGGCTCGAGCCGCCATCGCCGCCGCGCTGCTGCGCCAGATCCACGTCATCGTCTGCCAACGCATCCCCTGGGACGCCGCCATCGCCGGCGCCGCCACAACCCCCGCAGCCGCCTAAGCCCAAAGGCCGCCCCGAACCAACCGAATAAGTTGGGGCCAAGCTCCACCCGGCGTAGAGGACCACCTCGACCGACACCCTGAGCAGGCCCCGCCCCTTCCTCACCAAACTCG
>NZ_JBOHHI010000013.1:0-30226 GCF_050700595.1 Mycobacterium sp.
TGGCCGCGGCTCCCCAGGTGTTGGCATTCCCCCACTGGGGCCCGCCGTAGAAGTCGTTGAACCCGACCCCGTTGGCGTTGTTGAGCCGCCAGGCCACGAACGAGGTGCACTCGCGGTTGAAGAATCGCCAGGGATCGATGAGGGCGTCCTTGGCCGCGGTGGCCAGGTTGGCCGGGTAGTCGTTGCCGAGGACGGCGGCGCTGGCGGTGGGGGCGGGAGCACCCAGCTGGACGAGGGACACCACCAACCCGACCAACACCAACCGATTGACGGCGCGGATCCCCCATCCAGCCCGGCGGTGGTGAGGCGTCCCCGAGGCCATATGGACTTCTACCACGGTCCGGCCCCGGAATTGCGCCATGGGGCCACTCGGAACCGACCGACGGAACCCGGTGGGACCGCGCCATCACCCGGAACCCAGCCACCTGTCCGCCCTGGTCAGAGCGGTCTAGGGGCTCAGCCCGAAGGGATGAACGAATCCGACCACGTCAAAGACGCGGTGCAGAGGAACGGCAACCACCGCCCGATGCGTGACCTCAGCTGGCCGCCTTCTCCAGGATGTGGACGCCGCAGGCCGAGCCCAGCCCGATGACGTGGGTCATCCCGACGCTGGCGCCGTCGATCTGCCGGTCGCCGGCCTCGCCCCGCAGGTGATGGGCGACTTCCCAGACGTTGGCGATCCCGGTGGCGGCGATCGGGTGGCCCTTGGACTCGAGCCCGCCGGAGACATTGACCGGAGTGGTCCCGTCCCGCCAGGTGGCGCCCGACTCGAAAAAGGGGACGGCTTCTCCCGTGGGGCAGAGCATCAGGTTGTCGTAGTGCACCAGCTCGGCGGTGGCGAAGCAGTCGTGCAGCTCAACGAGGTCGAGATCACTCGGGCCCACGCCGGCCTGCTCATAGGCGGTAGCCGCGGCGTTGCGGGTCAGCGTGTTGACGTTCGGCAGGACCTGGCAGCCTGCCTCGTAGGGGTCGGTGGTCAGCACTGACGCCGATACCTTCACGGCGCGCCGACGCTGCTCAAGCGATAGCGATTTGAGCGTTGCGCCGTTGCACACGACCGCAGCCGCAGCACCGTCACAGTTGGCCGAGCACATCGGGCGAGTGTTGGGGTAGGCGATCATGACGTCATTCATGATTTCTTCCAGGGTGAACTTCTTCTGATAGGCGGCCAGCGGGTTCAGCGTCGAGTGGGCGTGGTTTTTCTCACTGATCTTGGCGAACAGCTCAAAGCTCGTGCCGCCGTATTTGTGGCCGTACTCGACGCCGATCTGGGCGAACACCCCGGGCATGGCCTCGGTGCCGATCCGCCCGTCGATCGGCGCGACCGCGCCGTAACGGCCCGACGGGGTCCAGGTGTCGGCGCTCTCCTTCTTCTTGCCGCCCGCGCCGAGCAGACCGGCACCGGCCAACTTCTCGACGCCGACCGCCAGGCCGTAGTCGACTTCGCCGGCCTTGACGGCCATGATGGCGGTTCGCAACGCGGTGGCCCCGGTGGCGCAGGCGTTGGCCACGTTGTACACCGGGATGCCGGTCTGGCCGATCTGTTTCTGCAGCTGCTGGCCGATGCCCGCGTTGGCGTTCATCAGGTTGCCGGCCGCCAGCACGCCGATGTCGGCCATGGTCACGCCCGCGTCGGCGAGCGCACCCATGGCGGCTTGGGCGGCCAGGTCGACAGCGTCGAGGTCGGGGTGTTTGCCGAACTTGGTCATCCGGATCCCGAGGATCCAGACCTCGTCGCTGCCGCTCATCGTTGGTGCTCCTTCTTCGTCCGATCGGTTCTGTTCATGCGGTGGGCTCGAAGCCGAACCCGATCGCGTCGGTGCCCTCGGAGTCGGTGCCGATCGAGTAGGTGGCAAGCCGCACCTTCATCCCGTCGTGGACGTGCTCGGGGTCGGGCGTGACGTTGATGAGGTTGGTGCGCACCTGGATTCCATCGCAGTCGACGACGGACGCCACGAATGGGGTGGGGATGCCGGGTGCCGCGAGGGTGACAATTGTGAACGCACGCACCGTGCCCTCGGTTGCGACCGGGGCGGTGGTGAACTCGGTGGCGAAGCAGTTGGCGCAGGCATTGCGCCGGTCGAAGAACCGGGCCCCGCAGTTGGTGCATTTCTGCGCGACCAGGTGCGGTTCACCGTCGTCGAGTACCAGGTAGTCGACCAGCGGGATCTGCCCGGCCATATGAACCTCCACTGTCCGTGACGTTGAGGGTAGCGATCTCGCGCTCGCGACCACAGATCGGGCCAGCATCTCCGCATCTTACAAGCTGCTCAGCTTGCTGATCGTTTGGATTTCGGTGTCCCGATAGGGCCGCCCATCGGGTTGGATCAGGTCATGAAACCAGAGCTTAGGAGCCGTTGTGTACGGGTGGTCCCATGAGTCCCACGGGAAGTAGGTCTGGGTCTTCCCGGCGACCAGACCCCAGTTGAGTGCGCCGACGTTGTGGCGCTTCGCAATTGGCAGGACACCGTCAACGGTGCTGCCGAGCGTCCGAGCCATGTACTCGGTGCACAGGATCGGGCGTCCCAGTGGGGAAAGTTCGGCGATCCGGTCCTCGAAGGCCGCTGGTTCGTCATAGCAGTGGAAGGTGACCACGTCGGAGTTGTCCAGTTGAATATTAGCGATTATGCTGCGGCGCGCAGTATCTCCCCACGAACCGTCCCATACGCCACTCGTTAATGGTTGACGGGGATCAACTTCGCGTGCCCACCGGAACACCCGGGGGAGCAGGTCTGCGACAAGCTCCTGCTTGTCTTTCAGCTCGACCTCCCGATACACGTGCGCGGGATTGTCGGGCTCATTCCACAGATCCCAACCCAAAACACGATCATCAGCGCGGAATTGGGTCAACATGCCCGTGACGTAGTCGTGCAGACCGCGCGTGCGGCGGTCATCGAGGCTTTCAGCGCCCGGACTTTGCACCCAACCGGAGTTGTGGATCCCAGGCTTCGGCGCGCGCTGCCGACCCGGTTTGGGGAACGGGTCCCAACAGGAGTCAAACAAGACAAAGAGTGGTTTGATGCGGTGGCGCGCCGCGACATCGACGAACTGCCCGAGACGTATCTGGAAGCCCCGGGAATCCTGGGCCCAGAGCTGATCGTGCAGGAACACCCGCACAGTGTTGAGCCCGTGCGACCGGGCCCAGCCGAGCTCGGTATCGATGCGCCGCGGGTCGAAGGTGTCGGCCTGAAACATCTCGAGCTGGTTGATGGCGTTTGAGGTGATGTAGTTGGCGCCGACCGGCCAACCCTGCGCTTGATACCAGCGGTTGGCTCGGTCGGGCGACCATCGGCCTGGCTCTGCGGCGGCGCGGGGCACCTGAGTCAGCGTAGAGCCCGCCGCCAGCAGCAGCGGTAGCTTCAGCACCGTTCGACGCCTCACAAAGCGACCATAGTTTCCCCGCGTAACGTCTGTCTCGGCTCAGCCGAATCGGGCGTCTCGCCCGTGGCACAAGAACCGAGGTAACGACATGCACGCGCAGACCGAGACCGACGCCGTGCGGGAGTTCGCGGACATCGTCGGGGAGTCCCAGCTGCTGACCGGTGAGCGGATCGGGCCCGACTACCACCACGACGAGGCATTGGTCGGCGAACCGGTGGCCCCGCGCTACCTGGCCCGCCCACAGACCGCCGAACACGTCGCCGCACTGCTGGCCGCCGCCTCCCGGGCACAGATCCCGGTGACCGCCCGCGGCTCGGGAACCGGATTGTCGGCGGCCGCGCGGCCCTGTCCGGACGGGCTGCTCATCTCGTTCGAGCGGATGAACAAGATCCTGGAGATCGACGCCGACAACCAGGTCGCGGTCGTGCAGCCCGGGGTCACCCTGGCCGACCTCGACACCGCCACCGCCGCAGAAGGTTTGGTGTACACCGTGTTTCCCGGCGAGATGAGCGCCAGCGTGGGCGGCAACGTCGGCACCAACGCCGGTGGCATGCGGGCGGTCAAGTACGGGGTGACCCGCCACAACGTGCTCGGGCTACAGGCCGCGCTGGCCACCGGCGAGCTGATCCGCACCGGCGGCAAGATCACCAAGCTATCGACCGGCTATGACCTGACCCAGCTGATCATCGGCTCGGAGGGCACCCTGGCGCTGGCCACCGAGGTCACCGTGCGGCTCTACCCGCGGCTGGCGCACCCGGCCACGTTGCTGGTCCCGTTTCCCGACTTGCCCGCGGTGATGCGGGCCGTGCCTGCGGTGATGCGCAGCGGTGTGGACCCCAACATCCTCGAGTACGTCGACAAGCTCACGCTGGCCGCGCTCAGCTACGCGCAGAACCTGAACCTGGGCATCCCCGACAACATCCGCGAGGCCGCCGAGGCGCACCTGGTGATCGGCGTGGAGAACCGCGACCACGACCGCCTCGACGACGACGTCGCCATGCTCGGCGGGCTGCTGGAGTCGCTGGGTGCGCTGGATTTGTATGTGCTGGAAGGCAATTCCGCACATGCACTGATCGAGGCCCGGGAGAAGGCGTTCTGGACCGCCAAGGCGGCCGGGGCCAACGACGTCATCGACGTGGTGGTCCCGCGCGCCCAGATGCACCAATTCCTCACCCGGGCACAAGAACTCGCGCAAAACGCCGGCGCCGGGGTGGTGGGGTGCGGGCATGCTGGTGACGGCAACGTGCACCTGGCGGTGTTCTGCGCCGACGACGACGTCCGCCACCGGCTGCTGCACGACATCTTCGCCGCTGCGATGGAGCTGGGCGGGGCGATCTCCGGTGAGCACGGCCTGGGCCGGATCAAGATGCGACACTTCCTTGAGCTGGAGGATCCGGTCAAGATCGCGCTGATGCGCCGGATCAAGGACTCGTTCGACCCCGCGGGCGTCCTCAATCCCGGTGTGCTGCTCGACGAAGCGGTGACCCGATGACTAACGGCGCGCAGGCGCTGATCGCCACGCTGGTCGACTGCGACGTGCGGGTGTGCTTCGCCAACCCCGGCACGTCCGAGATGCATTTCGTGGCCGCGCTGGACTCGGTGCCACAGATGCGCGGGGTGCTGTGCCTGTTCGAAGGCGTCGTCACCGGCGCCGCCGACGGCTATGCCCGCATGGCCGGCAAGCCGGCCGCCACCCTGTTGCACCTGGGGCCGGGGCTGGGTAACGGGCTGGCCAACCTGCACAACGCCCGCCGCGCGCACGTGCCGGTGATCAACGTCATCGGCGACCACGCCACCTACCACAAGAAGTACGACGCGCCGCTGGAGTCCGACATCGAGCCGCTGACCGACTGGACCCACGGCTGGGTGCGCCGCACCAGCTCGGGTGCCGACATCGGCCGTGACGCCGCCGAGGCGGTGGCCGCGTCGTTGGCCAGCCCGGCGCGCGTCGCCAGCCTGATCCTGCCCGCCGACATCTCCTGGGACGACGGCGCCGAGGCGTCCGGGCCCATCGCGCCGGACCCGCCGGCGGCGCCGGACGAAGGCGTCCTCGCCGAGGTTGCCGACGTGCTGCGCGGCGGCGAACCGACCGTGCTGCTGATCGGTGGTCCGGCCACCGGCATGCGCGGGCTCTCGGCGGCCGACCGGATCGCCGCCGCGACCGGCGCGCGAGCGCTGGTCGAGACCTTCCCGGCCCGGCTGACCCGCGGCGCGGGTGTTCCGGCGGCCGACCGGCTCGGCTATCTGGCCGAGCAGGCGGCGTTTCAGCTCGACGGGGTCAAGCACTTGATCGTCGTGGGCACCCGCGCGCCGGTCTCGTTCTTCGCCTACCCCGGCAAGCCCAGCGACCTGACTCCTGAGGGAGCCGTCGTGCACAACCTGGCCGGCCTGGAGACCGACGTGGTAGCGGCCTTGGAGCAGCTGGCCGAGCTGCTGGCTCCCGGCACCGAGCCGCGCCCGGCGCCGGCCGCGGCGCCGGAGTTGCCGACGGGCGAGCTGACGCCGCAGAACTGGGTGCAGGTGATCGGCGCGCTGCTACCGGAGGACGCGATCATCTCCGACGAGTCCAACACCTCCGGGCTGCTGCTGCCGGCGGCCACCGCCGGCTCACCGCGCCACGACGTGCTCACCCTGACCGGCGGGGCGATCGGGCAGGGCCTGCCGGTTGCGCTCGGTGCGGCGGTCGCCGCGCCCGACCGGCCGGTGATCGCGTTGCAGGCCGACGGCAGCGCGGCCTACACGATCTCGGCGCTGTGGACGATGGCGCGAGAGCGCGTCAACGTGACGACCGTGCTGATCAACAACAGCGCCTACGCCATCCTGCGGCTTGAGCTTTCCCGGGTCGGCGCGGGTGCGGGCGGCCCGAAAGCGGAAGACCTGCTCGACCTGTCCCGGCCGAACATGGACTTCGCCAAGATCGCCGAGGGCTTCGGGGTGCCGGCCAGCGTGGCGAACACCTGCGAGGAGCTGGCCGATCAGTTCCGCCGCGCGCTGGTCGAGCCGGGGCCGCACCTGATCGACGCGCGGATTCCGACGTTGTTCTAACACGGCACGCGGCTGGGCCCACTAGACCAAAATGATGAGCAGTGGTTGAAGTGAGGTCTGCAATGAGACGTGTCCTACGGCGTTGCGCAATCGGCGGGTCCGCTCTCGTGTTCGCGATATTGCCGGTGACCGGACTGGCAGCGTTGCCGATCAGCCGGGCCGACGATGATTGCGCCCCCGGCTGGTACTGGAACCCCGACTTGAATCAATGCGTGTTCTGGCTTCCGGCCATAAACGGCCCCGGCGGACCTGGAGGACCGGGCGGACCCGGTGGTCCCGGGGGACCCGGGGGACCGGGCAGACCCGGTGGCCCCGGCCCGCGCTAGACCAGCACGTCGGGAGATCCCCTTACCTTGTCCTTCGGCAAGGCTGCGCTTAGCGTGCCAGATGTGCTCACGACGTCCGCCAGGCTCACCGTCGCGGAACTGGACTTGCGGGAGCAGGTGTGTGCATTCCTGGCCGAGAAGCTGCCGTCGGGGTCATTCGAGCCGGGCCTGGGTATGGCCGCTGCGGTCGATCCGGCGTTCTCCGCCGCGTTGGCCGCGCGGGGCTGGGTTGGTATGGCGGTGCCGGCGCGCTACGGCGGCCGCGACGCCACCGCCGTCGACCGTTTTGTCGTCGTCGAGGAGCTGCTGCGCTGGGGTGCCCCGGTCGGGCATCACTGGGTGGCCGACAGGCAGATCGCTCCGGTGCTGCTGCGCTACGGCACCGAGGAGCAGAAGCAGTGGCTGCTGCCTCGAATCTGCCGGGGGGAGTTGTGCTTTTGCATCGGCATGAGCGAGCCGGACGCCGGAAGCGACCTCGCGTCGGTGCGTACACGCGGGGTGCGCGCCGAGGGCGGTTGGCGGGTGTCGGGCGTCAAGGTATGGACGAGCAACGCGATGCGTGCCGACTTCATGATCGCGCTGTGCCGAACCGCCGACGGCGCCCGTCATGAGGGGCTCAGCCGGTTCCTGATCGACATGCGCAGCCCCGGTGTGACGGTCAAGGGAATCCCGTATGTGGACGGCAGCACGGACCACTTCGCCGAGGTGGCACTCGACAGTGTGCTGGTCTCCGACGAAATGGTGGTCGGCGAGATCGGGCAGGGCTGGGCGCAGAACGCCAGCGAACTGGCCTTTGAGCGCAGCGGCCCGGACCGGTGGATCTCCACGTTCCTGCTCGTCCAGGAGTTCATCCGCGAGTGCCCCGACCTGGCCGCCGGCGCTGCCGGGAGTCGGCTGATCGGCGAGCTGGCGGCCCAGTACTGGGTGCTGCGCCGGCTTTCGCTGGCCGTGGCCCGGGCGATCGACGCGGGTGACACGCCGTCGGCCGAGGCCGCGCTCATCAAGGAGATGGGCACCCGGTTCGAACAGGATGTGGTGACCGCGCTGCGGGAGTTGTTGGACCGTGAGCTGGTCTGCGGTCAGGAGCCACCGTCGCTCTTCGGGCGGCTGCTGCGTCGCGCGGTGCTGGACGCGCCGTCCTTCACCATCCGGGGCGGCACCAATGAGGTGCTGCGCTCAGTCGTTGCCAAGGGTCTGACATGAGCACCGATGAACTGCACAGCATCGCCGCCAAGCTGTTCGACGAGCACAGCCGATGGGAGGTCGTCGGCGAGGCCGAAGTTACCGGTTGGGCCGAGCAGCTCTGGCAAGCGTTGCAGCAGACCGGATTTGCCGACGTCCCCGTTCCAGAGGAACTGGGCGGAGCGGGTGGCGGCGTTGCCGACGCGGTCCAGCTGCTACGGGCGGCCGGCGCACACGCGGCGCCGGTGCCGCTGGCCGAGGCCGGGCTGGTCGGCGGGTGGCTGCTGGCGTCCGGCGGTGTGGCGCTGCCCACCGGTGTTCGCACGGTGTTGCCGCCCGCCACCGGGCAGCTCCGTCTCGACGATGATCGGCTGGTCGGCACCGTGCCGCACGTGGCATGGGGCCACCGCGCCGAGCATGTTGTCGGGCTCGTCGACGACGTCGTGGTGCTCGCGCCCGGACCGGCCGCAGAACCAGCCGGCCTGGCCGTCAGCCGGGGCGCCAACCTGGCCGATGAGCCCAGAGACACACTACGTTTCGACGGTGTGCCGGTCACCGCACGAGCCCACGCGCCGGACGCGGTCACCGAACAAGCGCTGTGGGAGCGGATCGCGCTGGGACGTGTCGCGTTGATGGCCGGCGCAGTGAGCGCTGTCGCGGCGATGACCTTGCGCTACAGCCGCGAACGTGAGCAATTCGGGCGCCCCATCGGCCGGTTCCAGGCCGTGCAGGCCCATCTGGTCACCATCCACCAGCAGGCCGCCGTCGTTGCGTCGGCTGTCGACGGTGCGGTCGAGGCAATGGAGCTCGGCCGCGGCGGATTCGAAATCGCTTGTGCCAAACTGCTCGCCGACCGGGCCGCGCAGCTGGTGGCCGCCGCCGCGCATCAGACGCATGGCGCCATCGGCATGACGAAGGAGTATCCATTGCACTACCTCACCCGCCGACTCCGGGCCTGGCGAGACGAAGCCGGAGGCCACCATCGCTGGGCGGACCGGCTCGGCACGGCGTTAGTCACGTGCGGTCCCGACGCGCTGTACCCGGCGATCCAGTGCGGATCAGAGGTGGTGACATGAGCCGACTGCAACGGCCGGACGGGGTCACGCTGGCATACCAGGTGCACAACCCGCAGGCGTCGGGGGTGCCGCTGTTACTCACCCACGGTTTCGGCGCCACCGCGGGCATGTGGAACCGCAATATCGGCGCCCTGTCCGCCGACCGGCCGGTGATTGTCTGGGACCAGCGCGGGCACGGCGGCAGCGACGCGCCCGAGGACATGGCCTGCTACAGCGAGGAGATCAGCGTCGCCGACATGGCGGCCATTCTCGACGCCGCGGGTGCTCCGCGTGCCGTGCTCGGCGGGATGTCCTTGGGCGGCTACCTATCCCTGGCCTTCCACCTCGTTCACCCGCAACGGGTGGCCGCGCTGGTGCTGGTCGACACCGGGCCGGGCTACCGCAACGACGACGCCCGCAACAAGTGGAACGCGTGGGTGGAGCGACGCGCCCAACAACTCGAGCGCGGCGAAACACCGGCCGACATGTCGCCGGAAGTCGCGCAGGCGGTGCACGAGCATCCCGAGGGGCTGCCTCGCGCCGCCCGGGGCGTCATGGCTCAACGGGACGCGCGCGTGATCAAATCGCTCGAGGCCATCACGGTGCCCACGTTGGTGGTCGTCGGAGCCCAAGACACCGAATTCCTGGCCAGCGCGGACTACATGCACCGCCACATCGCCAATGCCCGCAAGGTCGTCATCGACGACGCCGGGCATGCGGCGAACATAGACCAGCCGCAGACATTCAACACCGCCGTGCGGCAACTGCTGGAGCAACTGTGAACGCCCCGGATGTCAGTGTCGAACTCGCCGGCCACGTGGCCACTGTGGAGATCCACCGGCCGCCGAACAACTTCTTCGACACCGCATTGATCAAGGGCATCGCCGATGCTTACGACCGCCTCGACGGCGACACCGAATGCCGGGCGATCGTGCTGTGCGCGGAGGGGAAGCACTTCTGCGCCGGCGCCGACTTCTCCCGCAGCGACGAAGGTCGGGTGTCTCCCGGCGAGCTTTACGCCCAGGCCATCCGGTTGTTCCGCGCCGGCAAGCCGGTTGTCGCTGCTGTGCACGGGGCTGCGATCGGCGGCGGGCTCGGGCTTGCGCTGTCCGCGGACTTCCGGGTGGCCGCACCATCGTCGAGATTCGCGGCCAACTTCAGCCAGCTCGGGCTGCACCCCGGCTTCGGGATCACCGCAACGTTGCCGCGCGTCGTTGGGCAGCAAAAGGCGCTGCAGTGGATGCTCACCGGCGAGCGCCTCAATGGTGAAACCGCCTGCGCTGCACGGCTGGTCGACGAACTGGCTGCCGATGGCGAGGTGCGTGCGACGGCGCTTCGGTTCGCCGAGCGGATCGCCACCTCGGCTCCGCTGGCACTGCTGAGCATCCGCGCCACCATGCGCGCCGGACTCGCCGAAGCTGTCGCCGCGGCCACCGCACACGAACTCGAAGAACAAACCCGGCTGCAGGCGACCGCCGACTTCCGCGAAGGTGTCGCCGCAGCGGCCCAGCGCCGGGCCCCGAAATTCACCGGCCGCTAACGGGTGACCATGTCACGGCCAGACATCACCTCGGAGGCATCCGGAGCGCGCCATCGAGGCGGATCGTCTCGCCGTTGAGCATCGGATTCTCGACGATGGCCTTGACCAGATGCGCGTACTCGGCAGGATCACCGAGCCGGTTCGGATGCACCGTCAGCGCCCTGAGAGCGGTCAGCGCAGCCTCCGGAAGCGAGCTGAGAAGCGGGGTTTCGAACAGGCCCGGAGCGATGGTGTTGACCCGGATCAGGTACAAAGCCAGGTCGCGGGCGATCGGCAGCGTCGCCGCCAGTACACCCCCCTTGGACGCGGAGTAGGCCGCCTGCCCGATCTGGCCGTCGAAGGCCGCGCCGGAGGAAGTGTTGACGATGACGCCACGCTCGCCGTCGACGGGGTCGTTCTGCGACATTGCGTATGCGCCCAAGCGCACGACATTGAAGGTCCCGATCAGGTTGATCTTGATTACTTTCTCGAACGCGTCGAGCGGGAAAGGGCCCTTCTTGCTGACGGTCTTGATGCCATTGCCGACGCCGGCGCAGTTGACGACGATACGCAATGTCTTGTCCGCGTTGGCGATCTCGACGGCCCTGGTCACTGCATCCTCGTCGGTGACGTCGGCGGGCACGAATCGGACGGTATTGCCGAGGAGGGTCAGCGCGTCCGTGTTTGTATTGGGTAGGTCGACGGCGACCACCCGCGCTCCGGACTTCGCCAGTGTTTCCACAGTGGCCAAGCCGAGGCCGGATGCCGCACCGGTGACGAGCGCGCTGGTACCTGCAATGTCCATGGAATTACTCCTTTTACCAGTGCCGCTTAGCTACAGACTCCGCGCGATGAGCACTTTCATGATCTCGTTGGTGCCGCCGTAGATCTTTTGCACCCGCGCCGCCGCATACATCTGCGCGATCGGGTACTCCATCATGTAGCCGTATCCACCGAAAAGCTGCAGGCACTTGTCGGTGATCTCTACCTGCTTATCAGAGCCCCACATCTTGGCCATCGACGCCGTTGCGGCATCCAATTTTCCGTCGAGGTACCGGCCGATGCAGTAATCGATGAGCGTCTTGCCGGCCACCACCTCCGCCTTGCATTCGGCCAGCACGAACTTGGTGTTCTGAAAGTCGAGAAGGGGCTTGCCGAACGCGGTGCGCTCCTTGACGTACCGGATCGTCTCGACCACGGCGGCCTCCGCCATGGCGACCGCCTCGACCCCGATGGTCAGTCGCTCGCGCGGAAGCTGCTCCATCAGCTGGGCGAAACCGTTGCCCTCGACGCCGCCGAGTAGGTTTGCGGCCGGCACCCGCATGTCGGTGAACGCAAGCTCCCGGGTGTCCTGACCGTGCTGGCCGATCTTCTCCAGAACCCGGCCGCGCTCGAAACCCGCCAGCCCTGGTGTCTCAGCCACGATCAGTGACAGCCCGGACTCGGTCTTGACCACAATCACGATTAGGTCGCAGTGGGATCCGTTGGAGATGAACGTCTTCGACCCGTTGACCACGTACTCGTCACCGTCACGGACCGCGCTGGTCCGGATCGACTGCAGGTCCGAACCCGTGCCCGGCTCGGTCATCGCGACGGCGATCACCATCTCGCCGCTGACAATTTTTGGGATCCAGCGCTTCTTCTGCTCCTCGGAGGCATACTCGGCGATGTACTGGGCGGCCAGCGTCGAATGCACCGAGAAACCGAACGCGGTGTCGTGCGCATAGGCGCGCTCCTGCATCACCACCACCTCGTGACCGAAACTGCCGCCGCCACCGCCGTATTTCTCGGGAAGGTTGAGGCCCAAAAGCCCGGCGGCGCCGGCCTTGTTCCAGAACTCCCGGTCCACCTGCTGCTGTTTCGCCCACCTGGCTTGGTTGGGAGTCGCTTCCTTGCGGAAGAACTCGGCTGCGTGCTTGCGCAGGAGTTTTTGATCCTCGGTTTCCCACGCGGCGACGTAGTCCGGGAATAATAGTCCGGGCATGCTTTACCTACTTTCCGGTGAACTGGGGCGCGCGCTTGGCGAGGAATGCCGCCTGGCCCTCGTGACTGTCGGCGGAATGCACCGCCACGTAGAAATTCCGCTTCTCGTGTTCAAGTCCCTGCGTCAATGAGGTTTCCAACGCGTGCACAGCGGCGTCCTTGGCCAGTGCCACCGCGAGCGGGGAGTTCTTCACGATGCGATGCGCCATCGCCAACGCCCGCGAGACGGCCTGGCCGTCAGCGACCACTTCGGCGATCAACCCCGCACTGCATGCCTGCTCGGCCTTCATGGGGTCGCCGGTCAACAGCATCGCCATGGCCTTGGATTTGCCGATCGCCCGGATGATCCGTTGGGTTCCGCCGGCACCCGGGATCGCCCCGATCTTCACCTCGGGGACCCCGAACTGAGCGGACTCGCCGGCGACGACGATGTCGCAGGCCAGAGCCAGCTCACAGCCGCCCCCGAGGGCAAAAGTTTCGACAGCGGCGATGATCGGCTTGGGAAACGCAGCGAGTGTCGACCAAAACTCGCCACCGAAATCTCCGGTCACCAGTGGCCGGGCGCGAATCGCGTCGAACGCGGTGATGTCCGCGCCCGCACAAAACATTCGGTCTGCGCCGGCGATGACCACGGCCAGCACCGTCTCGTCGGACCGCAACGCCGCCAACTCCGCTGCCATCGCCGCCAGCAGTTCGTTGTTGAGGCTGTTCTTCGACTTCGGGCGATTCATCTCGAGCACGGCCACCGCGCCGTCGCGGGTCGATCGCAGGATTTGTTGGTTCACTTGACCGCATCCTGGTAGACGTCGGCGTGTTCGGCTCGTAATACCTTCTTGTCCAATTTGCCCACACTGGTGCGCGGCAACTGCTCGACGAAGAGAACCATGTCCGGCATCTGCCACTTGGCGAACTGCCCCTCCAGACATCCGAAGATGTCGTCGCGGGTCAACTGGGCGCCTTCGACGGGGACCACGAGCGCTAGCGGACGTTCCTGCCACTTCGGATGGCTGATACCCACGACGGCGGCGTCTCTCACCAGCGGGTGCCCGACGATGGCGTTCTCCATGTCGATCGAGGAGATCCACTCACCGCCGCTCTTGACCACGTCCTTGACGCGGTCGGTGATCTTGAAATACCCGTTCGGGTAAATCATTCCCACGTCGCCGCTGCGCCAGTAACCGTCGAGGAAGTGATCGGCGTCGTCGTCGAGCTTGTGGTATCGCTCGATGACCCAGGGGCCACGCATCAGTACCTCGCCCACGCTCTCGCCGTCGTGCGGCAGGTCGTTGCCTTCCGCGTCGACGATCCGGATGTCGATCCCGGAGGTGGGCAGCCCCTGAAAACGCTTGAAGTCCCATTTTCCGTCATCGGTGAGGGTGCCCTGCAGCGACGGCTTGACGCCCATATTCATCGTTATCAACGGCGTCGTCTCCGTCGCACCGTAGCCGTGTACGAAATCCGCGCCGGTGAGCTCGTAGAAGTCGCGCATCAGCGACTTCGCCGGCTCGGTTGCGCCGGACAGCAGCCTGGTCCTGCTGAAATCCGGCTTCACGTCCAAGGTTTTGATGTAGTCCAGCATCGGCTGAAAGATCGCCGGCGCACCGTTGGCGACAGTCACGTTCTCCGCGATCATCGTGTCGACCAGCGATCGAGTGTTTTCAGCCAGGTAGCGGCCGGGCAGGATCACCTTCGCCGCCGCCCACATCGTGGTGTGCGGAAGACCCCAGGACTGGCCGTGAAACATCGGCGTGATGAGCATCGCGGTGTCCTCACGGCGCATGTTGATCGCAGCCGCCATCGCCATCGCGTGCAGGTAGCTGCCGCGGTGCGAGTAGTAGACGCCCTTGGGCCGGCCCGTCGTTCCGGACGTGTAACACGCACTGTATGCTGAGGTTTCGTCGATGACGGGCCAGTCGATCTCGGTGTCGGCCCCAGCCATCAGGTCTTCGAGGTGAAAGACGTTCTGCAGCGTGGTGTCGATCTCAGCGAGCGGCCGGTCCGACATCACGATCCAGCCCTTGACCTTCGGCACCTGCGGAGCCAATTTCTCGGCTATCGGTAGCAGCGTCTCGTCGACCAGGATCCATTGCGCGTCAGCATGGTCGGTGACGTAGCTGAGGTCCTCGGTGGCCAGCCGCAGGTTCATCTGCAACATCACCGCGGCGATACCGGGAATCGCCCAGCTGAGCTCGAAGTGCCGCTTACTGTTCCAGTCCAGCACCCCGACGGTGTCGGCAGGACCGACACCTAGTCCCTTGAGCGCGTTCGCCGCCCGCTTGACCCGAACGTATAAGTCTGCGTAGGTGTATCGTTCCCAGCCGCCACCAGGGGTGCGGTACACGACCTCCTGTTCCGGATAGGTGCGCACCGCATGCCTGATCAGGTTCGTGGTGTTGAGCTGATAGTGATCGCCGTGGGTCGACGGCAGGCCGCGAACAATCTCGCCGATTTCCTTGTCTCCGGCCATGGCTTCGCCTCAGATTCGTTCGATGATGGTGGTATTGGCGGTTCCGCCGGCCTCACAGATGGTCTGCAGGCCATAACGCTTTCCGGTGCGTTCGAGTTCGCACAGCAGATCGGTGAGCATCCGGGCTCCGGTCGAGCCGAGCGGATGCCCGATCGCGACCGAGCCGCCGTTGACGTTGAGTTTGTCGTCGGGAACGCCGAATTCGCGTTGCACCATCAGCGGCACCCCGGCGAAGGCTTCGTTGACTTCGAACAAATCGATGTCGCTGACGCTCAGGTTGGCCACCTCGAGCGCTTTGTGGGTGGCGTCGAGCACCGCGGTGAACTGGGTAACCGGGTCCGCGGCTGCGACGGTCATCGCCTGGAAACGGGCTCGCGGGACGAGCTCGTGGCGTTCCGCGTAGCCGCGGTCGGCGATCAGCAACGCCGCCGCCCCGTCGCTGATCTGCGAGGAATTGGCCGCGGTTGTGCTGCCGTCCGCGGCAAAGACCGGCTTTAGCGACGCGATCTTCGCCGGATCTATCTGTTCGCGGATTCCTTCGTCGGCGTCGATCGTCGAGGCCGACGGGTCGAATGGATCGGCGGTGATCGGCACTAACTGCTCGCGGAACTTCCCCGCCCGGGTCGCTGCGAATGCTCGTGCATGGCTTCGCATACTGAATGCGTCGAGTTCCTCGCGGGACATGGCGAACTTGGAGTTCAGCAGCTCTGAGGCTGCCCCCTGCGCTACCAAGTTGTCGTTGTAGCGGGCCAACTCGAGTGGTGAATACTGCGGGCCGAGTGGAGCGCCCGGCGCGAACGCCGGCGGCATCGGCACCTGCGACATCGATTCCACACCGCACCCGATCGCCAGGGCGTAGGTGCCGGCGATGACGCCGAATGCGGCGAAGTTGACCGCCTGCTGACCGGATCCGCATTGGCGGTCGATGGTGACCGCGGGCACCGATTCGGGTAGACCCGCGGCGAGCACCGCGTGCCGCCCGATATTTCCGGACTGGTGCTCATGCTGCATCGCACATCCGGTGATCACGTCGTCGATGTCACTGGCGTCGATTCGGCTGCGCTCAACCAGGTTTCGCAAGGTGTGTGCGAGCAAGTCGGCCGGGTGCCACCGGCTCAAAACGCCACCTCGTTTACCCACGGGCGTGCGCACGGCTCCGACAATCACTGCTTCGCGCGCGTTCAATTGGTTGCTCCTTGTTTGGGTTCGGCTATTCCGGCCAGCGGGATGTCAACCCGCGCGGCGACTTCTTCCCAGTGGCGCGTGCTTTGTCCGGCAAAGACTCGTGCGAGATCCTCATGGGTATCCGCTGCGCCCAGGGCGTCGAGGGTCCGCTTCTGGAAATGCGGTTCGATTGCACCCAGGGCGATATAGCCGTCGGCACTGGCGTAGATCCCGTAGGTCGGAGTCGCCCCACCGAGCGGGTCGCCGGGCCCGGCGATGCCGTACCGCACGGCTGCGCCCGCGTCGGCTGCGGCGTCCGCCAGTACGATCCGACCGTGTCGGACGGCACCGGAATTCGTCCTACCCAGCAGCGCCAGCAGGGCCGCGGACACGGCACGTTCGGCACCCAAAAGGTCCACGACCGGGACCGCCGGCATCAACGGCGGCTGCAGGGTGCCGTGCGCTGCCTGATAGGTCAGGTCGTGGCCGGGACGCTCCTCGAGGTCACCGTCGTAACCCACGATTTCGACGTGACAGAGCCCCGGATACCTGACATGCGCGTCGTCGAGCCCGAGCCTGCGTAGCGCCGAAGGGCGCACGGCGGTGAGCAACACGTCGGCAGCCGTCAGCTCGACGTCCAGCTTGGCGCGGTCGCCGGCATCCTTGAGGTCCAGAACCAGGACCGTCTGGTTTTTGACGAGCTCTGCGTACCAGCCGGGCGCCACCGCGGCCAAGGGGTCGCCGGTAGGGGGCTCCACCTTTGTTACCGACGCGCCGAAGCCCGCCAGCCGTGCCGCCGCGAGCGGGCCGGGGATGTTCACCGCAAGCGAGACGACGCGAACGCCGTTCAGCGTGCCCTGCACCGCAGCTCCTTCCTTTCGATCGACGTTACAAACGTACAATATTCTTTTCAACTGTACAATAATCCATATGAACAGTATGCTTGGCCTGATCAAGGGAGGCACATGGGACCGATCGCCGATCCACGCGCGGGCATTGACGACCTGACCGCCAAGGCGCGGATCCGTAACGCCGCCATGGACCTGTACGCGGAGTTCGGCGAGGACCGCACGTCGATGCGAAACGTCGCCGCGAAAGCCGGCGTCACCATCGGGTTGGTCGTCCACCACTTCAAGACCAAGGACGGAATCCGCAGCGCCGTCGAACAACTCGTCGTCGACTACTTCGCGCACGCAATCGCACGGGCACCCGCCGACGGAACGCCAAGCGAAGTGGCCGCGGCGCGCGACGCGTTCGTGAAGCAGATGCTCGAGTCGAACCCGGCCGTGGTCAACTATCTGCGTCGCGCATTGCTCGACCCCACGGGGCGCAGGGGCCAACTGCTCGAGCGGTTGACGGAGCTGACTCGGACTGAGCTGGTCAAAGCCCGCGCCGCCGGTATCGTGTCCAGTCGCCGAAGCGAATCCACCCAGATCATCGACGTCGTGGTCCGGCAGCTGGGGCAGCTCTTCCTGCAACCGATGATCGACACCATGTGGAATCAGGTCTCCGGTCCCGATGAGTCAGACGACGACAAACCGACGCTGGTGGTAGCTGTGCGGCCTCCGGTGGTCCGCGAGGTGTCGAAGACCACGGCAGGATAAGGCCGATCGAAAGTGTAGAAACACAAGCATAAGCGGTTGACGACGGCGCATCAGTCACCACATACTACTTATGCATGTATTCTCAAGCATAGGGGCGAAATGGCTGGTCCACGTCGGACTCGACTACGTTCTGAGACGACTATGCCTGAAACTGCACGCATAGGCCGGGCTTTTGCCGAGCGCCGGATCACGTTACGGCTCACCCAACAGACTCTCGCCGACCTCGCCGGTGTGTCCCGCTCCAGTGTCCATGCGTTGGAACGGGGAAGCGGCTCGATCAAGTTCGGCGCGGTCATCGAAATTGCCGAGGTATTGGGGATGCACGTCGACGTCAGCACAGTGGCCGAATGACGACACCAAGCCGGCTTGACCTGCGCGAGATCGCGAAAGCCGACGTGTATCTCGGTGACAATCTCGTTGCCCACTTGGTGCGCGGGCCGCGCGACACGGTCAGCTTCGACTACATTGCCGATCAGCAGCCGGACAATCCGAGCGTGCGCTACCGGTCGGTGTCGTGGTCGCTGCTACGCACGGGAGAGTACCCCGTTGTCACCACGGGTGGTGCAGTCCCAGCGTTCTTCGCGGGGCTCCTTCCCGAGGGGGTTCGCCTCGGTGTGGTGACCTCATCAACGAAGACCTCAGCCGATGATCACCTCACACTGCTGTTGGCCATCGGCTCGGACACGGTCGGCAACATCGCAGTGGTGCCCTCCGGCACCGATCCGGCTCGACCGTTACCGATGTTCGACCCGCAGCGTGACACCGACTTTCGGGTTGTGTTCGACAAACTGGTCGGCTCGGTTGATGCAGATCCTGTCGGATTGGCGGGAGTGCAGCCCAAGGTGAGTGCCGCGATGATGTCGACACCGACGCGGACTCGCTCCGGGCCGGCGATCCTCAAGCTCAATCCCGCGCAGTATCCGTTGTTGGTTGAGAATGAGCACTTCTTCATGTCAATGGCCGCTGCATGTGGATTACGAGTCGCCACAACATCTTTACTCCACGACGCGGATGGGCGCAGTGCATTGTTGGTGAGACGATTCGACCGCGACGGGGCGACACGCATCGCGCAAGAAGACGCCTGCCAAGTCGCAGACATCTACCCGGCTTCCAAGTACCGCATCAAGGCCGAGACCGCCATCACCACACTTGCCGAGGCATGCGCGCGCGGCGGTGGCTCCAAAGCAGCGGCGGCCCTCGAACTACTCAAAACCGTCGTATTCTCCTGGCTTATCGGCAACGGCGACCTGCATGGCAAGAATCTATCGATCTATGACCCTGACGGTGTGTGGCAACCGACACCTGCCTATGACCTGCTGTGTACCCAGCCCTACACGCGGTGGCGTGATCCCATGGCGCTCAACCTGTTCGGCCGGGCAAATCGGCTTACCCGTTCTCACTTCGTTGATGCTGGCGAAAGCATCGGCCTGCGGCCCCGCGCCACGTCAAGCATGATTGATTCGATCGTCGCCCCCGCACACGATTGGCCTGATCGATGCGGCGACATCGGATTCGATGACCGGCAGACCGAGCTTGTTGCACGAATGCTGCGCAAGAGAATCGGCAGCCTCAAACGGACCGATGGCTAAAGCCAAGGTCTTACCCGGGCTCGTTGCCCGGCTTCCACTTGATGTTGCAGCCGATGCTGGGGACTTGGTCATCCGGCACCGGCCGGCCCGACAGCACAGCCTGGACGGCCCGGTCGAGGTCGTCGCCGGTGACCGGCTGGTCGTTGCCCGGCCGACTCGCGTCGAACTGGCCCCGGTAGACGAGCTTGCGCTCCCCGTCGAAAAGGAACAGATCCGGAGTGCAGGCGGCCCGGAACATCCGAGCGACCTCTTGGGTCTCGTCGAGCAGGTAGGGGAAGGTCCACCCGTTCTGCTGGGCGAACGGGCGCATGTGCTCGGGCCCGTCTTGCGGATAAGCGCCGATGTCGTTGGCGTTGATCGCCACGACGGCCAACCCCTGGTCCATCCACTGGCGGGCCCGTTGCCCGAATGTCGGCGCGATATGGACGACGTAAGGGCAGTGGTTGCAGACGAAAGCCACCAGCAGGCCGGCGGCCGCGGCCAGGTCGGCCGGGCCGTGCAGCTTTCCCTCAGGGTCGGGGAGCCGGAAGTCGGGCACACGGGTGCCGAGGGGAAGCATCGTCGAGTTAACAGCAGCCATGGGCCCAGGATGCCATCATCCGGCCCCCACATCGAAGCCCGCTGCACACGGACGAATCCAGTGTCGCTACATTCCGATGTTGTGTCGTCGAACGGAGTCTCATGAACGCACGTGTCGAGCAGTTGGAGTTTCAGGCGGAGGCCCGCCAACTGCTGGATTTGATGGTCCACTCGGTCTACTCCAACAAAGACTCGTTTCTGCGGGAGCTGATCTCGAACGCCTCCGATGCACTTGACAAGCTGCGGATTGAAGCGTTCCGGAACAAGGACTTGGACGTCGACACCTCCGATCTGCACATCGAGATCGAGGTGGACAACGACGCACGCACTTTGACCATTCGCGACAACGGCATCGGTATGACGCGAGCCGAGGTCGTCGATCTGATCGGCACCCTGGCCAAGTCGGGTACCGCCGAGCTGCGCGACCAGCTTCGGGAGGTTCGGGACGTTAAAAACGCAACCGCACCGGAGGAACTGATCGGCCAGTTCGGTATCGGTTTCTACTCGGTCTTCATGGTCGCCGACAAGGTCGAACTGCTGAGCCGCAAGGCCGGTGAGAGCGAGGCCACCAGGTGGGAATCAAGCGGTGAGGGCACCTACACCATCGAATCCGTCGACGATACTGCCCAGGGGACGTCGGTCACGCTGCACCTGAAGCCCGCAGACGCCGAAAACGAACTGCACGACTACACCGCGGAACCGACGATCAGAAATCTGGTCAAGAAGTACTCCGACTTCATCGCCTGGCCGATCCGGATGGACGTCGAGCGACGCAAACCGGCCAGCTCGGATGAAGAAGGCGCAGGCAGTGAAGAGGTCGTCACGAAAGAAAACGAGACCCTCAACTCGATGAAGGCGCTGTGGGCCAGGCCCAAAGATGAGGTCTCCGACGAGGAGTACAAGGAGTTCTACAAGCACATCGCGCACGCCTGGGACGACCCGCTCGAGGTCATCGCGATGAAGGCCGAGGGCACCTTCGAATACCAGGCCTTGCTTTTCATCCCGTCACACGCCCCGTTCGACCTGTTCACCCCCGACACCAACATCGGAATACAGCTGTATGTCAAGCGCGTGTTCATCATGGGCGATTGCGACCAGCTCATGCCGAGCTACCTGCGCTTCGTCAAGGGCGTCGTCGACGCACAGGACATGTCGCTCAACGTTTCCCGCGAAATCCTGCAGCAGGACCGGCAGATCAACGCGATCCGGCGCCGCCTGACCAAAAAGGTCCTCGCCACGATCAAGGACCTGCAGTCCGAGCGGCCGCAGGACTACCGCACCTTCTGGGCCCAGTTCGGCAGGGTCCTCAAGGAGGGCCTGATGTCGGACTTCGACAACCAGGACACCTTGCTGCGTATTTCGTCGTTCGCTTCGACACACAGCGACGAGGAACCGACCACCCTCGCCGAGTATGTCGAGCGCTTGAAGGACGGCCAGGAGCAGATCTTCTACGCCACCGGCCAGTCGCGTGAGCAGATCTTGAAGTCGCCGCATCTGGAGGCGTTCAAGGCCAAGGGTTATGAGGTGCTGCTGCTGACCGACCCGGTCGACGAGGTCTGGGTGGGAAGCGTGACCGAGTTCGACGGCAAGCCGCTGCAGTCGGTGGCCAAGGGCGAGGTCGACCTCGACTCCGAGGAGGAAAAGACCGCGCACGAGGCCGAGCGCGAGGAGCAGGAGAAAGACTTCGCCGGCCTGCTGACCTGGTTGAAGGAGACGTTGAGTGATCACGTCAAGGAGGTGCGGCTGTCCACCCGGCTGACCGAGTCGCCGGCCTGCCTGATCACCGACGCCTTCGGGATCACACCGGCTCTCGCGCGTATGTACCGGGCTTCGGGGCAGGTGGTTCCGGTCGGGAAACGGATACTCGAACTCAACCCGAATCATCCGCTCGTCACCGGTTTGCACCAAGCACACAAGAAGGCGGACGACGATGCTTCGCTCACCGAGGTCGCCGAGACCGCGGAATTGCTGTACGGCACAGCCCTTCTCGCCGAAGGCGGCGCACTCGAGGATCCGGCCAGGTTCGCCGAGCTGCTCGCTCACCGGTTGGCCCGCACGGTGTAAGGGCGTAGGGCGGCATGGGCGTCTACGCGGTCACCGGATCGGCCTCGGGCATGGGGCACGAGGTCGCGCAGAAGCTGCGCGACGCCGGCCACACGGTGATCGGGGTCGACATCAAGCAGGCGGACATCGTCGCCGATTTGTCGACCGCCAAGGGACGCCAGGCGGCCGCCGCCGGCGTATTGGCGGCCTCGGGGTCCAGACTGGACGGCGCGGTGCTCGCGGCCGGTCTCGGTCCCGGACGGACGGCCGACCGCGCCCGCCTGATCGCCCAGGTCAACTACCTCGGCGTCGTTGACCTACTTGACGCGTGGCGGCCGGCACTGGCCGCCACCGGCCGCGCGAAGGTGGTTGTTTTCTCCAGCAACTCGACAACGACAACGCCCATGGTCCCCGCGCGCACCGTCCGGGCACTGCTCGGGCATGACGCCGAGAAGGCGGTTCGCTCCGTGCGATTTTTCGGCAAGAACGCTTCGGTATTCGCCTACGCCGCATCCAAGGCCGCAGTGAGCCGTTGGGTTCGACGTGAGGCGGTCACACGCGAATGGGCGGGCGCCGGCATACGCCTGAATGCTCTTGCTCCGGGGGCGATCATGACACCACTTCTGGAAGAACAGCTGTCGACACCGAAGGAGGCGAAGCGCATTCGCTCGTTCCCTGTCCCGACCGGCGGGTTCGGGGACGCTGGGCAGCTGGCCGACTGGGTACTGTTCATGCTTTCGGATGCTGCCGACTTCCTATGCGGGAGCGTCGTATTCGTTGATGGTGGGTCGGACGCGTACTTCCGCGCTGACGACTGGCCGAAGCCGCTGCCGGCGCATCGACTGCTGTCCTATCTCAAGCGGTTCAGAGGTTAAACGGGACCGCGGGCAACGGGGCGACCCGGATCCGAACTCCATTCGGACCATGACCCGGGAAATAGCGCTGCCTCGCGACCCATCGCAGCGAGCGCGGCGACCGTGACGGTCGCGGTGACACCTGAACCGCAGTACGCACCGACGCGGCCGTCGCGTTCCACCCCGTGATCGGACAACAGTTCGCTGAGCGCACTATCGCCGAGAAACGTGCCGTCGCTGGCCAATACGGCGCTGCTGGGAATGTTCGTGGCGCCGGGGATGTGACCGGCAACCAGGTCGACCGGCTCAACCTCGCCCCGGAAGCGTTCCGGTGCGCGCGCATCGAGCAGCATCACGTCTCCTGCCCCGGTTTGTTGTGCGGTCAATGTAGGTCGACTCCCGGCATACAAATCATGCTGCGGCACAGTCACATTCCCGAGTTGCGGCGTGACCCCGCCGGTGTCCAGGTGCCCTCCGGTTGACCGCCACGCAGCCAGGCCGCCGTCCAGAATGCGGACATTCTCGAGCCCGGCGGCGCTCAACACCCACCACGCCCGCGCTGAACCGGCCCGATTCCAGTCGTCATAGGCCACAACCGGCACGTGCGGCCGGATGCCCCACCGGCGTGCGGCGGCCTCGATGCTGCGTCCGGATGGCAGCGGGTGACGGCCCAGGCCGCTGACCGTGTGATCGCTGAGCTCGTCCTCGAGTGACACGTACACCGCACCCGGTAGGTGGCCCTGCAGGTAGGCGGCATACCCGTCCGGCTCATCGAGCCGCCACCGCACATCGAGGATGGTCACCGGATCGCGAGCCTGGAGGAGACCGGCCAGCTCCGCGGCGGTGATCAGCACTCGGGCGCGCGCATCCACCGATTCAGTGACTGCCGAGCTTCTCGCGGACCATGCCGGTGAGAAAGCGCCTCGCCGATACCGGTCGGAACGCGCGGGCCGCGTCGGTGAGCGCGGCGCGGGAATCCGCGCTCAGGTCGATGTCGGCGGCGGCGACATTGAACTCGAGCTGCTCGACACCGGACGCGCCGGGAATGGCGACCACGCCGGGCAGGCTGATCAGCCAGGCCAGCGCCACTTGTGCGGGCTTGGCGCCGACTTGGGTTGCGACGTCGCGCAAGGTCTGCAGCAGCGGCTCGATCCGGCGCAGGTTCTCCGTGCCGAACAGCGGGTTGATCGCGCGAACGCCACCGGGCCGGTTGTCGACACCGTACTTGCCGCCCAGCAGCCCCTGCGCCAGCGGGCTGTAGGCGATCACGATGCGATTCTCGCGCTGGGCGAAGGGAACGAGGTCGTCGAGTGCCTGGGGATGGGCGAGCGAGAAGTGCACCTGGTTGCTGATGACCGGACGTCCGAGCGCAGCATCGGCCTTCTGCCAACGTGACAGCGAATAGTTCGATACGCCCGCCGCGCCGATCTCGCCGGTGTCGAGCAGCTCGCGCATTCCCGGCATGATCACCGAATCGGGGACTACCGGATTGGGCTGGTGGATTTGATACAGCGGGATGCGGTCCAGCTGCAGGCGGCGCGCGCTGGCGCGCTCGCGCTGCTTGATCACGGCGGGGAACGGCGCGATCGGCATGATCTTGCTGGCCACCGCAACCTCGGCGCGTCGGTCGCCGAGTGCCTCGCCGAGGATCCGTTCGCTTTTACCCAGCCCGTATACCTCGGCGGTATCGAACAGCGTGACCCCCAAGGCGAGGGCGCGTTGCACGATGTCACGGGCGGCGCCGGACGCGTAGCGGTCCCCATAACCCCACTCACGCGAGCCGAACTGCCAGGTGCCCAGCCCGATCCGGCTGACTTTTCCGATTCCCTCGACGTCCAGATACTTCATAGGCACACCGTACTGGGAACCGCGGCCGCTACGCTGTGCCTGCAGCAAGCTCGTTACAGGAGAGGGCGAATATGTCAAGGACAGTGGTGATCGGCGCCTCGAGTGGACTCGGGCGGTGTATCGGTGTCGGCCTGGCCCGGCGCGGCGCTCAGGTCGCGCTTCTCGCCCGCCGTCGTGAGCGTATCGAGGCTGCGGCGAAAGACGCGGGACCGGACGCGATCGCCATCGAATGCGATGTCACCGACGAGGCATCGTGCCGATCGGCCATCAACAACGCCGCCGACGCGCTCGGCGGCATCGACCACCTCATCTACACACCCGCGGTGGGGCCGCTGGTCCGGATGGTCGATACCGACGCCGAAACGTGGCGGCGCGTCTTTGATACCAATGTCATCGGTGCGGCGCTGGCGACGGCGGCGGCGGTGCCGCACTTGACGGCCTCCGCGGGCAAGGCGATCTACCTCTCGTCCGACGCAGGCACTTTCGGGCCGCCGTGGCCGGGCCTCGGCGCATATGGCGTCAGCAAGGCCGCACTCGAACGACTCGTGGATGCGTGGCGGGCCGAACATCCCGACATCGGCTTCACCTGCCTCGTCGTCGGGGAGTGCGCGGGCGGTGAGGGTGATGCGCAGACCGGAATGAGCATCGGCTGGGACTCCGAGCTGGCGATGAAGGCCTACCCGCAGTGGGTGTCGGGTGGCTGCATGCCCGGCAGGTTGATGCCCGTCGAGGACCTCATCGACGTGGTGCACACCATCCTGCGTACCGATGCGTCGACGTCGATGCCGCTGGTGGTTGCCAGAGGGGCACCCGCCGGCACTGCTGTTCTGCCCTCCGGTCAGCAGTAAACACGACTACACTGCCCAACTCATGGCCATCCGGCGCGCCGTTCTGCTCATCGCCGACATCGGTGGATACACGCACTACATGAATTGGAATCGACTGCACCTGGTCCACGCGCAACTGACGGTAGCGACGCTGCTGGAGGCAGTCATCGACGCCGGGAAAGGCCTGAAGCTGGCGAAGCTGGAGGGCGACGCCGCGTTCTTCTGGGCACCAAACGGTGACGCCAAAGTGCTGGTGTGCGAGCGGCTATCGCGGATGCGCCAGTCGTTCTACGCACGACGGGAAAGGATCAAAAAGGACCACAGCTGCGAATGCGCGAGCTGCGCGCAGCTCGACAACCTGTCGCTCAAGTTCGTCGCGCACGAGGGCGAGGTGGCGGAGCAACGGGTCAAGCGCCACGCCGAGCTCGCCGGTGTCGACGTCATCCTGGTGCACCGCATGCTGAAAAACCAAGTACCAGTACCGGAATACGTGTTGATGACCGACGTCGTGACACAGTGCCTCGACGAGCCCTTCCGCAAGCTTTGCCTGCCGCTGACCCACGACTTCGAAGGCATCGGACAAACGTCCACTCACTACATCGACCTCGCCACGTCCGGCGCACCAGTGACTGTGCCAGAGCCCAGCACCGCCGGCCGGCTGGCAGCGAAGCTGAGGTCGGAGGTGAGCGCGTTGCCGTACCTGGTGGGCATCAAGGATGCTTGTGCGGGCTTCCGTAATCTGGGCCGCGGCACCGCAGGCGTGCCGCCCGCATGAATCAGGCAGGAGATCTCATGGTCGAGCTTCACGTCGAACGGACGATCGCCGCACCTCCGGAACGGGTTTTCGACCGGCTCGCCGACCCGGCCAGTTTGTGTGCCGCTCCGTTGGTTCTCAAGGCCGGTTGGGCACGGGGCTCGTCGGGGCCGGGTGCGGGTGCGCTGCGGAAGGTGTTCGGGGTTGGCACGTGGTTCCGCGAAGAGATCACGGCCTACGATCGGCCGCGCAGCTACTCCTATCTCATCGTCGGCTCGTTCCCGCCCTTCGTTCACGAGGGCGGCACGCTGACGTTCGCTCCGCGCGGCGACGGCACCCATGTCGACTGGGTGACCCGCTACACCCACCCGGCTTACGTGGGCGGCAAGCTGCTGGAGCCGGTCAGCCGTCGGTTGCTCCAGTCGAGCTTCTCGGCGGTCCTCGCGGGCTGCGCGGAGGCACTGGAAAGCTGATATGTCGGCGGTGCGGAAGGCTTTTCCCGCGAACTATTCGAACGGCGTCTGAGATCACCTGCCGTAACTAAAAATTGATAAATTTCCTGGTAGTACGCCCCTCGGGTCGCGGTAGGCTGAACATACGCATGTTCTACGGGCAATCGGCAGAGCGATCGGCGATCGGTCGGAATTACGGCGGGAGGGGCCTGAATAGATGCGCCAGCTAGCGGCTGGGTGCGCCGTTGCCGGCCTCTGCATTCTCACCGCCGGTTGCGGCAGCGCCAACAACCACGCAGCCAAGACCACGACGACGACCACCACCACCACATCGATCATCGCGCGCCCCATCGTGGAGCGTGAGATAGACCCGTTGCCGCTCAGCCCCGAGCAGATCAACGCCGCGATGGGGGCGAAGAACATGGCGGTCACCAAAAAGCGCGTCGCGATGTCTGACGACAGCGCCACTATGAAGCCCAGGGAGTGCCTGGCCATCGACGGCTCGGCGCAGGCCCAGGTCTATGACGGCAGCGGATTTTCCGCCGTGCGCGACGAGGCGCTCAACGACGGGGACAACTTCACGCATTTCGCCGAGCAGGCGATGGTGTTGTTCCCGATTGCCAAACAAGCCGACGCCTTTTTCACTACCTCGGCGAAACAGTGGCCGGCCTGCCGTCACTACACCCACATTCAGTCCGGCACGGAGTGGACCGTGGGACCGGTGTCCAACGCCAACGGCGTACTGAGCGCCATTGCCACCCAAGAGAATGCCAGGGCCGGCGGTTGGGCGTGCGGGCGCGCGCTGGCGGTACGCAACAACGTCATCGTCGACGTCAACACCTGCAGCGCCAACCCCGCGAATACGGCCGTCGACATCGCCAACCAGATCGCCGCCAAGGTGCCGACGCGGTAGGGCCGTTAAAGGTCACCCACATCGTCGGGCACGTCGACGGCGTGCTCCCGCAGCGCATCCAGGGGCACCACGTCGAGGGTGCGCTCGTGAGTGCAGGCCAGCACAACCGGGGCGGCGTAGCCGTCCTGGTAGGCCCGCAGCCAGTTCAGCGCGGTGACGCACCAGCGGTCGCCGGGCACAAGTCCCGGGAACCGGTACTCGGGCCTCGGCGTCGACAGGTCATTGCCGATGGCGCGTTGGTGCTCCAGGAACTCGGCGGTGACGACGGCGCAAATGGTGTGCAGGCCGAGGTCTTCGGCCCCGGCCGAGCAGCAGCCGTCGCGGTAGAAACCGGTGAGCGGCTCGGTGCCGCACGGTTGCAGCGGGTCACCCAGGACATTGCGATCAGGCATCGTCCCAGTATCCCCGGGTGCGCGGCTGCCGGAGTGGGCCGTCGGAGATGCGACCCACGGCGACCCGCTCATTTGGACTATTCGCAGGCCAGGTGCAGGCGTTCGAGGCGGCGAACGAGGAGGCTCGGCAGCCACCGCCCGGTTTCAGCGGCGTCGAATTTCGAGGTGTGTTCCAGGAGGTGACTGAGCACGATCTGGCCCTCCAACCGGGCGAGCGCGGCTCCGACGCAGAAGTGGACGCCCTTGCCGAAGGTGATGTGACCCTTCCCCGCGGGACGGTCGAGTCGGAATTGGTTGGGATCGTCGAAGTGCGATGGATCGCGGTTGGCTGCCCCCCACAACAGCACTAGGCGCGAACCCGCTGGAAGGTCAATGCCGCACAACGTCGTGTCGCTGACGACGTGGCGGTAATGGCCCCGGAACGGCGGTTCGTAGCGCAATACCTCCTCCAGGAATGCGCCGAGCAGTTCCGGTTGGTCACGTACCTGCTGTTGGATATCGGGACGGGTTGCCAAAACCCAGGCCGCGGAACCGATTAACGAGGCGGTCGATTCCCCACCGGCACTGAACAGCGTCATCATCATCGCCAGGGCCGTTAAGTCGGCCAGTTCGCCTGCCGCGCATGCGGTCGCGAGGTCACCGAGCAGGTTGTCGCAGGAGTCGGCCGTAGCTTGGTGAAATTGTTCGGTGATGTAGCCGCCGAGTTCCATCACCGCGATACCTGCGGCGGTCAGTTGTTCGGAGTTAACGAGCCCTTCCACGACCTGGGTTGCGGCGTATCCCCATCGGACGAGCCTGTCGATGTCGTCGCCGGGGACGCCGATGATCCGTCCGACGACCATCATCGGCAGCCGATTCGCCACGGCGCTCATCCATTCGATGTGTCCGTCGTGGATGTTGGCGTTCCATAACCGATCGGTTGTCGCAGCGATGAACGGCTCGAAGGCGCGGATGCGCTTCGCTGCCAGTTGCGGTGTCAGCGCCTTCCGATGGATGGCATGCGCGGGGTCGTCGGCTGTGGCCAGCGCCTGGGTCTGTCCGCCGAGTTCTCCGACCTGGAACGCTGCCACCGTACCGTCGGGCTGGTACATCATCGTCGCGGTCAGGTTCGAGGAGAAATCCTCTGGACGCGCGATGGCGTCGCTGATTGCGTCCCAACTGCACACCGCATAGAAGCCGGAATCGCCGATCGGGTGCACCGGCCCCTCCGCGAGCATGCGCTCGTAGAGCGGATAGGGGTCTTGAACGAACTGATCGTGAAACAGCGCGATGCCGAGGCGGCCATCCAGCGTCGTCATTTCTTCAACTTGGGCGGCATTCGCCTGCGGCGTCAAGCTGTTCGGACGAAGTTGCAATCGCTGACCAGCGCTGAGGATGGCCGTCGTCTCACGGGATGCGCTCTTACCTGGGCGACGGCTGAATCGTCGGCCCATTTTTGTCTCAAATTTGAGAAGATGAATCGCGTACGGTGCGAGAGGCTTGTATCGATGGTTCGAGACGACTGGGTCGTTGGTGGCGATCGCCGCACGGTTGCCGCGGACCGCATTTACGCGGCCGCCACGGAGCTTGTTGTGCGCGATGGGCTGGATGCCTTCGACATCGACACCCTGGCCGCCCGAGTCCACTGTTCTCGCGCCACCATCTACCGCTATGCAGGTGGCAAAGCGCAAATACGCGACGCCGTTGTGATGCGCATGGCAGGTCGGATTGTTGAAACCGTTCGGCGCGCCGTTGACGGTCTAAGCGGGCCTGAACGCGTGGTAACCGCGATCACCGTGGCGCTGGAACAGATCAGGTCGGACCCGATGCGCCGACTGATGCTTGACACGGCCGCCGCCGCTGATCTGGGCGACCTGCACTCCTCGCCAGTCCTGGCCCGTCTCGCCGCCGATCTCACCGGCATCACCGACGATGACCCCCAGACGGCACAATGGATCGTCCGCGTGGTCATTTCGCTGGCATACTGGCCAATCGGCAGCAGCCGTCTTGAAAAAGAGATGCTGCGGCGCTTCGTTGCACCGGCATTCAAATAACTCACACGGCCCGGCTAGGCGACCGCAGTCCACGCCGCTTACCGGTCTTCGGATCGACGCCGAAGCTCTCCCGCACACCGTCGCGCTAGCCCGAAGTTCCCCCTGATGGGTTGAGGTGTGGGCGTTGACCTGGCGTTTTGGGTGGCTTACTGCCTACGTGTAGCCCAGGCGGTGGGAGACGTCGAGGAGTTCGAAGGCTCGTCGCTGTAGTGGGGT
>NZ_JBOHHI010000014.1:0-16359 GCF_050700595.1 Mycobacterium sp.
GTCTTCGCCGGGTTCGTGAACAGTTCGCGGCCGGCGCTGTCGCGCAGTGCCTCCGCGTCCAGATCGTCGGCCAGCGCGGCAAGGTCTGTTCGCAGGCCGGTGTCCACACTCTGTAGCGCCGCCAGCCCGGCGGCCAGGTAGTGACATAACCAGAACTCGCCGGAGACCCACAATCGCGGTGCCAGCACCGCGACCCGGCCCGCCGTCGTGTCCCGCAGTGGGCCCTCATACGGTGCCGCGACGACCACCCGTGCGCCCCGGCGCACCCCCGTCGCGGCCGCGGAAACCAGCGCACGGTCGCCGGGGTCGTCGCCGGCCACGATCAGCACGTCCAGCGCCCCGATCCACGGCGGCGCGTCGGCGGCGACCACGATCGGCGCGCCCGCCGAACCGCCCAACGTCGCGGCCAGCATGGTGCCGGCGGTCTCGGCGGTGCCGCGGCCGGCCACCCAGATCACGGTGCGCGGACGGTCGTCGCCGCACACCGACTCCAACGCGCCCTCGTCAACTGCTGCGGCGCTGGCACGCACCTGCGCGCCCGCGGTCGACGCCGCACGAAGCAGCCCGTCGCGATCGGCATCGATGAGGGCGTCGGTGTCGTCGAGGTCGATGGTGGCGTGCGTCGCGCTCACGTGGCCACCGGCGTCTGGCCCGCTATTTCGGCTGTGCTGTGAGCTGTGATTGCTGCCCGGATCTGCCGGACCACCGCGTCGACGTCCTCGGCACTGCGGCCTTCGACGTTCAGCCGAAGCAGCGGCTCGGTGTTGGAGCTGCGCAGGTTGAACCAGCTGCCGTCGCCGAGATCCACCGTCACCCCATCCAGGTAGTCGATCGAGTGGATCCGGGTGCCGAAGGACTTCAGCACCGCCTCGACACACGACTCGGCGTCGTCGACCGTGAAGTTGATCTCGCCGGAGGATTCGTAGCGTTGGTAGTCGGCGGCCAGCTCCGAAAGCGGCCGCTGCTGTTCGCCGAGTGCGGCCAGCACGTACAGCGCGGCCAGCATCCCGGAATCGGCGCCCCAGAAGTCCCGGAAGTAGTAGTGCGCCGAGTGTTCGCCGCCGAAGATTGCGCCGGTGTCGGCCATCAGCGCCTTGATGTAGGAGTGGCCGACACGGGATCGCAGGGGGGTGCCACCGCGTTCGAGCACCAGTTCCGGCACCGCCCGCGACGTGATCAGGTTGTGGATCACGGTCGCGCCGATTTCCCGGTTGAGTTCGCGAGCGGCGACCAGAGCCGTCACCGTCGACGGCGACACCGGCCGGCCGCGCTCGTCGACCACGAAGCACCGATCGGCGTCGCCGTCGAAGGCCAGCCCGAGATCAGCCCCGACGGCCACCACATATTCCTGCAGGTCCACCAGGTTCGCCGGATCCAGCGGGTTGGCCTCGTGGTTGGGAAACGAGCCGTCGAGCTCGAAGTACAACGGCATCAGGGTGACCGCCCCGATGGCACCGAGCACCGCGGGCGCGGTGTGCCCGGCCATCCCGTTGCCCGCGTCGACAGCCACTCGCAGCGGGCGCAGTCCCGAGGTGTCCACCAACGAGCGAAGGAACTCTCCGTAGTCGGCCAGCACGTCCTGGTCGGCGATGCGGCCGACCGGTCCGGGGTGGGCCGGGATGCCGGCGACGAGGTCGTCGCGGATCGCGGTCAACCCGCTCTCGGCGCCGACGGGCTTGGCGCTCGCCCGACACATCTTGATGCCGTTGTAGGCGGCCGGGTTGTGGCTGGCAGTGAACATCGCGCCGGGGCAGTCCAATGACCCGGAGGCGAAATAGAGCTGATCGGTGGACGCCAGACCGATCCGGACCACGTCGAGGCCCTGGCCGGTAACGCCGGCCGCGAAGGCGGCCGCCAGCGGGGGCGAACTATCCCGCATGTCGTGGCCGATGACCACCCGCTCCGCACCCTCGTCGCGCATCAGTCTGGCGAAAGACCCACCGACGTCGGCGGCGAACGATTCGTCGATCTCGTCGCCGACCAATCCTCGGAGGTCGTAAGCCTTGATCACACGGTTGACAGCCGCAGCCGGCCGAGACATGACAGGGCTCCTGATGACGGGGACTCTTGGGGGCCAGCCTAACCTTGCCCGGGCACCGTGGCGATCGCCAGCGCGGCGAAGCCGGGCGCAGCGGGTCGCCACCAGATCACACCGTGGCGATCGCCACCAGATCACTCAGTCGGTGGGGTCGGGCAACACTCGCAGATGACCACGGCGGCGCCCGGTGCCGGCGGCGTGCTGACCGGCCGGCGCCAGCACACCGCCGCCGGGTACGGTGGCCGGCGTATTGCCACCGTCGGAAAAACCGTTCACCGCAGGTGGTCCGGACCTGAACACGTTACGACCCTCCCGCACCGCTTCGGCCAGCGCGATCAGGTCGTCGTCGTCGGCAGGTGCGGTCAGCGGGCCGGGGTGGCGGACGAGTTCCCACCCGCGCGGCGCGGTAATGCGACCGGCGTGGTCGACGCACAGGTCCCAGGAGTGCGGCTCATGCGCGGTGGCGAGCGGTCCGATCACCGCCGTCGAGTCCGAATAGACGAACGTCAGCGTGGCCACCGCATACTGCGGGCACCCGGGCCGGCAGCAGCGACGCGGAACGTTCACGATCGAGAGGCTATCGTGCGTAAACCTCCCCGCAGTGACGGACACGCGCATTCGACCGGGCCCCGATTCGGAACCGTTACCATCGGCGAGTGAGCGATTCGCGCAGCTCCCAGCGGCGCGGGCGGTGGGGGCGCAGCTCGGTGACACGGCGCGGCCGCGGTATGCGCGGCCCACTGCTTCCGCCGACCGTGCCGGGGTGGCGCAGCCGGGCCGAGCGGTTCGACATGGCAGTCCTGGAGGCCTACGAGCCCATCGAGCGA
Organism: Mycobacterium sp.; assembly: GCF_050700595.1. GTDB lineage: Bacteria > Actinomycetota > Actinomycetes > Mycobacteriales > Mycobacteriaceae > Mycobacterium. Next base: position 2,866 of record NZ_JBOHHI010000014.1, read on the forward strand.
CGCTGGCAGGAGCGGCTGACCGGGCTCGACGTGGCGGTCGACGAGATTCCGCGAATCTCGGCCAGGGATCCCGACAGCGTGCAATGGCCGCCCGAGGTGGTCGCTGATGGGCCGATCGCGCTGGCCCGCCTGATACCCGCCGGCGTCGACGTGCGAGGCACCGCTACCCGGGCACGGATTGTGTTGTTCCGCAGGCCGATCGAGCGGCGTGCGAAGGACACCGAGGAACTTGCCGAATTGCTGCACGAAATTCTGGTCGCTCAGGTCGCCACCTACTTGGACGTCGAACCCTCGGTCATCGACCCGACGATCGACGACGATTAGCGGGCGATCGCTAGATGATGCCGCGCTTGAGGCGGCGGCGCTCCCGCTCGGAGAGCCCGCCCCAGATCCCGAAGCGCTCATCGTGCGCCAGAGCGTATTCCAGGCACTCGGCGCGCACCTCGCAGCCCAGGCAGATCTTCTTGGCCTCGCGGGTGGAGCCACCCTTCTCGGGGAAGAAGGCCTCGGGATCGGTTTGCGCGCACAAGGCGCGGTCTTGCCACTGGTCGACGCCGACCGGTGCGGGCTCAAAGACTGCGGGCACTTCAGGCGCGTCGGGCACCAAACTCAAACGGGGCCGTGCCGTTGCCCCCATCGTCGACGAGCCGGTAGTGGTGTGCGGTGTGCCTCCCATTAGGCCCCGAAGGTGCTCATAGGACATGCTCCGCCTCCTCACCTGGTTTCGTTGGTAGCGAATGTCGCCCACTGTTCTGATATGTTGCGCGGCCCATCTCATTCGAACATGTGATCGAATCTCGGTCTGCGACACCGAATCCGGCCGGCCAACCGGGAAATGACACTGGTGTGATTACACACGCGTTACCTGCCCTGGTCAAGCGATTCGACAGAATTCCATACCATCTCGTGATCAATTTGTGGCGACACTGCCCCGGTTTGGCCCCGGCGTGTCGGGCGTACTGTCGTGCGATGTGAAGGTGACGGTTCTGGTCGGCGGGGTCGGCGGCGCCCGTTTTCTGCTCGGCGTACAGCAACTACTGGGACTGGGTCAGTTTGCTCGGGTACCGGGATCCGTCGAGCACGAGCTGACCGCCGTCGTCAACATCGGCGACGACGCCTGGATGCACGGGGTGCGCATCTGCCCCGACCTGGACACCTGCATGTACACCCTGGGCGGGGGCGTCGACCCGCAACGCGGCTGGGGTCATCGCAACGAGACCTGGCACGCCAAGGAGGAGTTGGCCCGCTATGGCGTGCAGCCGGACTGGTTTGCGCTCGGTGACCGTGACCTGGCCACCCACCTGGTGCGCACCCATATGCTGCGAGCCGGCTATCCGCTGTCACTTGTCACCTCCGCGCTATGCGACCGTTGGCAGCCGGGCGCGCGACTATTGCCGGCCAGCGACGACCGGTGCGAAACCCACGTGGTCATCACCGATCCCGTCGACGACACGCGGCGTGCGATCCATTTCCAGGAGTGGTGGGTGCGCTATCACGCCCGGGTGCCGACGCACAGCTTCGCGTTTATCGGGGCTGAAAAAGCCCACGCCGCAACCGAAGTCCTGGACACCATCGCCGACGCCGACATTATCCTGGTTGCCCCGTCGAATCCGGTGGTGAGCATCGGCGTCATCCTGGCCATCCCCGGGATCCGCGCAGCGTTGCGGTCAGCGACCGCCCCCGTCGTCGGCTACTCCCCGATCATCGGTGGAAAACCGTTGCGCGGGATGGCACGTGAATGCCTCACCGTGATCGACGTGGAGTCCACCGCCGAGGCGGTGGGCCGGCACCTCGGCGCACGCTCGGGCACCGGCATCTTGGACTGCTGGCTGATCCACGAGGGCGACCACGCCGCGATCGACGGTGTCGCGGTGCGATCAATACCGCTGCTGATGACCGACCCGAATGCCACGGCCGAGATGGTCAGCGCGGGACTGGAACTCGCGGGTGTGGCGGCCTGATGAGCGCCGGCGACGATGCAGAGCGCAGCGATGAGGAGGAGCGGCGCCGCATGCACGAGCACGGCAGCGCGTCGACGGTCGAGATCCTGCCCATCACCGGGCTTCCCGAATTTCGTCCCGGCGATGACCTGAGTGCCGCTATTGCCGGGACTGCGCCGTGGCTGCGCGACGGTGACGTGGTGGTGGTCACCAGCAAGGCGGCGTCGAAATGCGAAGGCCGGCTGGTTCCGGCACCCGAAAATGCTGAGCATCGAGACGCGCTGCGGCGCAAGCTTGTCGATGCTGAGGCGGTTCGTGTGCTGGCCCGCAAGGGTCGCACCCTGATCACCGAGAACCGGCTCGGTCTGGTGCAGGCCGCCGCCGGTGTGGACGGCTCCAACGTCGGTGCGGCCGAGCTCGCACTGTTGCCCGTCGATCCTGACGCCAGCGCCGCGGCGTTGCGCTCCGGCTTGCACCAGCGGCTCGGCGTCACGGTGGCCGTGGTGATCACCGACACGATGGGCCGCGCGTGGCGCAACGGCCAGACCGACACCGCCGTTGGCGCCGCCGGATTGGCCGTGCTGCACAATTACGCCGGCGCGATCGATGCCCACGGCAACGAACTGATCGTCACCGAGATCGCCGTCGCTGACGAGATCGCTGCCGCCGCCGACCTGGTCAAGGGCAAACTGACCGCGATCCCGGCCGCCGTGGTGCGCGGGCTGCCGATCGCCGACGACGGCTCGACGGCACGACAGCTGGTGCGATCGGGCACCGACGACCTGTTCTGGCTCGGCACCGCCGAGGCGCTCGAGCTGGGCCGCCGACAGGCCCAGCTGCTGCGCCGCTCGGTGCGCGAGTTCGCCGACGAACCGGTGCCGGCGCACCTCATCGAGGCGGCCGTCGGCGAGGCGCTCACCGCGCCGGCCCCGCATCACACCCGCCCGGTGCGGTTCGTCTGGTTGCAGATCCCCGCTGTTCGCGCCCGGCTGCTGGCCCGCATGCGCGACAAGTGGCGTTCCGACCTGGCCGGTGACGGAAAACCTGCCGACGCCATCGAGCGCCGGGTGGCCCGCGGTCAAATCTTGTACGACGCACCCGAAGTCGTCATCCCGGTACTGGTGCCCGACGGCGCTCACCACTACCCCGACGCCGCCCGCACCGAGGCCGAGCACACCATGTTCACCGTCGCGGTCGGGGCGGCGGTGCAGGCGCTGCTGGTGGCGCTTGCGGTCCGCGGTGTCGGCAGCTGCTGGATCGGCTCGACGATCTTCGCCGCCGACCTGGTCCGCGCCGAGCTGGGGCTGCCGGGCGACTGGGACCCGTTGGGCGCGATCGCGATCGGCTATCCGGGCGCGCCACCGGTGGGGCCGCGGGATCCTGTCCCGGTCGCCGATCTGCTGGTGCGCAAGTGAGCGTTCGAGCCTCGGCGATCGCGTTGCTGTCCGACTGGCAGGCCCCGGATCCGGGCCAGGACTCGCTGCGCCACGCGGTGTTGGCGTTCTTGCATGCGCGCGAGGACGCCTGCCGTCGCGAGTGCGTGCCGGGTCATGCCACCGCCTCAACGCTGGTGCTCGACGACTCCGGCCGGCGGGTGCTGCTCACCCTGCATCCGCGGTTGGGCCGCTGGGTGCAGTTGGGCGGGCACATCGACGAGACCGACATCGACATCGTCGCGGCCGCGCTGCGCGAAGCGACCGAGGAATCCGGTATCGCGGGCCTACGGCTGCAGCCCGAACTGGTTGCCGTGCACGTGCATCCGGTCACCTGCTCGCTGGGCGTGCCCACCCGTCATCTCGACCTGCAGTTCGTTGCGCACGCGCCGCCCGGCGCACGGATCACACTCAGCGACGAGTCGCTGGACTTGCAATGGTGGCCCGTCGGCGCCCTGCCCGACGGCACTGACGACGCGCTGGCCTACCTGGTCGCCCGGGCGGTTCAGACGTCGGACGAGTAGCGGAGCCCGCCGTCCGGAATAGAGACACCCGGCCACACCCGCGCGCCGCGCAACAGCTCGCACCGCGCGCCGATATCGGCACCGTCGCCGATGACGCCGTCGCGGATCAGCGCCCGTGGGCCGATCCGGGCGCCGAAACCGATGATCGAGCGCTCGATCACACTGCCGGCCTCGATCCGGGCGCCGTCGAAGACAACCGCGCCGTCCAGGCGGGCGCCGGGACCGATCTCGACGCCCCGCCCGATGACCGTGCCGCCGACGAGCACCGCGCCCGGGGAGACCGCCGCGCCGTCGTGCACCAACTGCTCGCCGCGGTGGCCGCCCAGTGCCGGCGAAGGGGCGATGCCGCGGACCAGATCCGCCGAGCCGCGCACGAAGTCCTCCGGTGTGCCCATGTCCCGCCAGTAGCTGGTGTCGACGTAGCCGCACACCGTGACCCCGTCGGAAAGCAGGGCCGGAAAGACCTCGCGTTCGACGGATACCTCGCGGCCGCGCGGTATCCGGTCGATGATCTCGCGGGAGAACACGTAGCAGCCGGCGTTGATCTGGTCGGTCGGCGGATCTTGTGTCTTCTCCAAAAAGGCGGTGACCCGGCCGTCTTCGGTCGGCACGCAGCCGAAAGCGCGCGGGTCGCCCACCCGCACCAGGTGCATGGTGACATCGGCGCGGTTCGTGTGGTGGAAGTCCAGCAGCTGCCCCAGATCGAGGCCGGAAAGCACGTCGCCGTTGAACACCATCACGGTGTCCTGACGCAGTCGCGGCGCGACGTTGGCGATCCCGCCGCCGGTGCCCAGCGGGTGCTGCTCGGTGACGCATTCGATCTGCAGCCCGAACTTGGAACCATCGCCGAACTCCTGCCCGAACACGTCGGGCTGATACGACGTGCCCAGGACCACGTGCTCGATGCCGGCCGCGGCGATCCGTGACAACAGATGGGTCAGCAGCGGCAGCCCGGCGATCGGCAGCATCGGCTTGGGCACCGACATCGTCAACGGCCGCAGCCGGGTGCCCTTACCGCCGACCAGGACGACCGCATCAACTTGCGGCTGGCTCACGTCACTGCCGCCTTTCTCCCGCGGCGCGCCGCGAGTCGCGCGCCAACAGCCGTGTGCGTATTGCCAACCCGGCCCGCATCGCCGCGCGCAGCGGCGCGCGCCACCACCCAGGATGCCGGTCGGCGAGGAAGATGTAAGTGCTTTTGTGATGGGCTACCAGGTTGCGAGTGGACTCGCGTCCGGTGGCGTGGCCCTTGTGGTGCAGGACTTCGGCCGACGGCACATAGACGTTCAGCCAGCCGGCCTTGCCCAGCCGATCGCCCAGATCGACGTCTTCCATGTACATGAAATACCGCTCGTCGAACCCGCCGACCTGGTCGAAGGCGGCGCGGCGCACCAGCAGGCAGGACCCCGACAGCCAGCCCACCGGCCGTTCGCTGGGTTCCAGCCGCTCCTGACGATAGCCCGTCGACCAGGGGTTGGCGGGCCACAGCGGGCCCGCGACGGCGTGCATGCCGCCGCGGATCAGGCTGGGCAGGTGACGGGCCGAGGGGTACACCGACCCGTCCGGGTCGCGGATCAGCGGACCCAGCGTGGCCGCGCGCGGCCAACGGGCGGCAGCGTCCAGCAGGGCGTCGATGCTGCCGGGGCCCCACTGCACATCGGGGTTGGCCACGATGAGCCACTCTCCGACGTCTTCGGAAGCCTCGTAGACTTGCGCGACCGCCCGGTTCACCGCGCTGCCGTAGCCAATATTGGCCCCGGTGGAAAACAGCTGCACGTTGGGATACCGCCCAACCGCGGCCTGTGGTGCCCCGTCGGTGGAGCCGTTATCGGCCATCAACACGTGGACCGGTCGCTCGGTGGCCAGTGCTAGCGAAGCCAAAAAGCGGTCCAGGTGCGGGCCCGGGGAATAGGTCACCGTCACGACCGCCAGGACGTCACTCACGCGTAGAGGGTATCGGTCAGACGGACGGCACCGCCGACAACGCCGCAGTAAGCGCCTCCCGCCACGCCCGCAGCGGCGACAGACCCGCCTGCGCGGACACCCGGCTGGACAGCGCGGCGTACGGCGGCCGGGGCGCCGGCCGGGGATTGTGAGCGCTGTTGACCGGGCGGACCCGCACCGGGTCGGCGCCGACGCCGGCGAATACCGCACGGGCCTGCTCGAACCGGGTGACCGCGCCCTCGTTGGCGGCGTGCACGACCCGAGCATGCACCTGTCCGTCGACGACCTGGAGCAGCGCGACGACCAGATCGCCGACGTAGGTCGGCGAGCCGGTCTGGTCGTCAACCACCTCCACTGTGCCGTCGCGGGCGGCGAGCCTGCGCATCGTGGCGACGAAGTCGTTGCCATCCCCGCCGGTGTAAACCCACGCGGTGCGCACCACGGTGGCCTGCGGCAGCGTCGCCAGCACGGCCCGTTCGCCGGAGAGTTTGCTCTGCCCGTACACGCTGAGCGGCTTCGCCTCGTCGTCCGGTTCGTAGGGTCGGGGCGGTGATCCGCCGAAGTCGCCGCTGAACACGTAGTCGGTGGAGATGTGGATCAGTCGCGCGCCGACGCGCGCGCACGCCAGTGCGATGTGCCCGGGACCGGCCGCATTGACCGCGTATGCGGTGGCTTCGTCGCTTTCCGCCCCATCGACATTGGTGTAGGCCGCGCAATTGACCACCACATCACCGGACGCGACGATCCGCTCGGCGGCGGCCGGGTCGGTGATGTCCCACTGCGCCGACGTCAGCGCCAGCACGTCGCGCCCCTGCCGGGCCGCCTCGGCCGCCAGCAAGCTGCCGACCTGCCCGCCGGCGCCCGTGATCACAATCCTGCCGGTCACGTCCCCGAGTCTGGCACGCCGACGCCGCACTGCTACCGCCGATACCTCTGTTGCGCAAGTAGCCTAGAGTGATGCCTGCGCAACGTGTTGTTCGTGTGATCGCCACCGTGGCGGCTGTGGCGGTCGTGCTCGGCACCGGGGTGGCGTGGAGCAAAATTCGCTCGTTCGAGGACGGGATTTACCACATGTTCGCCCCGTCGCTGGGTCACGGCGGCGACGACGGCGCGATCGACATCCTGCTGGTCGGCATGGACAGCCGCACTGACGCCCACGGCAACCCGCTGTCCGCCGAGGAACTGGCGGCCCTGCGGGCCGGCGACGAAAACGCCACCAACACCGACACGATCATCCTGGTGCGTATCCCCAACAACGGGAAATCGGCCACGGCGATCTCGATCCCCCGCGACTCCTACGTCAAGGCACCGGGCCTGGGCAAGACCAAGATCAACGGCGTCTACGGCCAGGTCAAAGAGGAAAAGCGGGTCAGCCTCGTCGAATCCGGTATAGACCCCGCCGTGGCCGAGGCACGCGGCACCGAAGCGGGCCGCGACGCACTGATCAAGACGGTCGCCGACCTCACCGGCGTCACCGTCGACCACTACGCCGAGATCGGCCTGCTCGGCTTTGCACTGATCACCGATGCCCTCGGCGGCGTCAACGTCTGCCTCAAAGAGCCGGTGTACGAACCGCTTTCGGGCGCCGACTTCCCGGCCGGTTGGCAGAAGCTCAACGGTCCGCAGGCGTTGAGCTTTGTCCGCCAGCGCCACGACCTGCCCCGCGGCGACCTGGACCGGGTCGTGCGCCAGCAGGCGGTGATGGCGGCGCTGGCCCACCAGGTGATCTCCAGCAGGACGCTGTCGAGCCCGGCCACGATGGGCCGGCTGCAGGGCGCCATCCAACGCTCCGTGGTGCTGTCCTCCGGTTGGGACATCATGGATTTCATCAAACAGCTACAGAAGCTGACCGCCGGCAACGTCGCATTCGCCACGATTCCGGTGCTCGACGAGGCGGGCTGGAGCGACGACGGCATGCACAGCGTGGTGCGGGTGGATCCGAACCAGGTTCACGAGTGGGTTGCCGGTCTGCTGCAGGGTCAGGCGCAGGGCAAAACCGATGAGTTGGCCTACACGCCGGGAAAGACCACCGCGGATGTGCTCAACGACACCGACATCAACGGGCTGGCCGCCGCGGTGTCGGAAGTCTTGACCGCCAAGGGCTTTACCGCAGGTACCGTCGGCAATAACGAAGCCGCGCACGTGTCCGGCAGCCAGGTGCAGGCCGCCAAGGCCGACGACTTGGGCGCCCAGGCGGTGTCCAAGGACCTCGGCGGGGTGCCCGTCGTCGCCGATGCGTCGGTGCCGCCCGGGTCGGTGCGGGTGGTGCTGGGCAACGACTACACCGGCCCCGGTTCCGGGCTCGAGGGCGGCGCCTCGACGATCGTGGCTCGCGCATCGACGGGCTCTGGCGAAGCCACCGCACCCCCACCGTCACCGATCCTCACCGCCGGATCGGACAATCCGGAGTGTGTCAACTAACGCGCTCACGCTTTCCGAAGCAATTCTCGACCCGATGCTGCGCGCCGACCCGGTCGGTCCGCGCATCACCTACTACGACGATGCCGACGGAGAGCGCATCGAGCTGTCCGCGGTGACGCTGGCCAACTGGGCCGCCAAAACCGGCAATCTGTTGCGCGACGAGCTGGGTGCCGGACCCGCCAGCCGGGTCGCGGTGTTGCTGCCGGCGCATTGGCAGACCGCCGCGGTGTTGTTCGGGGTGTGGTGGATCGGCGCCGAGGTGCTGCTCGAGGGCGGGCCGGCGGACATCGCTTTGTGTACCGCCGACCGGCTCGACGAGGCGGACCAGGCGGTCGGGGCCGGCGAGGTGGCGGTGTTGTCGCTGGATCCGTTCGGCCGCCCGGCGGCGGAGCTGCCGATCGGAGTCACCGACTATGCGACGGCGGTGCGGGTGCACGGCGACCAGATCGACGCCGAGCGCCGGCCCGGCCCGGCGCTGGCCGGCAGATCGGTCGCCGACGTACTCGACGAGTGTGAAAGCTCTGCGCAGGCAAGAGGTTTGACACGTAGCGATCGGGTGCTTTCGACCGCGTCCTGGGGCCAGCCCATCGCGCTGGTCGACGGCTTGCTGGCCGTGCTGGCCCTCGGCGCGTCGCTGGTGCAGGTCGCCAACCCCGATCCCGCCGTGCTGTCGCGCCGGATCGAGGCCGAGAAAGTCACCCGGACCCTCGACTAAGGCAGATACATATTGGTATCGCAATATATCTATGTTAGCGTCGGATACCGACAAGCCTGATATGGAGGAGTGTGGCAAATGTTGGTGCATGGACTACTCGGGAAAGCGGCCGGGACAGTGGTCACCGGGCTGGTCGGGGTGAGCGCCTACGAGGTCTTACGAAAGGCTGTGGGTTCAGCTCCGGTTCACGACGCCGCGGTCACCGCGACGGAGTGGAGCCTGCGCGGAACGCGGCGCGCCGAGGAAGCGGCGGAGTCAGCCCGGTTGAAGCTCGGGGACATAGTGGCCGAAGCGCGTGAACGCATCGGCGAGGAGGCAGCGCCGCCCGCGATCGGCGACCACGACGAACACGAGCACTGATTGCCCGCCATGCTCAATCACCCTGACCTGCTGGTGGTTTCGGACGCGGCCGGGCGGATGCGGGTTCAGGTCCCCTGGGTGCGGTCGAATTCGCGGCGCGCGGTCGCGGTGGAAGAGGCAATGGACCGGCAGAACGGGGTGCGGGCGGTGCACGCCTATCCCCACACCGGTTCCGTCGTCGTGTGGTATTCGCCAAGGCGATGCGACCGCCCGGCGGTGCTGGCCGCGATTACCTCGGCCGAGCGGGTCCCCGCGGAGCTGATCCCGGCGCGCACGCCACGATCGTCCGACGTCCGCAACACCGAGGTGCTCCGCATGGTGATCGGCGGTGCAGCGCTGGCGTTGCTCGGCCTGCGCCGCTACGCCTTCAACCGACCGCCCCTGCTCGGCGCGAGCGGTCAACTGGTCGCGACCGGCGCGACGGTGTTCATGGGCTATCCGTTCCTGCGCGGCGCGTTGCGCTCGCTGCGGTCCGGACGCGCCGGCACCGATGCGCTGGTGACCGCGGCGACGGTGGCCAGTCTGGTGCTGCGCGAGAACGTGGTGGCGCTCACCGTGTTGTGGCTGCTCAACATCGGTGAGTACCTGCAGGATCTGACCTTGCGCCGCACCCGGCGGGCCATCTCCGATCTGCTGCGCGGCACCGCCGACGCGGCCTGGGTGCGCCTTGATGACGGCAACGAAGTGCAAGTACCGATCGACACGCTGCAGATCGGCGACGAGGTGGTGGTCCACGATCACGTGGCGCTACCGGTCGACGGTGAAGTGGTCGACGGCGAGGCCATTGTCGACCAGTCCGCGATCACCGGCGAAACCCTGCCGGTCAGCATCCTCACCGGGTCAACGGTGCACGCCGGTTCGGTGGTGCTGCGCGGGCGGCTGGTGGTTCGCGCCCGCGCCGTCGGCAACGAAACCGCGATCGGCCGCATCATCACGCGTGTCGAAGAGGCACAACACGATCGGGCACCCATCCAAACCGTCGGCGAAAACTTCTCCGGCCGATTTGTTCCCATCTCCTTCATCGTTTCTGCGATCACCCTGGCGATCACCGGAGATGTCCGTCGCGCGATGACGATGCTGCTCATCGCATGCCCGTGCGCCGTCGGACTGGCGACACCGACCGCGATCAGCGCGGCGATCGGCAACGGCGCGCGGCGCGGCATCCTGATCAAGGGCGGATCGCACCTCGAACAGGCCGGCCGAGTCGACGCCATCGTCTTCGACAAGACCGGAACACTCACCGTCGGACGTCCAGTGGTGACGAATATCATTGCCATACATAACGATTGGCAACCCGAGCAAGTTCTCGCCTATGCGGCCAGCTCGGAGCTGCACTCTCGCCACCCGCTGGCCGAGGCCGTGATCCGCTCGACCGAAGAACGCCGCATCATCATTCCGCCGCACGAGGAATGCGAGGTGCTGGTCGGACTCGGTATGCGGACCTGGGCCGACGGACGGACCCTGCTGCTGGGCAGCCCATCGCTGCTGCGCTCGGAAAACGTCAAGGTGTCGACAAAGGCGGCGGACTGGGTCGACAAGCTGCGACGCCAGGCCGAGACCCCGTTACTGCTCGCCGTGGACGGCACGCTGGTCGGACTGATCAGCCTGCGTGACGAGGTACGGCCCGAGGCGGCCGATGTCTTGAAAAGCTTGCGCACCAACGGGATCCGTCGGACTGTCATGCTCACCGGCGATCATCCCGAGATAGCCAAGGTGGTCGCCGCCGAGCTGGGGATCGACGAGTGGCGCGCCGAAGTGCTGCCGGAGGACAAACTCGAAGTGGTGCGCCGGCTGCAGGACGAGGGCCACGTCGTCGGGATGGTCGGCGACGGCATCAATGACGCCCCGGCGCTGGCGGCGGCCAACATCGGAATCGCCATGGGGCTGGCCGGAACCGACGTCGCCGTCGAAACCGCCGATGTGGCACTGGCCAACGACGACCTGCAACGCCTGCTCGACGTACGGGATTTGGGTGCACGCGCGGTCGACGTGATCCGGCAAAACTACGGCATGTCGATCGCGGTCAATGCCGCCGGGCTGCTGATCGGCGCCGGTGGCGCCCTGTCACCGGTACTCGCCGCGATCCTGCACAACCTATCGTCGGTGGCTGTCGTCACCAACAGTTCCCGGTTGATCCGCTACCGACTGAACTAGTGGCGATCGCCGCCTCCCCGGAGGTGAAGATCTTCACCTGTCGATCCAGGCCGATTGCCTGTAACGGTCGCAACACGGCCCGCTGAGCGGCCACCACCGCGAAATCCAAACCATTTTGCCGGCAACGGGTTTGCGCCTGTACCAGTGCGGCGATCCCGGCGACCGAGAGAAACTCGACCGCGGTCGCGTCCACCACGACCCGGCTTGCATCTGCGCTGCCCGTGCAGACTTGCTGCAGCGCACCCTCCAACATCGCAACGTTGGACAGGTCGATATCGCCGCGCAGGCGCAAAATGATCAGGCCGTCATGGGTTGCTCGCTGGATGTCTAGCGGCGCGGTCACGGATTCCTCCATGTGTCGGTGAACTGATGAGACCGACGTCGGACCATCCAGCCGCAACACGCTGGGGTCAGCAGCACAGCGCGGTGCTGCTCAGGTATACCGGACGTCGCACGGGCTGCTGTTCAACCGCGCCATCACGCTATCAGCCATCAGCCGCCACGCAACCGATGGGTAGCGCGTTACGGGTCATCTTCGTCGTCGTCTTCGAGTAGTTCGTCGGGGTGGTGGATGTGGTTGATTCGGGGTGGTCCGGTGCCGTCGCTCCAGGCGAGGCGGTAGTCGTCGGTGATGGTGGTGGTGAGATGGCCGCAGGTTGCTTCGGTGTGGTCGGGCGCGCAGCCGAAGTAGAGGCTGTCGGCGTTGGTTAGCCCGCCGGCGGCCCAGTCCTGCGCGTGATGAACCTCGCAGTGGTAGCCGGGTTGCGGGCAGTCGGGTCGGGTGCAGCCGCCGTCGCGGGCGTGGCAGATGATGCGTTGGTCTAGGGTGGCGATGCGTTTGCTGCGGCCCAAATACAGCGGGCGCTCGCAGTGATCCTCGAAGACGGCCAGATAGTGGATGCTGTTGGCGGCCATGCGGATCACATCGCGCATCGGCAATCGGCTGTTGCCGCCGGTGCGTGCCGGCGCCGGCATCGGGATGGCGGGGTCGTGGGCGGCGCGGGCGGCCTGCTCGAGGTCGCCCAGTTTGGTTGTCACGATCACGGTGACCGGCACGCCGCGGTGCACACCGAGCTGCCCGGATGAGAGCGCGTGGCGCAGCGCGAGCTTGAGCGCGTCGTGGCAACGCTGCGCCGGTGTGCGATGATCACGCTCCTCATCAGCCGCGTCTTTTGCTTCGGGCACGTGACGACCCGGGCGGATGGCCGCGGTGATGGCCTCCAGGTAGGCGCGGGTTTCGGGGTCCAGCCAGCCGCGCAGCCGGCTCATGCCGTCGACGCATTGTGGCCCCAGCACCAGCCCGCGCCGCCGTGCCCGGTCCTCGTCGGAGAAGGTGCCGTCGGGATTGAGCCAGTCGGCGATCCGGTTGCCCACCACGGTGACGAACGTGGCGTCCTGCTTTCGGGCGTGGCGGACCAGGATGCGCTCGGCTTTGTCGCGGTCGGGCGCGCTGACCGCGCCCGGCAGCCCATCCAGGGCGTGCAGCACCGCGGCGATGTGGTCGTCGCCGACGCTGCCGTCTTCGACGGCGGTGGCCAGCTTCGGCAACTCCGGCGGCAGCGCCGGGCCGGTCAGCGACCGTCGTGGCCGGATCCGCACCGCCACCCGAAACCGGCGCTTGACCTCCGCCGAGGTGATCCGCAGCCGCGCACACAGCAGATTTCGCATCGACACCCCGGCCGGCAACCCCGGGTCCTCGGGCCCGTCGACCGGATCGGCGATCTCACCGAACATCCGATACGACAGGCCCCGATTGACCCGGCCCAACGCCTCCAGCCGCTCGGCGGTCGCCACCCGAAACGCATTGCCCACCAGGTCGGTGCACGACGCGCGTAACCGGGCGTAGGCAGCCTCGATCAGCTCGAGATCGGCGCGCATCTGCGCACGCACCGCATCCACGGGAAGCGCCTGCTCGACGGAAGCCATCCCGCCATATTATCGAAAGAATGTTCGAGTCACCCCGGCCGCAGCGCATCGCACGCGCAATTGTGGATAAAGCGCGA
>NZ_JBOHHI010000015.1:0-3658 GCF_050700595.1 Mycobacterium sp.
ATCGAGCGCGAGCCCGGGCGCGCCGTGGTGCCGCGGTGGCCATGGGCGCCACTGGTGCAGCTGATGCGGGTACTGCCGACCCCGCTGACCAAGCGATTCGCGTAAGCCTTCTTACCCGCGAGCCCCGGAAACTCAGTGCGCGGCGGGTGCGTAATGCGCTGCGTCGGTGGTGAATTCGGGCTTACCGTAGGTCGCCAGCCGGAGCTTGAGGAGCCCGATGACGTATGCGTCGGTGATGTCCCGAAGCAAAGGGATGCGGCTGGCCTGGCTCACGGCGGTGAACCGTCCGATTATAAAGGGCGCGGTGAGGGCGACCCACAGGAGATCCGTCGACCCGAGAGAGACACCCATGGCCTCGGCGACGTCGCGGTCACCACCGCAGAACGTGCGGACGAACGTGAGCTTGCTGAAACTCTTCTCGACCGCCTCGGCGCACCGGTCGAACAGGGTGGTGTCGGGGCGCAGATAGGCCGCCATCGTGCCGCTGACGAGTTCGCGGCAGATGTCGTCGAATCCGTGGCGCAGCAGCGCAGAGCGCGCGTGCATGACGTGCATGATGTCGGCGGGTTCTGAGGGCAGGAGTTCGGGCGGCAGGCCCAGCAGAAAGCAGCGGTACCTGGCGAATTCGACGACGGCGCGCTCTGCTTTGGTGAACTTCGTCCGGCCCTGCTGACGCGCCTTGCGGGCCAACAGGTACTGGCCGATCATTCCGGCGGGCATCTGGTCGACCTGTGGCACCGGCATCCCGTAGACGGCGACGTCCCACTTGTCGGATTTCTTCAGGGCGTTGTAGCGGACCATCGAATGCATCAGCCGGACCATGGCCGCGGCTTCGAAGCCGGGGCCGTAACGGTCCAGCGCACCGGGCAGGGTGGTGACGGCGAAGAAACTGGCCGTCTCGTTGACCCGCCGGGCGGCCCGCTTGCCCGAGAGTGCGCCGGTCAGGGCCATCGGCAGTGCGGCGTAGGTGTTGGTGAAGGTCGCGATGAAGGCTCCGCGTGTAATGAACGGGGCCAGCAGCGCCGCGGGGATGCGCTCCTGCCGCGCGCCTTCGCGTACCAGATCGAAGTCGATCCATTCCGGGGCGGCCTCCATCGCGGCGATGAACGACACGAGCTCGGGGGGCGCCTCGGGCACCACCTCGATTCCCTTGCGGCAGGCCCTCTTGAGCATGTCGATCAGCTGCGTGGCGCTGTGCGTGGCCATCAGCGCCGCATAGGGATCGGCGACGACGTCGCCGAGCAGGGTGGCCGTGCTGATCAATTCGAGGACGCGGTCGTCTTCCAGGATCGGTGCGCGGTCGGCGACCCAGGTGGGCAGGGCCGAGTCGACGTCGGGCTCCGTCGCCAGGCGATCCGGCTGCTGGTCGAAGTCGAAGTTCCCGTAGAGGTCGGGCTGCAAATCGCGCTGGCTTCGGACTCGCTGCGCGAGTTCGGGGTAGTACGTGACCATCACAACCTCCGGCTAACTAACAGTTAGTGAGTAATACTCACAAGGTGGTGGTTACGCTGTCAAGTGTGACTGCGATTAACCCGAGGCGGCGCATGTCCGCGGAGGGGCGGCGCGAGCAGATCCTCGACATCACCCACGCGATCGTCGACGCCGAAGGGTTTCACGCGGCAACACCGAACCGCATCGCAGAGCAGGCCGGCATTAATCGGTCGTTGATCTATCAGAAGTTCGGCGACGTGGCGGGGCTGTTCGTCGAACTGATCGACCGTGAGGCGGCACGGGCCGGCGCGCAGTTCGCCGAAGCGATCTCGGGGTTGGATGCTGCCGCCGAAGATCAGTCGCTGGTTCTCGCGTTCGATGGTGTGCTGGCCGCCGTCGATGCCCACCCGGCAACGTGGCGGCTGTTTCTGTTCCCGCCGCAGGGCGCGCCACCGGAGTTGTATGCCCGGCTGGCCCAATCCCAGGCCGTCGTACTTGAGTTCTTTGTCAGGGAACTTCTGCGCCACAATCCCGCGCTGCATGAGCCGGAATACACCGCGCGGATCCTGCATGCCGCGGGCCGCGAACTGCTGCAGTTGCATCTCAGTGATCCGCGGACTGCGACCGTGGAACGCTTGCGAACCTTCGTGCGGCGATTCGGTTCCGAGCTCGTGGGCCGACCTGTTGGGGCCTAGCCTGTACGCCCTCTTTCCGTCCGGTAGCGGCGCACCAACGCATCGGTCGAGCTGTCGGACTGCTTGTCCGGTGACTCGTCGTCGGAGATCACCGGCAGCAGCGCCTTGGCCTGGGTCTTGCCCAGCTCCACACCCCACTGGTCGAACGAGTCGATGCCCCACACCACACCCTCGGTGAACACCTGATGCTCGTAGAGCGCGATCAACTGCCCGAGCACCGACGGGGTGAGCCGGGTCGCCAGAATCGCGGTGGTCGGCCGGTTACCGGGCATCACCTTGTGCGGCACCACATCGGCGGGTGTGCCTTCCGCGGCGATCTCGTCGGCGGTCTTGCCGAACGCCAGCACCTGGGTCTGGGCGAAGAAGTTGCTCATCAACAGGTCGTGCATGCTGCCGGTGCCGTTGGCGTCGGGCAGGTCGTCAAGGGGCTGGGAAAAACCGATGAAATCGGCCGGCACCAGCCGGGTGCCCTGATGCAGCAGCTGGTAGAAAGCGTGCTGCCCGTTGGTTCCCGGTTCGCCCCAATAGATCTCGCCGGTGTCGGTGGTGACCGGTGTGCCGTCGGCGCGGGTCGACTTGCCGTTGGATTCCATGGTCAGCTGCTGCAGATAAGCCGCGAACCGCGACAGGTCGTTGGAATACGGCAGCACCGCCCGCGATTGCGCACCGAAGAAGTTGGAATACCACAGTTCGATCAGCCCCAGCAGCGCCGGTGCGTTGGATTCCAGCGGAGCGGTCTTGAAATGCTCGTCGACGGTGTGGAATCCGGACAGGAAGTCCCCGAACGCCGCGCGGCCGATCGCGGCCATCACCGACTGCCCGATCGCCGAATCCACCGAGTACCGTCCGCCGACCCAATCCCAGAACCCGAACATGTTCGCGGTGTCGATACCGAACTCGTCGACCAGCTTCTTGTTGGTCGAGACGGCGACGAAATGCTTGGCCACCGCATCGTCGCCGAGCGCATCGGTCAGCCAGCGTCGCGCCGCGGTCGCATTGGTCAGCGTCTCCAGTGTGGAGAAGGTTTTGGATGCGACGATGAAAAGCGTTGTGGCGGGGTCTAAGTCGGCCAGTGTTGCGACCAGGTCAGCGGGGTCGACGTTGGAGACGAATCGGGCCGAGATGCCGGCGTCCGCGTAGTGGCGTAGCGCTTGATACACCATCACCGGCCCGAGGTCCGAGCCGCCGATGCCGATGTTGACGACCGTGGTGATTCGTTTGCCGGTGGCGCCGGTCCACTCGCCGCTGCGCAGCCGGTCGGTGAAATCACCCATCGCGTCGAGCACTTTGTGGACGTCCTCGACAACGTTCTGCCCGTCGACCACCAGGTGGGCGTCGCGCGGCAGCCGAAGCGCGGTGTGCAGCACCGCGCGGTTTTCCGAGGTGTTGATGTGCACGCCGCCGAACATCTGGTCGCGGCGCTCTTCGAGGCCGGCCGTTCGGGCCAGGTCTACCAGCAGGCGCAGCGTTTCACGGGTGATGCGGTGCTTACTGAAGTCGATGTAGAGGTCGCCGACGCTGACGGTGAACTC
>NZ_JBOHHI010000016.1:0-6900 GCF_050700595.1 Mycobacterium sp.
CTCAGACGCGGTGATATCGAATCACTGCTCGGCGAAGTGACCGTCACCGCCAGCTACGCACCGCTGCACTATCTGCCTCCCGCCGAGGACGCCGAGCCCGTGCCCACCTCCACCCGGGCCCGTCAAGGCTCGGTGGTCGAAGAACTCGGCTGGGAACTCGGCCAGGCAACCAAATGGCGTGACGGACTGCCCCGGCTGGCCCACACTCTGGCCAAAGCTGCCTCCGGCGGCACCGGTGTGCTCGATTCCGAAATCGACCTTCTCCACGAGCATCTCGTCACTGCTGGCGAGCAGGTTCTGAACGCGTACCCCGAGAATCTGGACGTCGCCGCGCTGACCAACTGGCAGCTGCTCGCGGCAATCGACGCGTTGACTGCAGCCGACAGCATCGCGGCCAACTATCACTTCGCCTGGTTTCAGGCATTGAGCCACCAGCCGTAGAAAGAAAGATCGTCATGGACCCGGAACAGCTGCAAATCGTCTTGGGCCAGCTCGCGCAGGCGCTCGGACTCCCGCCGCCACCGCCGCTCGCACCTGATCAGGTGACGTCGGCACGCTCAGCCATGAGTCAACTGCTCGCCGCTTTGGGCGTGGCCGCCAATTCCGGTGACCCCGCCGACCTGGCGGCCGCCGAGGGCGGATACAGCCAGCGCGAACTGAAAACCGGCCAAGCCATGACGAAATTCCCCGCCAACGAGGAGCAATCAGCCCAGGCGCTCCAGCAGCTCATGGGGACCGCTCAGCAAATACCGCAACAGATTAGCGGTATCGGGCAGGGCATCGGCGGCATGTTCGGCGGCTTCTTTCAGGCGCTCAACCAGGCGCTGCAACAGGGCGTGCAGGCCGGCTCGCAGCTCGGGAACGCCTTCGAAGGGGGCGGCCAGGGCGCGGCACTTGCCGGTGAGCTACCCGCTGATGCGCTCGGCGCCGGCGGTGGACTGCTCGGTGCCGGTGCGGGTGCTGCCGGGGCCGCCGGCGGTGCTTTGGAGGGGACCGCACCAGCCGGAAACCTCGGCCCGCCGCCTACCCCGTCGGCCGGCACCTTCCCCGCATCGTCACCACCGGCACCCCCGCCGCCGCCTGCGGCTGAGCCCTCGACAGCTCCGCGGGGCGCAATGGGGGGATACCCGATGATGCCGCCCGGCCCGATGGGCGGCCCCGCCGGTTCGGACGACGCGAAGGCCGACACCAAGCGCGTCGTCGGTCCCACGGTGAAGAACGGCGCCCCGGTGCAGGGCCGCATCACCACCCCACCACCGGTGCCCGAGGTGATCAAACGCGTGGAGGGCAAACCGGTTGCCGCCCGGCGCATCCTCGCGCACGAGAACAAACACGACACGGACGACACCGCCGACTCGAACCACTAACGCCGCGCAGTCAACCCATAAGGCGCACATGCTGGCGATGGTGTTGGGATGTGCGCCGCGGAGCGAGCGCGGCTGGCGGGATAGCCGTCAGAACCCCGCCAGGATAAATGCTGTCAATACGGCGACGGCGGCTCCGCAGGCCGCAGCGAATGAACCCAGCGCGAACTGTCGGGTGCGCGCCCGCGGGTACGTGACGGCCCCCAGGATGGCCGGAAATACCCACGCGATTGGCCAAAAGAACCCAAAGCACAGTACGAGGGACTGGATTCCGACAAAGAGCCCTAGCAGCATAGGAACTGGTCTGTCGTCGGGGGACCAGTATTTGGCCACAGAACCGGGCGCCGGCGGTGTCATGTGAGAGCCATCCTCAGACCGCCGATGATCAGGATCAGAGATCCGCCGGTTAACGGGGCGATGACGACCGCAGCGCCCGCGGTGCGCAGGGCACTGGTCCGAGCCCATCGCGCGACAACCAAGCCGACGGCGATCAGGCCGACACATACCGAAGCAATTGCCCACTTGACCCCGAGCGCCACGCTGGGCGCGGACGAGAAGACGGCCACGCGAGCGACCGTTGCCCACATGACCCCGCCCAGGCACGCCCCACCGAATATCGCGTAGCGCCAATTGATGCTGTCTGTCACCTCAACACCTAACTGCGTAACGGCTCGTGTCTTCACAACCTACCGGCGCAGAGTTTCCCAGCTATGGCGCGAGTTGGCAATTCAGTTTGCCTGCACGTGAAGTGACACGGTCGAGGAGCCCGTGGGAGACTTCGTCACCCGAGAAGGCGGTGGCGACGAGACGGAGGCAGTGGCGCATGACCAGCCTGTCTGTCGCGGACATCGACCGGTGGAATTCCGGCGATGTCCGAGAAGTTTTTCATGCTGCGCGCAGTCGGGCCGAAGCCGCCCAGCTTGCTTCAGATGGATTGGCAACACTGCCGGTATTCCAGACCTGGCGTGGCGCCGCCGCCGAGGCCGCAAAGAATTCCATCGAGCAGACACGTAAGGACCTCGACGAGCACGGACGCGAGGCCTTGGCGGTGGCAATGGCCGCCGACCGAGCAGCCGACGAAATCGACGCGGTCCAAGCCAAACTCAGAACATTGCGCGCCGACATCGAGGTCGCTGGGTTGACTATCGACCCCGTCACCAACAAAGTGGTGGCCGGCGGAACGTTTAACGGCACCGCCTCCGAGCTCAAGGCAAAGCAGAACGAGTTCCAGCCGAGGCTCGATGCGATCTGCGGCGAGGCGACCCTCGTTGACGAGCAATTGGCCCTCGCGATCAATATGGCCGACGGCGATGTGCCGATACCGAAAGGCTCGCCGACCATAGAACCTATCGGCCCCGACGGCCTGACCCCGGACCAGGTCGCCGCCGACGCGCAGCAAGAACAAAGCCGACGAGACGCTTTCCGTCAGGTCTACGGTCGAGATCCGGTGTCATCCAACGATTGGCGAATGGCCGATGCGCTCGATCCGCACACCTACGATCCCAGATACCGCGGGGTCAAATCGAACGTCGTGGTCGGACGATTCAAGCCCGTGCCCGGCGCCGGTGTCTACCGGCAAAACATGTATATACCCGCGGCTGAGGTTCAGAATATGAACGGACGGGGCTTGCCGCACATGGCCGGAGACAACCGGGGACCCTCGTCGATTGTTCCAGCGGAGTCCTCGAGGGTCAGCATCTACGCCGACATGGAACATGGGATCCTCGTGGCGCGGCAGAACCCGACGATGTCAACCGACGGCGTGGAGGCCGGCACCGGCGTTCCCGCTGTCGGCGTCCTCCAGGGCGACAATGGCGCCCTAATGATCACCTACAGTGCGGCAGACCCTTTCGAGCCTGGCCCTGCCAAGCCCTTCGTGAAAGTCTTCGGCAACATGAATATCGCCCCTATCGGTGGTGGGAACATCGCGGCCGGTGGCACTGTCACGCAATATCCGAACGCCGAAGCGTACCAGTACAAACCGGACGGTACGACAACGCAGCTGTTCACCCGACACTCGACCACAAACCAATTGGGGCCGCTAAGCCTCCTCTTACCGCAGACCCATATCGGTGCATCGTTGCCGGACTTGCCTCGACCGTGGACTGCTCCACTGCCAGAGGGCCTACGCCAGGAGTGGCCCAGGACGATACCGACCGAGCGTCTACCAATGACCGGCCTGGGGCCCGTGGCAAACCCACCAGTGATCCAAACCGTGCCAGTACCGCCTCCACCCACGATTCCTGCGACGGCTCCGCCGTTGCCCGTGCCCACGCCACCGCCGTTGCCCGTTCCGGCGCCGTGAAGTGACAGCCGATTCCGACCTTGGTATGCAATTAGGCAACGTCGGCCATGAGGAGACCACGATGCCATTTCAGGTCAATCTCGAACAGTTGCTGGCCTCGGCAGCACACGTCGCCGGGCACGGCGAAGACCTGGCCACTCGCCATCTGGCAGCCGACAACCGCATCGAATCAGCGACGCCCGGCTGGACCGGCAGGTCGGCCGAAGCGCTGGCCAACCGCGCGTCGCTATGGACGATGAAATCGACGTCGCTGGTGACCCGTGTCGGCGAGCACGCGGGCGACTTGCACGTCTGCATGCAGCAGTTCGCGACGATGGAGAAGGACAACGCCCAAGCGCTGAGTTAGCCAACTGCCGGTGAACAGCCGCCGTCGGCAATACGCTGATCGCCATGGCAGCTATGCGCGAACCGAAAGTCGTCGTCTTGGGTGGCGGGTCGTGGGGTACCACCGTCGCATCGATCTGTGCCCGCCGCGGACCGACGCTACAGTGGGTGCGCTCGCAGGACACCGCCGACGACATCAACGAAAACCATCGCAACACCCGTTACTTGGGCAGCGAAGTCGTCCTCAGCGAAACCCTGCGCGCCACAACCGACTTCTCCGACGCTGCCAACTGCGCCGACGTCGTCGTCATGGGGGTGCCGTCGCACGGATTTCGCGCGGTGCTCACCGAACTGGCCGCCGAGCTGCGGCCCTGGGTACCGGTGGTGTCGCTGGTCAAGGGACTCGAACAGGGCACCAACATGCGGATGTCGCAGATCGTCGACGAGGTGCTGCCCGGCCATCCCGCCGGCATTCTGGCCGGACCCAATATCGCCCGCGAGGTAGCCGAGGGCTACGCGGCCGCATCTGTGCTCGCGATGCCCGACCAGCATCTCGCTGCCCAGCTCGCACAAATGTTCCGCACCAGGCGATTTCGCGTGTACACCACCGATGACGTGGTCGGTGTCGAGCTGGCCGGTGCGCTGAAGAACGTCTATGCGATCGCCGTCGGGATGGGCTACTCGCTCGGCATCGGCGAGAACACCCGGGCCATGGTGATGGCCCGCTCGGTGCGCGAGATGTCCAAGCTGGGCGAGGCGGCCGGCGGGCAGCGCGATACGTTCTCCGGGTTGGCCGGCATGGGCGATCTGATCGTCACCTGTACCAGCCAACGCAGTCGCAACCGCCACGTCGGTGAGCAACTCGGCGCCGGCAAACCGATCAACGAGATCATCGCGTCGATGAATCAGGTCGCCGAGGGTGTCAAGGCGGCCAGCGTGATCATGGAATTCGCCGACAAGTACGGGCTGAACATGCCGATCGCCCGTGAAGTCGACGCCGTGATCAACCACGGCTCCAACGTCGAGCAGGCCTACCGCGGCCTGATGGTCACCGAGGCCCCTGGGCACGAGGTCTACGGAACCGGGTTCTAGATCGCTCTACGCCGGGCGGTCAGTCCACATCGATGCGGATATGCAGCCGCTTGCCGCACACCTGAGCCAGTCGTTTCAAGTCATCGACATTCGGCACTTCATCGCCGCTCTCCCACGCGGCAAGCACTGACCGGCTAATACCCAATGCGTTGGCCAACTCGGCCTGGTTCATGTCGGCCCCGACACGCGTCTCGAACACCAGATCGGTCAGGTCCAACGACAGTCCGGCCTCGTGAATATCTATTGACTTAATTTCTGTCATCGGAACCACTGCCTTCGTAGGGTCGCCAGCAAACACCGGCAAACGTATACCCACTATAAGCCGGTCTATACCCAGGGACAACGGGACGTTAACGGACCGTTACAACTTCCTCACGGCCGCGCTTATCACAAGTCGAAGAGCCCGGTCGGCTGCCCGCCCGCGAGCTTCTGCACCACCCACTGATTCATCGACACGTCCTCACCGGCGGCTTCGCGCTCGGCGATGTGCTCGTCGGCGGCTTGCTCGGTGCTGGCAATCGCTTCTTGCATCGTCGGCGCCCATCGCGACAGCCACGGCAATTCGATGCATCGCCGTGGTTCATGCTGGACGTGATATCACATGTGATGCCACATCAGCGAGGGTACTAATCCTCCAACCAGGGACCGATGAACCTCGTGGGAACTCTTGTGCCCGTTATGACTATGACCGGCTAGTTGCCGTATAAGTACTGTCACCCATAGCAATTGGGCGCCGAGTTCTGTAAAGGCCTGTGTGCGAAAGCTTTAACGCCGCTGCAACCTTGGACACCGAAACGTTAACCGGCGAATCGTTACGCTGCACCCATGGGCGGATCGCCGTTACGGGTCAGTGCTCCTGCTGCTGGATTGACGGTGGTCGTCGCCGATCTCGTCGCCCAATTCGGCTGGGCGGTGACTTGTATGATCACCATGACCGCCGGTGCGCTGCAGGTTGTTCTGGGACTGGGCCGGGTCGCGCGCGCCGCGTTCGCGATCCCACCGGTGGTCGTCCACGCGATCCTGGCCGGCATCGGAATCACGATCGCGCTCCAACAGGCACACGTGCTGTCGGACGGGCAGTCCAAAAGCTCTGCGTGGCACAACATCATCGGCCTGCCCGAACAACTACTCGAGGCTGACGGCGGCAGTCTCATCGTGGGCATGCTGATAATCACCACTCTGATTGCCTGGCGCTGGGTTCCCAGACCCCTCGCCTACATTCCCGGTCCGTTGGTCGCGATCGTCGCAGTGACGATCATCTCGCTGGTCTTCCCGTTCCACCTCGCGCGGATCACCCTCGACGGATCGCTGCTTGATGCGCTGCAGTTACCTGGCCCTCCCGATGGCAACTGGGGTGCCCTCGGCAAGGGTGTGATCATCGTCGCGTTGATCGCCAGCATCGAGAGGCTGCTGTCGGCGGTGTCGGTGGACAGAATGCACGGCATGTGGAACCACATTGAAACCGCCCGTCGCAGCGGGGATATCGTCGTCTACCTGATAACGCCGATCGGTGGCATGTTCCTCAGTCTGCTGCAAGCTGTCCTGATGGGGCTTTTGGTGGCCGCCGGCCTGATCGGATGGCGGGTAATCCGGACCAAGATCGCGTACGCACGGCCTAATCGCCCGCCATCGCCTCGAGCCGACGGATCCGGTCGGCGATCGGCGGGTGCGTGGAGAACAACGACCCGACGCGCTCACCCGCACGGAACGGGTTGGCAATCATCAAGTGCGCCTGGCTGGCCAGCTGCGGCTCCGGCGGCAGTGGGGCCGTTTGCACACCATTGGTGATCTTGCGCAGGGCCGACGCCAACGCCA
>NZ_JBOHHI010000017.1:0-7715 GCF_050700595.1 Mycobacterium sp.
GCGCCAATCCGTCCGCGGGCTTCTTCTACAGCCCGGGTCCGGCGATGGCCAACGCCCTGTATGTCGAGGGCACCGAACAACAGAAGCGGTGGGCGGCGGTGGGCCTGGACCGCGGCTGGGCGGCCACCATGGTGTTGACCGAGGCCGACGCCGGCTCCGATGTCGGGGCGGGACGTACCAAGGCCATCGCGCAACCGGACGGCACGTGGCACATCGAGGGCGTCAAGCGGTTCATCTCCGGTGGCGACGTGGGCGACACCGCCGAGAATATCTTCCATCTCGTGCTGGCCCGGCCCGAGGGCGCCGGCCCGGGAACCAAAGGGTTGAGCCTGTTCTACGTACCCAAGTACCTTTTCGACCCGGACACATTCGAACTCGGTTCCCGCAATGGTGTTTTCGCCACCGGGCTGGAACACAAGATGGGTCTGAAATCCTCCCCTACCTGCGAGTTGACCTTCGGCGCCGACGGGCTGCCCGCGGTCGGTTACCTGGTCGGCGACGTGCACAACGGGATCGCGCAGATGTTCACCGTGATCGAGAACGCGCGCATGACGGTCGGCGTCAAGGCCGCCGGCACACTGTCCACCGGGTATCTCAACGCGCTGGCCTTCGCAAAAGAGCGGGTGCAGGGCGTGGATCTGACCCAGATGACCGACAAGACCGCGCCGCGGGTCACGATCATCCACCACCCGGATGTGCGTCGCAGCCTGATCACGCAGAAGGCCTACGCCGAAGGTTTGCGAGCGCTTTATATGTATGCCGCTGCGCACCAGGACGGCCTTGTCGCGCATCAGACTTCGGGAGCAGACCCCGAGATGGCGCATCGTGTCAACGATCTGCTGCTTCCGGTGGTCAAGGGGGTGAGCTCGGAACGGGCCTACGAAATCCTGACCGAGTCGCTGCAGACGCTCGGTGCGTCGGGCTCGTTGACCGATTATCCCATTGAGCAGTACATCCGCGACGCCAAGATCGATTCACTCTACGAGGGCACCACGGCGATTCAGGCGCTGGACTTCTTCTTCCGCAAGATCATCCGCGACCAGGGCGCAGCGCTCGAGCATGTGGCGTCGGCGATCAGCCGGACCATCGATACCTGCGATGTGGCGTTACGGGAGCCCGCCGAGTTGCTTCGTAGGGCGTTCGACGATGTCACGACTATGACGGCCACCCTGACCGGTTATCTCATGGCCGCCCCGCAGCAGCCCACCGAGATCTACAAGGTCGGGCTCGCATCGGTGCGTTTCCTGCTCGCCGTCGGCGACTTGCTGATCGGCTGGCGGCTACTGGTACAGGCCGACGTCGCTCGTGCCGCGCTGGCCACCGCGGCGGCGCGCGATAGGGCGTTCTACCGAGGCAAGATCGCAACGGCGGAATTTTTCGCCAGGAATATGCTTCCGCGCCTGACCGCGTTGCGAGGCATCATCGAGTCCTTCGACGACAACATCATGCGCCTGCCCGAAGCGGCGTTCTGACTGCCGCGAGACAGAAGTTAGGGCTGCGATTCGAGCAAGATCACGACCCTCGCTTCTGTTTGGCGTGGATCAGTATGATTTCGGCAGCCCGAGGCTGTGCTGTGCGATGTGGTTGAGGATCATCTCGCGGGTGATCGGCACGGTTTTGAACAGACGGATGAACTCATACATATTGGCCAGCGCCACTTCCCGGGTGAACCCGCTACCGCCGTGCACCTCGATGGCCTGATCAACGCAGCGGATCGCCGCGTCGGCGGCCAGTAATTTCGCCATGTTGCTGGCCTCGCCGGCGTCAGCTCCGGCGTCATAGCCGGCAGCGGCATGCCGGGTCATCAGCCGGGCGGCCTCCAGCGCGATCTTGGCCTCGGCCAGCGGATGTGCGACGCCCTGATGAGCGCCGATCGGCACCTGCCACACGTGACGTTCGCGGGCGTACGCCACGGCTTTGTCCAGAGCGTAGCGGCTGACGCCATTGCAGATCGCGGCGATGATCACCCGTTCGGGGTTCATGCCGTCGAACGCGATGCGCAGCCCGTTGCCCTCGCCGCCGACGAGCCGATCCGCCGGGACGGCCACGTTGTCGAAGAACACCGTAAACGACTTGTCGGTGATCTCGAAGGTCATCGGGATGCGGTGCATCTCGATGCCGGGAGTGTCGCGGTCGACGAGGAACAGCGAAAGCTGCGCGCGGCCTTTCGGATCGGTGCCGGTGCGGGTGACGACGAGCAGAGCGTCGGCCTGGTCGGCGGCGGTGATGAATGTCTTCTGCCCGGTGATGTAGTACTTGTCACCGTCGCGGCGTGCGGTGGTGGCGAGCTGGTGGGAGTTGGAGCCGGCGTCGGGTTCGGTGATCGCGAACGCGATCTTGAAGGTTCCGGCGGCCATCGGCGCCAGCCATTGCCGCTTTTGTTCGTGGGTGGCGTGCCGGGCCAGCAGACTGCCGACGATGCCCGGTGAGATCATCAACATGATCTGCGGGCAGCCGGCCGCGGCGGCCTCCTCGGCGACGATGTTCATCGCGCTCAATCCCATTCCGCCGCCGCCGTATTCCTCGGGCAGGTTCACGCCGACGAATCCGCCCGCTGCCAGTGCGTCCCACAGCTCGGTGGGATGCTGCAGAGTTTCGCTGCAATGGGTGAAGTAGTCGTTGCCGAAGCCGGCGACGATACCGTACACCGAGGCGCGCAGCTCGGCTTCTTCTACGGCAGTCAGGTTCAACGGAAGTCCATCCAGTGCCCGTGCGGGGTGAAGCCCAGCAGGAACGGGATCTCGATGCGGCAAATCGGGCCGGCGGTGATGTCGTCGGTGTCGAAAATCAGGTACTCGCCCAGGTTTTCGGTCCACCGTGACACCGGAACCATCAGGTAGCCATCACCTTCCGGCGCATCCGGGCTTCGTGGCACGAAGGTCGGTTCCATCACCAGCGCCGGGCGGTCGTGTCTCAACCGGTAGTGCTGCTCGGTGCCGGTGGTGCGGTCGCGCACGACCAGGCTGTGCATGCGCATTCCGTTGCCCTTCGCGTCGCCGCCGATCAGGTATCCCCAGCGGTGTCCGCGCCCGTAGAAACGTTCGTCGACCTTGGGCAGCTCGCAGGGCTGGTCGTCGAGCAGCTCGGCTTTCACGCTGTCGGTGCCCAGATCCACGGTCCAGCGGCCGAGCGTGCTGCGGGCGAGGTTGAAGAACAACGCCACGTCGTCGCCCTCGAACCGGTCGATGTCCAGCGGGAACGGCGGGCGTTCGAAGACCGGAGCGTCCAAGGTCAGTGTGTTTGCGGTCACGTCGGCGGCCAGCGTGTGCATCATGTACTGCGGCTCGATTTCCGCGGTGATCCACCGGATCTCGCCGTGTTCGACGTCGTCGCGCGGTACCAGCGCCAGCGTGGTCGGTAACTCGGGGTGCCACCCGTGCACCGACAGCCCGCGCTCGATCCGGTCCGGGTCGAAAACGAAACCCTGGAACGGCAACACCATCCAGTTGGGGGTGAGCCACATATCGTGGACCTCCGAGCTATACGGCGCATCCGACAGCTCCCGGGAAACCACCGTGCCGTCGGGTCGCACCACATGCACGGTGAGATATGGTTTGTGGTTGCTGTACGCCCAGCCGTACAGCGTTCCGCTGGCGCTGTCCCACTTCGGATGTGCGGTGAATGCACCGTCACCATAGCCGGCCCGCTCGAAGATCCCGCGGGACAGCTGTGGCGACCATGGCACGACACCGCGGGTGTCCAGAGTGATCGGATCCAGCGCCACCGGTGGGCTGCCCTGCTCGCCGGAGGCGAGGATTTCGCCCCCGAACGGAAAGCAGTTGATGTTGTTGGTGCCCTGTGGGATTCCCCGTACGCACGTATCCGGCAACGCCGCACCGAAGCCGATGTTGCGCCAGTCGCTCCACTCGCCGTCGCTCCAGCAGAACATGCCGCGGCGATGGCGTTCTTCCAGCAGGTATTTCGGTGTGCGGATCCAGCGGTTGCGAAAGTCGGCGCGGCCGTTGTCGAACGTCAGGCCCTGCACCATGCCGTCCATCGCCAGCAGGCCGTTGCCACCCTGCTTGGTGGGTCGTTTGAACGTCGGCCCGACCCGATAGAAGCCGCCGGACAGCTCCTTGGGAATCTCGCCGAACGCGGTGACGCAGTCCTCGACGGTCGCCTCGAATCGCATCGGGCGGAATGCCCCCGTGAGCACCGCGGCGTTGGGGACCAAGACCATGGCTACTTAGTATACTAAGTAGCGTGACGATGACAAGTGCTTCCCGGCCGTCCCGTGCGCCCGACGTCGTGGCCGCTACCCTGCGCCGGCGGATTCTGTCCGGTGAACTGGCGCCGGGTGATTCGCTGCCCACCGAAGCCGAGCTGATCAAGGCGCTCGGCGTCAGCCGCGAGACCGTCCGCCTCGCGCTGCGCCTACTGGACGCCGAGGGCCTGACCACCACAAGCCAGGGACGCAGCGGCGTCCGTATCCGTCATCCAGAACCCGAGCGGGTTGCGCGCTCGTTGGTGCAGTTACTGACCCTGACCGGGGCGACGTGGGGTGATCTGCTGGCATTCCGGAAAATGCTCGAACCCGCCGCCGCCGCGCACGTCGCCGAACACGCCACCCCCGAGCAGCGGTCGGCCATCGCCGAGGTCGCCGAACGGGGTATCGCCCCGGACGGAAGTGGCTACCACGAATTCCACGAACTGCTGGTAGAGGTCAGTGGAAATCCCATCCTGACAACGGTTTTAGCCGCAGTCGAACAGGCAGTTCGGTGGGCGGCAGCCGAACAGGACATCACTCAGTACGACCGCGACGAAGCAGCTAAATCGCACCGGGCGATCGCTGCCGCGATCACCGGGAAAGACGCTTCGAAGGCCGAGCGGCGGATGCGCCAGCACCTCGATGCCGCGCTGCGGCACGTCGCGGATTCCGGGTTGCTTGGAGCGCCGATGATTCCGCCGTCACGCTGGCGCAGCGAAGACAGCAACCTGCCCTGGCGCTGATCGGGGTGCGTTTGCAGTTGCTAGCGTGGGGAATACCTGACGTCGCCGCAGGGAAGGTAGTCGCGATGTTGCTCACGCTCAAAGAGCAGGAACGGTTGATGATCCACGTTGCTGCCGAGTTGGCACGCGGCCGACGCGGTCGGGGACTGAAATTGAACTTGCCCGAGGCGACCGCGATCATCACCGACTTCCTGCTGGAGGGCGCCCGGGACGGGCGGACCAAGGCCGAGCTGCAGAACGCCGGCCGTGAGGTGCTCACCCGCGAGGAGGTCATGGACGGCGTGCCGGAGATGTTGGCCGAGGTGCACGTCGAGGCGACCTTCCCGGATGGGACGAAGCTGATCACGGTTCCGGAGCCGATCACGTGAGCCCCGTCCAGCACGGCAGCCCGGGCAGCGGCATCGATGTGCCGCTGGGCTCGGGCAAGGGCAGCACGATCGCGGTCACTCATCCCGGCGCGGACACCCGTGCCCATCCGGGCGTTCCCGGCGAGGTGCGCTACGGCAAAGGTGCTGTGCTGATCAACGAGGGCCGCCCGGTCACGACGCTGCGGGTGACCAACACCGGCGATCGGCCGGTAACGGTCGGGTCGCACTACCACTTCGCGGAGACCAACGAGGCGCTCGAATTCAACCGTTCGGCGGCCTGGGGCAAACGGCTGAACATCATCTCGGGCGGGATGGTCCGCTTCGATCCGGGCACTGTGCAGGAGGTGGACCTGGTGCCATTTGTCGGGGACCGCATCGCCGCCGGTTTCCGCGGACTGTGCGGTGGGCGGCTGGATGGCTGAAATCGACCGCGCCACTTACGACGCCTCGCTCGGACCGACGACCGGTGACCAGCTGCGGCTCGCCGACACCGATCTGTTCATCGAGATCGAAGAGGACATGTGTGTTGGTGGCGACGAAGTAGTCTTCGGTGGCGGCAAATCCGGTCGCGAATCGCAGGGGCAGTCGCACCGAACCCGCGCCGAGAACACGCCGGATCTCGTCATAGTGAACGTCATCGTCTTCGACCATCTGCGGATCATCAAGGCGGACGTGGGTATTCGCGACGGTCGTTTTGTCGCGATCGGTAAATCCGGCAACCCCGACATCATGGACGGCGTGCACCCGAACCTCGTCATCGGCCCGTCCACCGAGTTGGTCAACGGCTCCGGGCTGATCATGACACCTGGTGCGGTCGACACCCACGTGCACTTCGTGTCACCGGACATGTGCCAGGTCGCGTTGCAGGCGGGCGTCACCACCCTCGTCGGCGGCGGCAGCGGCCCGACCGACGGCTCCAAGGCCACCCTGGCAACACCCGGAAGTTGGTGGCTGGAGCGGATGTTCGAGGGATTCGATCCGTGGCCGGTCAACGTCGCCTTCCTCGGCCGCGGCAGCACCGTCTCGGACGAGGCACTGGCCGAGCAGCTTCGCGGCGGCGCAGCGGGCTTCAAGGTGCACGAGGACTGGGGCGCAAGTCCCGCGGTGATCGACGCGGCACTGCGGGTTGCCGACGACGCCGGAGTGCAGGTCGCCATTCACAGCGACACTCTGAACGAGACGGGCTTCGTCGAAGAACTGATCCGCGCCGTGGGCGGCCGGACCTTTCACAGCTACCACACCGAGGGCGCCGGCGGCGGGCACGCGCCGGATATCATCCGGATCGCCGGTGAGCCCAACGTGCTGCCGTCGTCCACCACGCCGACCCGGCCGTTCACCGTCAACACCGTCGACGAGCAACTCGACATGGTCCTGGTCGCCCACCATCTGAACCCCACCATTCCCACCGAACTGGCGTTCGCGGAAAGCCGGGTTCGAGCGGGAACGATTGCGGCGGAGGATATTTTGCAGGACATCGGCGCGATCTCGGCGATGTCCTCGGACGCACAGGCGATGGGACGGCTGGGCGAGACGGTGCTGCGGACCTGGCAGACCGCGCACGTGATGAAGAACCTGCGGGGTCCGCTGTCGGTGGGTGGACGTGCTGGCCCTGCTGATAATGACCGCGCCCGGCGCTATATCGCGAAGTACACGATCTGTCCGGCGGTCATCCATGGCCTGGACGACGAGATCGGCTCGATCGAGCCGGGCAAGCTGGCCGACTTCGCGTTGTGGGTCACGCCGTTGTTCGGTGTCAAACCGACTCTCGTGTTCAAGGGCGGCATGGCCGCGATGGCGATGCTGGGTGACCCGAATGCCTCGGTGCCGACCCCGCAGCCGGTGCTGCCGCGGCTGGGGTACAACGCGCACACCCGCGCCGCCCCGGCCACCAGCGTCGCGTTCGTGTCGCAGACAGCGATCGATGACGGCCTCGCCGACCGGCTTGCCGTCGACCGCAAACTTGTTCCCATCAAAAACGTGCGCGGCCTGAGTAAGTCGGATCTTCCACTCAACGGCGCCCTGCCGAAGATCGAAGTAAACCCCGACACTTTCGCGGTCCGCATCGACGGCGAGCCGGCCGACCACGAGCCGGTCAGCGAATTGCCCATGACTCAACGCTATTTCCTTTACTGACCATGAGCGGCGCTGCGCTGTTGTTGTTGTCCGACGGTCGTTTCCCGGCCGGCGGGTATGCCCATTCCGGCGGTCTGGAAGAGAGCATCCGCTGCGGACGGGTGCGCGACATGGTTGACCTGGAAGCGTTCCTGCGAGGCCGGGCGGCGACGTCAGGGGTGGTGTCGGCGGCATTCGCCGCTGCGAGTTGTCACGCGTTCGCGAGCGAGGCGGCCTTCGACGCGCTGGATGTCGAGTTGGATGCCCGGATTCCGTCGCCGACGC
>NZ_JBOHHI010000018.1:0-1968 GCF_050700595.1 Mycobacterium sp.
CCACCATCGAGGACACCGACAACACCGGCAACCCCAACCCATCGGCCAACTCCACCGACACCGCCGACGGACCCACCGGCGCAATCCGCGCCCGCACCGCCGACGCACCCGCGGCATGCAACGACACGCCTTGCCAGGAGAACGGCACCAGCACACCGTCACTGGCGCCAGTGGCGCCATCGGTGGCCACGATCACCGCGTGTAGCGCCGCATCGAGGACCGCCGGATGCACACCGAACCCGGTTACGCTCCCGGCCGCCTCGGGCAGTGTCACCTCGGCGAACACCTCCTCGCCGCGCCGCCACATCGCAATGAGCCCCTGGAACGCCGGACCATACCCGTAGCCGCACGCCGCCAACCGCTCGTAGGTTCCCGCCAGATCAACCGGCGCGGCACCGGCGGGCGGCCACACCGACAAATTCGCGCCCGCTTCGACGCCCCGGGACGTCAGCACACCTTCGGCGTGCAATACCCATCCACCGTCGGCACGGGAGAACACCGAAACGGTACGGGAGCCGGTCTGATCTGGCCCGCCGACCACCACCTGGACGGCCACCGACCCGGCAGGCGGCAGCACCAACGGTGCGGCCAGCATCAGCTCGTCGACGATTCCACAACCGACTTCGTCGCCGGCGCGGATCACCAACTCGACAAAACCCGCTCCGGGGAACACGACGACGCCGCCGACGGCGTGGTCAGTCAGCCAGGGCTGCGACGCGGGTGACAGCCGACCGGTCAGCACCACTCCGCCCGAGGCCGGTAGTTCCACCACCGCACCCAGCAGCGGATGCTCACTGGCCGCCAATCCCAGACCGGCGGCATCGACGGCGGCTCCTTCGCTGGACAACCAGAATCGCCGTCGCTCAAAGGCATACGTCGGTAACTCGGCGAACCGCCCGCAGCCCAACACTTTTCGCCAGTCGACCGGCGCGCCCGATACGAATGCGCGCGCCACCCCGTTGGTCAGGCTGGCCGGTTCGGGGTGGTCCTTGCGCAGCATGGGCACCGATACCGCTTCGGTGTCGGGCAGCGATTCGTCGATGGATACAGCCAGCCCGCCGCCAGGGCCGATCTCCAGGAAGCGGGTGGCGCCGGCCGACTGCGCGAAGCGCACACTGTCGGCGAACCGCACCGCGGCCCGGATGTGCTGCGCCCAGTACTGTGCGGAGGCGAAGTCATCGCCGGCCAGCTGCCCGGTCACGTTCGAGATGATCGGGATGGCGGGTTTCCCGACATGCAGTCCTCCGGCGACCGCGCTGAAGTCGCCGATCATCGGCTCCATCAATGCGGAATGGAACGCGTGCGAAACGGCGAGCCGGTGCGTTCTGCGGCCCTGCGCACGCAGTCTTTCGGCCACCGCGGCCACAGCGTTCTGGGCGCCGGAAACCACTACCGACGTCGGGCCGTTCACCGCTGCGATGCCGACATCGTCACCCAGCAGTGGTCGGACTTCGTCTTCGGCCGCCTGCACCGCGACCATGGCACCGCCTGCGGGCAGGGCTTGCATCAACCGGCCGCGCGCAACCACCAGGACCGCGGCGTTCTCCAAGGACAGCACTCCGGCGACGTGGGCGGCGGTCAGCTCGCCCACCGAGTGCCCCATCACGAAATCGGGGCGCAATCCCCAGGCTTCCAGCAGCCGGAACAGTGCTACTTCGACCGCGAACAGTGCGGGTTGAGCGAATTCTGTTGTGTTCAGCAGATTCTCGTTGTGGCCCCATATTACTTCGCGTAGCGGGCGCAGTAGATGGCGGTCGAGTTCGCCGACGACGGTGTTGAACGCTTCGGCGAATACCGGGTACGCGGCATGTAGTCCCATGCCCATGCCGAGCCATTGGGATCCTTGGCCGGGGAATACGAACACGGTCTTGCCGGCCGGGGTCGCCACACCGGAGACCACCGCGGCACCCGGCAGACCGTCGGCCAGCCCGGCCAACCCGGAAACCAACTGCTCGCGATCACCACCGA
>NZ_JBOHHI010000019.1:0-35966 GCF_050700595.1 Mycobacterium sp.
CGCACCCCGCCGTACGCGACAGCCACCAGCATCCAAAAATGCATCCGCACTCCGGATATCGACGAAGTGGGGATCACCACCCGGCACAACACGTTTTTTCAGATGGCCGGCAATTTCTCGTTCGGCGACTATTTCAAGCACGGCGCAATCGAGCTGGCCTGGGCGTTGCTCACGAAAAACGTCGCCGACGGCGGATACGGGCTGGATCCGGAAAGAATGTGGGCCACAGTCTATTTCGAATACGAGGAAGCTGTGCAGCTGTGGCAGGAGGTCGCCGGGCTGCCGGCCGAGCGAATCCAGCGTCGCGGCATGGCCGACAACTACTGGTCGATGGGCATTCCCGGGCCGTGCGGGCCGTCATCGGAGATCTACTACGACCGAGGGGCGGATTACGGCCCCGGGGGCGGTCCGGCGGCCAGCGAAGAACGCTACGTCGAGCTGTGGAACCTGGTGTTCATGCAGAGCGAACGCGGCGAAGGCACCACCAAAACCGACTTCGAGATCCTCGGGCCGTTGCCGCGCAAGAACATCGACACCGGCATGGGTGTCGAGCGGGTTGCGTTCGTGCTGCAGGGCGTCCACAACGTCTACGAAACCGACCTGCTGCGGCCGATGATCGCCACCGTCGCCGCGCGCGCACCCCGCGGGTATGACACCGGCAACCACGAGGACGACGTGCGCTACCGCATCATCGCCGACCACAGCCGCACCGCCGCCATCCTGATCGGCGACGGCGTCAGTCCCGGCAACGACGGCCGCGGCTACGTGTTGCGCCGGCTGCTGCGCCGGGTGATCCGCTCGGCCAAACTGCTCGGCATCGACGGCCCGATCGTCGGCGGCCTGATGGCCACCGTGCGCGACGCGATGGGCCCGTCATACCCCGAACTGGTCACCGACTTCGACCGAATCACCCGGATCGCGGTGGCCGAGGAGACCGCGTTCAACCGCACCCTGGCGTCCGGCTCGCGGTTATTCGACGAGGCGGCCGGGGCGACCAAGGCATCCGGCGCCACCGTGCTGTCCGGGGCGGATGCGTTCACGCTGCACGACACCTACGGTTTCCCGATCGAGCTCACGCTCGAGATGGCCGCCGAAGCCGGCCTGCAGGTCGACGAAATCGGCTTCCGCGAGCTGATGGCCGAGCAGCGCCGCCGCGCCAAGGCCGACGCCGACGCGCGCAAACACGCCCACGCCGACCTGAGCGCCTACCGGGAGCTGGTCGACGCGGGGCCCACCGAGTTCACCGGTTTCGACGAGTTGGCCTCGGAAGCGCGGATACTGGGCATCTTCGTCGACGGCAAGCGGGTGCCGGTGGTGTCGCATGGCCCAGAAGGGGGAGTCGGTGCCGTCGAACTGGTGTTGGACCGCACCCCGCTCTACGCCGAGTCGGGCGGGCAGGTCGCCGACGAGGGCACCATCAGCGGGACCGGCGCCGGCGAGAGCGCCAGGGCAGCCGTCACCGACGTGCAGAAGATCGCCAAGACCCTGTGGCTGCACCGCGTCAACGTGGAATCCGGCGAGTTCGTCGAGGGCGACACCGTCGTCGCGGCGGCCGACCCGGGCTGGCGCAAAGGCGCCACGCAAGGGCACTCGGGCACCCACATGGTGCACGCCGCGCTGCGGCAAGTGCTGGGCCCCAACGCCGTTCAGGCCGGCTCGTTGAACCGGCCGGGATATCTGCGCTTCGACTTCAACTGGCAGGGGCCGTTGACGGAGGAGCAGCGCACCGAGATCGAAGAGGTGACCAACCAGGCCGTGCAGGCCGACTTCGAGGTGCACACCTTCACCGAACAGCTGGAGGCGGCGAAGGTGATGGGCGCGTTGGCGCTGTTCGGGGAGAGCTATCCGGACCAGGTGCGGGTCGTCGAGATCGGCGGACCGTTCTCGCTGGAGCTGTGCGGTGGCACCCACGTGCATAACTCGGCGCAGATCGGCCCGGTGACGATCCTCGGTGAAGCCTCGGTGGGTTCCGGGGTGCGCCGGGTGGAGGCCTACGTCGGGCTTGAGTCGTTCAAGCACCTGGCCAGGGAGCGCGCGCTGATGGCCGGGCTGGCGTCGTCGCTGAAGGTGCCCTCCGAGGAGGTGCCCGCCCGGGTGGCCAACCTGGTCGAGCGGCTGCGGGCCGCTGAGAAGGAACTCGAACGCACCCGGCTGGCGGATGCGCGGGCGGTGGCGGTCAATGCCGCGGCGGGGGCGCAGCGGATCGGTAACGTGCGGGTGGTGACGCAACGGATGTCGGCCGGGATGGCGGCCGCCGATTTGCGCTCACTCGTCGGCGACATCCGCGGGAAACTCGGCAGCGATCCCGCGGTCGTCGTGTTGATCGCCGAGGGTTTACCGGATAACGGGGCCGACACCGTGCCCTACGCCGTCGCCGCCAACCCGGCGGCGCAGGGGCTGGGGCTTCGCGCCGACGATCTGGTCAAGCAGCTGGCGGCGGCGGTTGACGGCCGCGGTGGAGGGAAGGCCGACTTGGCGCAGGGCTCGGGCAAGAATCCATCGGGTATCGACGCGGCACTCGACGCGGTTCGTGCAGAAATAGCGCGGGTCGGCTGAGTGGACACGGCAGCGCACCGCTTGCCCGACCGGCCCGGCGGGGACGACCCCGGACGCGGACGCCGGCTCGGCATCGACGTGGGCAGTGTGCGCATCGGCGTGGCCGCCAGTGACCCGGACGGCATCCTGGCCACCCCGGTGGAGACCGTTCGCCGCGACCGCACCGGCAGTCATCTGCGCCGGCTGGCCGCGCTGGTTGCCGATCTGGGCGCGGTCGAGGTGGTCGTCGGGCTGCCGCGAACCCTGGCCGATCGCACCGGCCCGTCGGCTCGCGACGCGATCGAGCTGTCCGAGGCACTGGCCCACCGGATCGCACCGATCCCGGTGCGGCTGGCCGACGAGCGGCTGACCACGGTGGCCGCGCAGCGATCGCTGCGCCAGGCCGGGGTGCGGGCCAAGGGCCAGCGCGCGGTCATCGACCAGGCGGCGGCGGTGGCGATCCTGCAAGGCTGGCTCGACCAACGCCGCGTCGCGCTCACCGGGGAGGTCAACGGTGCGTGACGGCACCGGCCGCGGCGGGTCGCCACGAGCCCAACCCGTGGCGGTCGGGCCGCCGCGCCACCGTCGGAGCCGCGCCGAGCGGATCCGTGCCGAGCGTGCCCGACGGCGCCGGCGCCTGGCGGCCGGATTGGCCACCACACTGCTCGCCGTGGTGGTGGTGGCGGCCGTCTTCGTCGGCTCCAAGCTCTGGCACAGCTTCGGTTCGCAAAACGACTACCGGGGCAGCGGTAAGCGCGACATCGTGATTCAGGTGCATGCCGGCGACTCGACCACTGCGATCGGGGAGACGCTGCACGACCAGAACGTGGTCCGCACGGTCAAGGCGTTCATCGAAGCGGCGCATGACAACTCCGCGATTTCGGCGATCCAGCCCGGCTACTACCGGCTGCGTACCGAAATCCCGGCGTCGTCGGCCGTTGAGCGGCTCGTCGATCCCGGCAACCGGGTGGGCAAGCTGGTCATCCCCGAGGGCCGCCAACTCGACGACACCACCGACGTGAAGACCAACGCCGTGACGCCGGGGATTTTCACCCTGATTTCGCGGGCCACCTGCGTGGACCTCGACGGCGACCAGCGCTGCGCTTCGGTGAGCGACCTGCGGGGGGCGGCCGGCAGTACGCCGCCACGGATGCTGGCGGTGCCCAGTTGGGCCGTCGAGCAGGTTACCCGGATGGGCACCGATCACCGCCGCATCGAGGGGCTGATCGCGCCGGGGACGTTCAACGTCAACCCGTCGGCCTCACCAGAGCAGATCTTGTCCACGCTGATCAGCACCAGCGCGGTCGAGTATGTGAAGTCCGGGCTACTGGATACCGCCAAGACGATGGACATGCCGGCCTACGACGTGCTCGTGGTGGCGTCGCTGGTGCAGCGCGAAGCCACGCCGCAAGATTTCCCGAAGGTCGCCCAGGTCATCTACAACCGGCTGGCCGAGCACCGCACGCTGGAGTTCGACTCCACCGTGAACTATCCACTGGACCGGCAAGAAGTGGCGACCACCGACGCCGACCGCGAGCAGCGCACGCCGTGGAACACCTATATGTCCGAGGGGCTGCCGGCCACACCGATCTGTTCGCCGGGCACCGATGCGCTCGGCGCCGCCGAGCACCCCCAGCCCGGCGACTGGTTGTATTTCGTCACCATCGACCCGCAGGGCACGACGCTGTTCACCCGCGATTACCAACAGCACCTGGCGAACATCGAGCTGGCCAAGCACAACGGTGTCCTCGACAGCGCGCGTTAGGAAGGCCGGCGTGCTCGGCTCGCCGATCGCGCATTCACGCTCGCCGCAACTGCACCTGGCCGCCTACCGCGCGCTGGGCCTGCACGACTGGACCTACGAGCGCATCGAGTGCGGCGCCGACGAACTGCCCGCGGTGGTCGGCGGCTTCGGGCCGGAGTGGGTCGGGGTCTCGGTGACGATGCCCGGCAAGTTCGCGGCGCTGGCCTTCGCCGACGAGCGCACCGCGCGCGCCGAACTGGTCGGCTCGGCCAACACCCTGGTGCGCACGCCGCGCGGTTGGCGGGCCGACAACACCGACATTGACGGTGTGACGGGCGCGCTGGGCGCGGCCTCGGGGCACGCGGTGGTATGCGGGTCCGGCGGCACCGCACCGGCTGTCGTGGTGGGGCTGGCCGAGCTGGGCGTCGGCGTCATCACCGTCGTCGCGCGCAACCCCGACAAGGCCGCCCGATTGGTGGAGTTGGGCGGCCGGGCCGGGGTGGCGGTTGGGTTCTGCGAGCTGGACAGCGCTGCGCTGGCGGATGAGATGGCAACCGCGGCGGTGCTGGTCAACACGCTGCCGGCCGAGGTGGCGGCACGGTATGCCGAGACGCTCGCGCGGGCGCCGGTGGTGTTGGATGCGATTTACGATCCCTGGCCGACGCCGCTGGCCACGGCGGTGACCGCGGCGGGCGGCCGGGTGATCGGCGGGTTGCAGATGCTGCTGCATCAGGCGTTCAAGCAGGTCGAATTATTCACAGGGTTGCCCGCGCCGCGAGCGGCGATGGCGGTGGCGCTGGGTTAATCTGCCTCGCATGCTGGCGGCGGCGGTGCTGTGGATGGGCGCGCTGAGCGGCTACGACATCGCGCGGCGGCGGTTACCCAACTGGCTGACGCTGCCGGGGGCGGGCGCGATCCTGGTATCCGCCGGCGTTGCCGGGCGCGGGGTGCCGGCGCTGATGGGAGCGGCCGCGCTGGCTGCGGTGTATCTGGTCGTGCATCTGGCGACACCGACGGCGATGGGCGCCGGGGATGTGAAGCTCGCGCTCGGTCTGGGCGCGTTGACCGGCTGCTTCGGTGTCGACGTCTGGTTGCTTGCGGCGCTCGGCGCGCCGTTGCTGACCGTGGTGCTCGGGGTTATCGCGTGGGCGTCGCGCATGGGGCCGACGGTGCCGCACGGGCCGTCGATGTGTGTGGCCAGCGCGGCGGCGGCGGGTTTGGCGGTCTGGTGACGTCGTCAACGCGTTTGTTTACATCCTTGTATACTAGATTCATGCTGCGTGTGAGCGATGAGACCCGCGAACAGGTTCTGCGGATCGGGCGTGAGGAGTTCGGTGGCGCATCGGCTGATGAAACGATCCGCCAGCTCATCGATGAGCATTGGAAGGCGGCCGCTGTTTCGGCCGTCCGCCGGTACCGCGAAAGCAATCCAGAAGGCTGGGCGAATTACGTCGCTGAGGCCGAGGATTGGTCGAGAGTAGAGGCGCCGGTTAACGATGAATGGACGCAGTGAGGCAGCGGGCGCGCATCGAGCCTGGGCAGGTCTGGTTTGTCGACTTTGATCCTGTGCGCGGCCGTGAGCAGGGCAAGGACCGGCCGGCGCTGGTAGTCTCGTCGCGCTTTCACCTAGACCTGACGATGGGCCAGCTGATCTGCGTGCTGCCGTTGACCAGTGTCGAACGCGCCGGATGGGTGCATCGGGTACCCGTCAGTTCAGGTGGCGGTTGGGTGATCACCGAGCAGATCCGCACAGTGTCGGCCGAGCGGTTCCGCCGATACGCACCGGAGATCCAGCTATCCCCCGCGGAGCTGAACGAGGTGCGGCACCTATTGGCCCAAATGCTGATCGCCTAAGTGGCTGCTTAGCGCATCGTTTCGTGTTGGGAGGAAAGTTGAGCGATCAGAAGGTCGAGGCGGTCGGCGTCGTAGCTTGGACGCAGCCGGCGATTGCGGGTGAGGGTGATCAGTCCGTGCAGCGCTGACCAGAGCACCTCGGCGAGTGTGTCTGCGTCTTGGTGCTCTGCAAGTGCGGTAACCACGTTGCGTAGCTCGGTGAATGCCGCTTCCAATTCGGGCGGCGTGTCTTCGGCGGCGAAGTGCAATGTGGTCGAGCGGGTGAACATCGCGTCGTAAAGCGCCGGGTTTTGTCGGGCAAAGTCGACATAGGCACGCGCGAGCTCTCTTAGCGCGTCGGTGGTCGTCGCGGCGCCGGTGCGCGCGGTGTGCAGTGTCTCGGCGAGTTCGCCGAATCCGTCGATGGCGACGGCCTGCGCGAGCTGATCCATGTTGGCGAAGTGCGCATAGAGAACGGGCTGGCTGTACTCGATCTCGGCGGACAGCCGACGCGTGGTGACGACATCCCACCCTTCGGCTTCGGCCAGCTGGCGCGCCGTTGTGATAATCAGCCGGCGTCGCGCAGCTCGCTCGCGCGCACGACGGTCCTCGATAGGCATACGCGACGATAGCATCGCTAGAACCACTAACACTGCTATTGGCATCGCTCGGCGACCATGGTTAGCATCGCTAGCATTACTAGCAGCGAACAAAGGCAGGAGGCTCTGACATGTCCTTGACGCAATTCACGCAGCTCGCGGCACTGATCGCCGTCATGGGCACCGCGGTGGTCTACGGCACCGACGTGTTCTGCGCGATGGTGTTGCGACCCGCGTTGGCCCGCGTTGACGATCGGGCACTGGGCGCGGTGACCGGGTTTGTGCACCGCTACGCCGACCGGCGAATGCCCGTGCCGGGGCAATCGGTGTCGTCGCGGCCGCCGCAAGCACCGCACTAGCTGCGCTCGCCGCGCATTGGGCTCAGGCCATCCCGGCCGGTGTCGCCGTTGTGCTGCTGTTGGTCCACCTGCTGCTCTACACCCGCGTGAGTGCGCCGATCAACCGACAGCTCACCGCCGCCGCTGAGAGCGGCCACGTGTTGCCGCATGTGCGTGTGCTGCAGGCTAATTGGGACCGGATCATCAACGCTCGCGCCATCCTGCAGGGTCTCGCACTCGCCGCGCTGTGCCTCACGTTGATCGCCTGACCCGGGCGGCCAGCGACTCCTTCCCGCGCCGTTTCACACCCGAAAGGACAGCCGTAACCGTGACTATGCAACCGAAAACACTTGGACGACTACTGATGCGCGCCGCGCCTCTGTTGAACGCGCCGGTGGCCGCGATGGCCAGATGTCCTGGCTTCGACAAGCTGGTGAATCGCAATATCACGATGCTCACCTATACGGGCCGGCGTTCCGGGCGCGAGTACGGCATCCCGGTGGCATACCGCCGCTCGGGCGACGATGTCATCGTCAACGCCAACATGCCCGAGGCGAAGACCTGGTGGCGGAACTTCGTTGGCGGCGGGGCGCCGCTGACGTTGCGCCTCGACGGGACCGAACGCGTCGGGCACGCTGTCGCCAATCGCGACGAAAAGGGGCGCGTCACCGTCACGGTGCGACTGGTCAACTGAACGACCTTCGGCGTCGAGGTGCGGTTTCTGGCGGCGCTGGGCGCGCCGAACGTGTAGCCACTGCGAAATTTCGGCGGGTTTTTCGCAGCAGTTTCACGTTCGGCGTCCCGGTCGGCTTTAGGCGATGCCAGAGCCCACGTGGGAAGATGGGACCCGTGTTGCGATGGACCACTGCCGGTGAATCCCACGGCCGCGCGCTGGTGGCCGTGCTGGAAGGCAT
Source organism: Mycobacterium sp. (assembly GCF_050700595.1). GTDB lineage: Bacteria > Actinomycetota > Actinomycetes > Mycobacteriales > Mycobacteriaceae > Mycobacterium. The sequence continues at coordinate 7,964 of NZ_JBOHHI010000019.1, forward strand.
GGTCGCCGGGGTGGCCGTGACCTCGGGCGACATCGCCGACCAGTTGGCCCGTCGCCGCCTCGGTTACGGTCGCGGCGCCCGGATGAAGTTCGAACGCGACCAGGTCACCGTGCTGGCCGGGGTGCGGCACGGCAGCACGCTGGGCGGACCGATCGCCGTCGAGATCGCCAACACCGAATGGCCCAAGTGGGAAGACGTGATGGCCGCCGACCCGGTCGACCCGGCCGAACTCGATGTGGCCCGCAATGCACCGCTGACCCGGCCGCGCCCCGGCCACGCCGACTACGCCGGCATGCTCAAGTACGGATTCGACGACGCTCGCCCGGTGCTGGAGCGGGCCAGCGCTCGCGAGACCGCGGCCAGAGTCGCCGTCGGGACCATTGCCAGGCTGTTTCTTCGGCAAGCGCTCGGCGTCGAGGTGCTCTCCCATGTCGTTTCGATCGGTGCGTCGGCACCTTACGATGGCCCGCCGCCGGCAGCCGAGGACCTGTCCGCCATCGATGCCAGTCCAGTCCGGGCCTTCGACGGCGCGGCCGAGAAGTCCATGATCGCCGAGATCGAAGCCGCCAAGAAGGACGGCGATACCCTCGGCGGCGTGGTGGAGGCCGTCGCGGTGGGCCTGCCGGTCGGTCTCGGGTCGTTCACCAGCGGCGACAACCGGCTGGACAGCCAGCTGGCGGCGGCGGTGATGGGCATCCAGGCGATCAAGGGCGTGGAGATCGGTGACGGGTTCGAGACCGCGCGGCGCCGCGGCAGCCGCGCTCACGACGAGATGTACCCCGGGCCCGATGGCGTCGTCCGCTCGACCAACCGGGCCGGCGGGCTGGAAGGCGGCATGACCAACGGCCAGCCGTTGCGGGTGCGTGCGGCGATGAAGCCGATCTCCACCGTGCCACGGGCACTGGCCACCGTCGACATGGCGACCGGTGACGAGGCCGTCGCCATCCACCAACGCTCCGACGTGTGCGCGGTGCCGGCCGCCGGCGTGGTGGTCGAGACCATGGTGGCGCTGGTACTCGCCCGCGCGGCGCTGGAGAAGTTCGGCGGCGACTCGCTCGCCGAGACCCGCCGTAACATCGAGGCCTACTTGCGCTCGGTTTCCGAACATGAACCGGTCACCGAAGTCCGGGCCCGGTCTATCGGGGGATGACCGCGCATGGCACCCAAGGCCGTACTGGTGGGACTGCCCGGGTCGGGCAAGTCCACGATCGGGCGACGACTGGCCAAGGCGCTCGGGGTCGAGTTGGTCGACACCGACATGGCGATCGAACAGCAGACCGGACGCAGCATCGCCGACATCTTCGCTACCGACGGGGAAAAGGAGTTCCGCCGTATCGAGGAGCGGGTGGTGCGCCAGGCTCTGCACGAGCACGACGGGATCCTGTCACTCGGCGGGGGGGCCATCACCACCCCGGGCGTGCGGGCCGCGCTGGCCGGCCACACCGTCGTCTTCTTAGAGATCACCGCTGCCGAAGGGGTGCGGCGCACCGGCGGCAACACCGTCCGGCCGCTGCTGGCCGGCGGCGACCGCGTCGAGAAGTTCCGCGCCCTGATGTCGCAGCGGGTTCCGCTGTACCGGCGAGTCGCGACCATCCGGGTGAACACCAACCGCCGCAGCCCCGGCGCCCTCGTCGGCTACATCGTGTCGCGGCTGCAGGACCGACAATCGCGTCGCGCTCCCACCCCGGCCGCGCTGGCTGCGCTGGCCGCCGCGCGCCGCGCCGAGGCGGACAAATGACCGACACGGCCGCACCGGTCACCGTGCAGGTGGCGGTCGACCCGCCCTACCCGGTGGTGATCGGCACCGGGCTGCTGGGCGAGCTCGACGAGATGCTCGCCGGCCGGCATCGGGTCGCGATCCTGCATCAGCCGGTGCTGACGGCCACCGCAGAGGCGATCCGAAGCCGCTTGGCGGACAAAGGTGTTGACGCACATCGCATCGAGATACCGGACGCCGAAGCCGGTAAAGACCTGCCGGTTGTCGGATTCATTTGGGAAGTGTTGGGCCGCATCGGGGTCGGCCGCAAAGACGCGTTGGTCAGCCTCGGCGGCGGAGCCGCCACCGATGTCGCCGGCTTCGCCGCGGCGACCTGGCTGCGCGGGGTGTCGATCGTGCACGTACCCACGACGCTACTGGGCATGGTCGACGCCGCGATCGGCGGTAAGACCGGAATCAACACCGATGCCGGCAAGAACCTGGTCGGTGCATTCCACCAACCAGCCGCCGTGCTCGCCGATCTAACCACCCTGGAGACGTTGCCGCGCAACGAAATCGTCGCCGGGATGGCCGAAGTCGTGAAGGCCGGTTTCATCGCAGATCCAGTGATCCTCAATCTGATCGAAGCCGATCCGCGAGCCGCGCTGAATCCTGCCGGCGACGTACTGCCCGAGCTGATCCGGCGGGCGGTCACGGTCAAGGCCGAGGTGGTCGCCGCCGACGAGAAGGAATCGCAACTCCGCGAAATCCTCAACTATGGGCACACATTGGGGCACGCGATCGAGCGCCGGGAACGCTACCAATGGCGGCACGGCGCCGCGGTCTCGGTGGGCCTGGTGTTCGCTGCCGCGCTGGGCCGGCTGACGGGGCGGCTGGACGACGCGACCGCCGACCGGCACCACGCCATTCTGACGTCGCTCGGTTTACCGGTCAGTTACGACGCCGACGCGTTACCACAACTACTGGAATACATGGCCGGCGACAAGAAGACCCGTTCGGGCGTACTGCGTTTCGTGGTTCTCGACGGGCTGGCCAAACCCGGCCGGCTGGAGGGGCCGGACCCGGCGCTTCTGGCGGCGGCATATGCCGAGGTGAGTGCCGCGTGACTCGCATCAATGTCATCAACGGCCCGAATCTGGGCCGGCTGGGTCGGCGAGAGCCCGACGTGTACGGCGACACCACCCATGACGACCTGGTCGTCATGGTCGAACGGGAAGCGGCCGATCTCGGACTCAAGGTCGTTGTGCGACAAAGCGACAATGAAGCGCAACTGCTGGATTGGATTCATGCGGCCGCCGACGCCGGCGAGCCGGTGATCCTCAACGCCGGGGGGCTGACGCACACGTCGGTGGCGCTGCGCGACGCATGCACCGAGTTGACCGCCCCGCTGATCGAGGTGCATATCTCCAATGTGTATGCGCGCGAGGAGTTTCGACGGCAGTCGTATCTGAGCCCGATCGCAGCCGGGGTGATCGTCGGCCTCGGCGTGCAGGGCTACCTACTCGCCCTGCGCTACCTGTCGACGCTTTAGGCAGCGATCGCCGCTAGCCCTGATCGTCCCCGGATTTAGGCGCCCGCTTGGTCTGCTCCGAGTCGGCCTCGGTCGGGATCGCCTCGGTCGTTTCCTCGCTGTAGGCCGGAGGCACTGCGGTAGCCTCCGCCCGCTGGGCCGTAGCGGCTTCGTCGGTCGCGGTGTCGCCCGTACGGACCGCGGCGAACACGTCGGTGTCGACGCGGTCCTCACCGTCACCACCGTGGCGCGCGACGGCGGGCGGGTTGCGGTCGATCAGCCAGCGGCCCAGGGCCGCGCCGCCGACCCCGCCCAGGAACACCAGCAGCGCGGTGAATGCGGCGAACGTGGTGATCTCGTTGATCAGGCCACCGACATACAGGCCCTTGTAGACCAGGGCGATCAACCAGGTGACCACACCGCTGAGTAGCCCGGCCATCACGCCGCCCAGCAGCCATATCATCGCCAGGTCGTCGCGGCGGTCCGGGTCCGGGTTCGCCGTGGCGTCCGCGCGGCCATCGAGCACGCCCCACACCACGACGCCGGCGAGGAAGAGGATAACCAGCACGATGCTGATCACCGCAGCCTGCGTCTGCAACGCGTTGATCAACGTCCCCTGCAACAAACGGACCACGACCATCGCACCGGCGAAGGCCAGACCGCGCAGCATCCAGTTAGTCATGGGGCCACAGCGTAACCGAGTAGCGTGGCCGGGCGTGACACATTTTGGGCGTCGAGCCAATCTCGGCGCACGAATCCGCACCGCCGGACTCGACGCGATGCTGGTCACCGACCTGGTCAACGTGCGTTATCTGTCCGGTTTCACCGGGTCGAACGCGGCGCTGTTAGTGTTCGCCGACGACCGCGATCCGGTGTTGGCCACCGACGGCCGCTACCGCACCCAGGCCGCCGGGCAGGCGCCCGACCTGGAGGTGGCCATCGAGCGGGCCTGCGGGCGCCACCTGGCCGGGCGGGCCGCGGCAGCCGGCGTACGGCGACTGGGCTTCGAGAGCCACGTGGTCACCGTGGACGGCTTTGACGCCTTGGCGGATGAGCTGGGGTCGAGCGAGGCGGGCGGCACCGAACTGGTGCGCGCCGCCGGGACGGTGGAGGCGCTGCGCGAGATCAAAGACGCCGGTGAAGTGGCGTTGCTGCGGTTGGCCTGCGAGGCGGCCGACGGCGCGCTGACCAACCTGGTGGAGCACGGCGGGCTGCGGCCCGGCCTGACCGAGCGCGAGGTGAGCCGCGAGTTGGAGGCGTTGATCCTCGACTACGGCGCCGACGGGGTGTCGTTCGAGACCATCGTGGCCGCCGGGGCGAACTCGGCGATCCCGCACCACCGGGCAGGCGAAGCGGTGCTGGCCGCGGGTGACTTCGTCAAGATCGATTTCGGCGCACTGGTCGGCGGCTATCACTCCGACATGACCCGCACGTTCGTGCTGGGCCGCCCGTCTGACTGGCAACGAGAGATCTATCAACTGGTCGCCGTCGCGCAACAGGCCGGGCGGGATGCACTACAGCCGGGAACCGCCCTGGCCGACGTGGACGGCGCAGCCCGCCGGGTGATCACCGACGCCGGCCATGGCGAGCACTTCGGGCACGGCCTCGGGCACGGGGTGGGGTTGCAGATCCACGAAGCGCCGGGGATCAACGTGACGGCCGCCGGTACACTACTGGCGGGTTCCGTGGTGACCGTGGAGCCCGGTGTCTATTTGCCCGACCGGGGCGGCGTCCGCATCGAGGACACCCTGGTCGTGGCTGACGCGGGGCAAGCCCATGGAACGGGCCCGGAATTGCTGACCCGGTTCCCCAGAGAACTGGCCATCCTGTAGGAGACGCACCAACTGTGGCAACGACTGCCGACTTCAAGAACGGACTGGTGCTGGTGATCGACGGCCAGCTATGGACGATCACCGAGTTCCAGCACGTCAAACCCGGCAAGGGTCCGGCGTTCGTGCGCACCAAACTCAAGAACGTGCTGTCGGGCAAGGTGGTCGACAAGACCTACAACGCGGGCGTGAAAGTGGAAACCGCAACCGTGGATCGCCGCGACACCACCTACCTGTACCACGACGGTTCCGACTTCGTGTTCATGGACAGCGCGGACTACGAACAGCACCCGCTGCCGGAGTCGCTGGTCGGGGACGCGGCCCGGTTCTTGTTGGAGGGCATGCCGGTACAGGTCGCCTTCCACAACGGATCGCCGCTGTACATCGAGCTGCCGGTGACCGTCGAGCTCGAGGTCACCCACACCGAGCCCGGTCTGCAGGGCGACCGCTCCAGCGCCGGCACCAAGCCGGCGACGCTTCAGACCGGCGCCCAGATCAACGTGCCGCTGTTCATCAACACCGGCGACAAACTCAAGGTCGACTCACGCGATGGCAGCTACCTGGGCCGTGCGTGACCGTGGCTGAGGCCAAGCCGGCGAGGCCCGTCAAAGGGCGGCATCAGGCCCGCAAACGCGCGGTTGACCTGTTGTTCGAGGCCGAGGCCCGCGGGCTGACCCCGGTCGAGGTGGCCGACGCCCGTGCCGCGCTGGCGACCGAGAAACCGGATGTGGCTCCGCTGCACCCGTACACCCAGACCGTGGCCCGCGGGGTCAGCGAGCACGCCGCACACATCGACGACTTGATCTCCTCGCATCTGCAGGGCTGGACGCTGGAGCGGCTCCCGGCGGTGGACCGCGCAATCCTGCGGGTCGCGGTGTGGGAGTTGCTGCACGCCGACGACGTGCCGGAGCCGGTCGCCGTCGACGAGGCCGTGCAGCTGGCCAAGGAGCTGTCCACCGACGAGTCGCCCGGGTTCGTCAACGGGGTGCTCGGCCAGGTCATGCTGGTGACGCCGCAGATCCGCGCAGCGTCGGAGGCCGTCCGAGCGGCCGCGCACCCCCAACACGAGTCATGACCCGGCTGGAGGTGCGCGTCCTGGTCGCCGTCGTGCTGGCGGCGACGGTCGTGTTGGGCGCCGTCGCCTGCGCCGCATACGGACAGGCGGTGATCGCGGCGGCGCTGGCGGTTTACGCGTTGGCGGTGGGGGCGTGGCTGTATCACACGGTGCAGCGTTATGTGGTGGCCCGGCGCATCAGCACGGTTCGGACCGTGGCCAAACCGTTGCAGCCGCTGCTTCCGGTGATGGCCGCCATCATGGGGTTGACCCAGGCCGTGGTGCGCTCGTTGTCCGACGTCGCCGACGTGGCGCCGCGCCGTCGGGACCTTCCGGTCCGGCGCTGGATGGAGATCAACCGAAGTGGTTCCAAGAGTCGAGACGACGAATCCGAAGTCTGAGTCATCGACGAATCCGCCTCGCGCTGACCTGCGGCGAGACACACTAACGACATGTACCAAACCGGTGGCCGCCCGCGACGGCTTCGGGTTTCCGCGTTGGCGGCGGTGGCGAATCCGTCGTATTCGCGAATCGATACCTGGAATCTGCTCGATGACGCCTGCCATCAACTCGCCGAAAGCCGCCGTGCCGGGCTGGACACCAGCCACGAGGCGGCCCGGGTGCAGCGTCTGCTCAATCGCCTCAAGGCCTACGAACGGTACTGGCTGTACCCCGGTGCGAAGAACCTGGCAGCGTTCTGCAGGTATCTCGCCGACGGCGCGCCGGTGCGGCTGGCCGACGAGGTGTCGCTGGCCGTGCGGTTGGTGTGCGAATACGGCGACCGCACGGCGCTGTTCGACACGGCTGCGCCATTGGCCGACCAGGAGCTGGTGGCGCGGGCCAAACGGCAACAGTTCTATACCGTTTTGCTCGCCGACGATTTCCCGGAGAATGCGCCCGAGAGCCTGGCGCAAAGCTTGCGGGCCCTTCGTGACCCGTCAGACGATGTGCAGTTCGAACTGCTTGTCGTGGCGAGCATCGAGGACGCCATCACCGCGGTCGCGTTGAATGGCGAAATTCAGGCGGCGATCATCCGGCACGACCTGCCGCTGCGGTCCCGCGACCGGGTGCCGTTGATGACCACGCTGCTCGGCGGTAGCGACGATGCGGTGGCCAGCGACGTCACCCATGACTGGGTGGAATGTGGTGAGTGGATCAGGGAGCTACGGCCGCACATCGACCTTTACCTGCTCACCGACGAGTCGATCGCCGCGGAGACCGAAGACGAACCCGACGTCTACGACCGCACGTTCTACCGGCTCAACGACGTCACCGACTTGCACAGCACGGTGCTCGCCGGCATCCGGAACCGGTTCGCCACACCGTTTTTCGACGCCCTGCGGGCTTACGCCGCCGCACCGGTCGGCCAATTCCACGCTCTTCCCGTCGCGCGCGGCGCCAGCATTTTCAACTCGAAGTCGCTACAGGACATGGGCGACTTCTACGGCCGCAACATCTTCATGGCCGAGACGTCGTCGACGTCCGGTGGGCTGGACTCGCTGCTGGACCCGCACGGCACCATCAGGGTGGCGATGGACAAGGCCGCGGTGACCTGGAACGCCAATCAGACCTACTTCGTCACCAACGGGACATCGACGGCCAACAAGATCGTGGTGCAGGCGTTGACCCGGCCGGGTGACATCGTGCTGATCGATCGCAATTGTCATAAGTCGCACCATTATGGCCTGGTGCTGGCCGGGGCGTATCCCATGTATCTGGACGCCTATCCGTTGCAGCCCTTCGCGATCTATGGAGCTGTGTCACTGCGGACGATCAAGCAGGCGCTGCTTGACCTCGAGGCGGCCGGCCAGCTCGACCGGGTGCGCATGCTGCTGCTCACCAACTGCACGTTCGACGGTGTCGTCTACAACCCCCGTCGGGTGATGGAGGAGGTGCTGGCGATCAAGCCGGACATCTGCTTCCTGTGGGACGAGGCGTGGTACGCGTTCGCCACCGCGGTTCCATGGGCCCGGCAACGGACTGCGATGGTCGCTGCCGAACAGCTCGAATCGATGTTGTCGTCATCCGAATACGCTGCGGAGTACCAGAATTGGTGTGCTTCGATGGAGGGCGTCGAGCGTGGCAAGTGGAGCAAATACCGGCTGCTTCCCGACCCCAACCGCGCGCGGGTGCGGGTGTACGTGACGCATTCCACCCACAAGTCGCTCTCGGCGCTTCGGCAGGCGTCGATGATTCACATCCGCGACCAGGATTTCAAAGCGCTGACCCGCGACGCGTTCGGTGAGGCGTTTTTGACCCACACCTCGACGTCGCCGAACCAGCAACTGCTCGCATCGTTGGACCTGGCGCGCCGGCAGGTCGACATCGAGGGGTTCGAGCTGGTGCGCTACGTGTACAACATGGCCCTGGTCTTCCGCTACCGCGTCCGCAGGGATCGGCTGATCGGCAAGTGGTTCCGCATCCTCGACGAGTCCGACCTGGTGCCCGACGAGTTTCGGTCGTCTGCGGTCAGTTCCTACCGGCAGGTCAGGCAGGGCGGTTTGGCCGACTGGAACGAGGCTTGGCGGTCCGACGAGTTCGTGCTCGACCCGTCGAGGGTCACGCTTTTCGTTGGCAAGACCGGGATGAATGGTTACGACTTCCGCGAGAAAATCCTGATGGACCGGTTCGGGATCCAGATCAACAAGACCTCGATCAACAGTGTGCTGTTGATCTTCACGATCGGCGTCACCTGGTCGAGCGTGCACTACCTGCTCGACGTCTTGCGCCGGGTGGCCGCCGACTTCGAGCGCGGCCAGTGCGCGGCCAGTAAGGACGATCGCGCCCTGCAACAGCGACGGGTTGCCGAGATCACCCAGGATCTGCCCTCGCTGCCCGACTTCAGTGAGTTCGATCGCGCGTTCCGTCCCAAGGGCGCCACTTCGTTCGGCGACATGCGGTCGGCCTTCTACGCCGGATACGAACAGTCCGACCGCGAGCATGTGCTGTTGGGCGAGGCCGGGCGGCGACTCGCCGAGGGGAAGGTCCTGGTGTCCACCACTTTCGTAGTGCCCTACCCGCCCGGCTTCCCGGTACTGGTACCGGGTCAGGTGATCTCCAAGGAGATCCTCTACTTCCTTGCCGAGCTCGACGTTAAGGAAATCCACGGGTACGACCCCGAGCTCGGGTTGTCGGTCTTCACCGAGGCGGCGTTGACCCGGATAACCGCGACCAGGCGGGCGGTTGCTGCGGCGCATGGAAACGGCCAGCCGTCCGACGGGGTTGCGGCGGCAGCACCAGCCAATATCCGGTGAAGCGGTGCGGGGCGGTGTGATCGTTTACGCGTCGCTCGCCAACCGGATCCACCGGTACACGTGGCCGCATCGGCGGTCTTCAGTGAACTGATTTTCAAGACAATATTTGGCGATACCAAATCTTATTTTGAGTTGTTTCTCAGCATGCCCACAGGTAGACTCTCGTTCGTCAGGCTTGAAACCGTCGAAGCCGGCGACCAGCAATGGAGACGGCCATGCGGGCCCTTCGCCCCTACCTCATCGTCGGCGCCGCAATCGTTGGCGCCGGCGTGATCGTCGCTGTTCCGGCAACGCCACCACTGCCGGACATCCAGGTGCCTGCGGTACAGCCCGCCGATTCAGAGCTGAGCGGTTTCAATCAGCAGGACCTTTTGGGTGCGCTGGCCAACATCGAAGGTGCCATCTCGGTGCCCGACATCGGCGGACTCAATCCTGCCGGCGAATCGCCCGACCTCGGCGCCCTGTTCGGCCCGGCGATCACACCGCCGGAACTCGGCCCACTGGATCTGGGTGGACTCGACCTCGGCGGACTGGAACCGGGCACAGCCCCCGGTCCGGCCAACCCGCCGGCTGTCCCGTAGCCGTCAACGGCGTTCGCCCTGATCACTACGCTTACCAAGTGTGGCGGCTTCGCGCGGCTCGGCCAATTCCCGGCTTTCCGCGGATGACTGGATTCAGGAGGGCTTTCGAGTGCTGGCGGAGAACGGCCTCAAGGCCTTGACCATCGACCGGCTCTGCCGCCGCCTCGGCGTGACCAAGGGCAGCTTCTACTGGCATTTCAGCGATATGAAGTCCTACCGCAAGACGCTCATCGACACCTGGGCCGCGGTCCGCGACGAGGACCGCGGATATTTCGACGACCTGTCGGCCGACCCGCCCAGACGACGGCTTTCGCGGATGATGACGGCGCTGCTCGGCCCCCGGCACTGGATGCTCGAGCGCGCCATGCGGGAATGGGCGCGGTCCGAACCCACGGTCGCCCACGCGGTGCGGGCATCCGACCAGCGGGTGGTTGCTGCGGTCCGCCAGGCGTTCCTCGACGACGGCTTCGGCTCCGACGAGGCCGACATGCGCGCCAACACCACGTTCGCCGCGGGCATCGGGTTCTTACACCTGTCCGGGTCGCGACCGAGCCCGCGAGCCGCCGCCCGCCGCGAGGAGTTTCTCGACGTGATGCTGCGGCACTAAACCATACTAAAAGGTATGGTACGGTTCGGGGCATGACGGCGTCGTCGACCACCTCGCCCGGCGTTACCGCGGGGTTCGTCGCCCGACTGGCCGACCGGGCCGGCGACGCAGAACGGCTGCGCCGGTTGCCGCGGGCGACGATCGACGACTACCGGGCATCCGGGCTGGCGCGGCTGTTGCAGCCGGCGCGCTACGGCGGGCAGCAGGCGGAGTTTCCGGAGATCCTCGACGCGGTGCGGCGAATGGCGCACGGTTGCGCGTCGAGCGCCTGGACGCTGGGCTTCTACACCCTGCACAACTGGATGTTGGCGCTGCTGCCTGAGCAGGCTCAGGACGAGGTGTTCGCCGACGGACCGGTGCTGTGTCCGGCGCCGCTGGCGCCGACCGGGCGCGGCACGCCGGCCGATGGCGGCATCCGGCTGACCGGGCGGTGGTCGTGGGCAACGGGTGTGATGGACGCCGACTGGGTGCTGGTCGGCGCGATTTGCGACCCCGGCGGCACACCGTATCCGGCGCTGGCGCTGCTGCCGGCCACCGAGGTCCGGGTTGACGACGTCTGGCAGACCGCCGGGATGCGCGCCACCGGCTCCAACGACGTCGTCGTCGACGACGTGTGGGTACCGGGCCATCGTCTGGTCAACGTGATCGACATCTACAGCGGCACAACGCCTGGCGCCGCACTGCACGACGCCGCCGTGTACCGCTGGCCGATGGTGCCCGCGTTGGCGCTCACCGCCGCGATGCCGGCGCTGGGTTCCGCTGAACTGGTCGCCGACACCTATGCCCGGCGGCTAGGTGAACGAGTCCTCGCCTATTCAGGCGTGGCGCAAAAAGATCAGCCCGCCGCGCAGATACGACTCGGCGCGGCGCGGGTGCGGCTACGTGCCCTATGCGCATTGCTCGCCGACACCGTGAACCGCATCCAGGAGAGCGTTAATGGCGGGCAGAAGATTGATCGCGCGGCCCGCGCCGGCGCCCGGGTGGCGGCCGCGCACATCGTGCATGAATCCCGGGCGGTGATCGCCGATCTGCTGGAGGCCTCCGGCGCCGGCGCGCAGTTCCTGGACAACCCGCTGCAGCGCGCCAAGCGGGATGTCGACGTCATCTCCGGGCATGTGGTGTTCGACTACGACGTCGGCCGCGAACTCGCCGGTGCACTGGAGATCGGCGCCAAAGTATCGCCATTCGCCATGATCTAGCCGCCGAGCGTCACGCTGGAGTGATGCCCGGCACCGAACGTCACGCTGGAGTGATGCCCGGCCCGAGACAGCGACTACAAACCGAACGCGCGGTAGGTGCGGCGTACGAACTTCGGTTGCACCGCTTGCAATTTGGCCTGCGACGTGTTGCCGCCGACCGCGGCGGCGGCATCCGCGGACAGCACCGGATGGTTTTGAACAAAGTACAGCAGAATGAGATCCGCGGACGGGTCGGCTTGCCACCATGTCCCGTATGCGCCCGGCCAACTGAACGTGCCCAGCCCACCGGGCCCGAACAGCGGCGCCGACCTCGCCGGGTCGGTCACCACCGAGAGGTTCAGCCCGAACCCGCGGCCGATCCAAAACGGGGCGCCCAAGAACGGGTGTCGCTTCTGCTCCTCGGTGAGCCGGTCGGTGCGCATCGTCTGCGCGGCCTGGCGCGACAGCACCCGCACCCCGTCGAAAGTACCGTCGCCCAACAGCATTTCGATGAACCGCAGGTAGTCGTCGGCGGTTGACCACAGGCCGCCGCCGGCGTTACAGAATTCCGGTGGCGAGAGATGCGGCGGGCCCATCACGTCGTGGCGCAGCCGGTCATGCTCATCGAGCCGGTACATGGTCGATGCTCGGTGGCGCGCCTCCGCCGACACGGAGAACCCGGTGTCGCTCATGCCCAGCGGCCGCAGGAGCCGCTCGTCGAGCACCCGGTGGAACGGCTTGCCCTCGATCCGCGACACCAGCACCCCGAGTACGTCGATGGCATGACTGTAGGTCAGTCGCTCACCCGGCTGGTGCACCAACGGCAACTCGGCAAGCGCGGCCAGCCAGGTATCGGGCCCCCGGCCGAACGGAAGCCGGAAGTACTCCCGCGAGATCGGTCCGGCGGCGGTGAATCCGTATGCCAGGCCGCTGGTATGGGTGAGCAGATCCTCGACCAGGATCGCGCGCTGCGCCGGATGGGTTTTCTCCAGCGGACCGTTCGGGTCGTCGAGCACCCGCACCTCGGTGAACTCCGGCAGCCAGCGCGCAATCGGTTCGCGCAACGCCAACTTGCCATCGTCGACCAGGCTCATCGCGGCGGCGACGGTGACCGGCTTGGTCATCGACGCGATGCGAAACAGTGTGTCGCGCAGCATCGGCAGGCCGGCGTCGACGTCGCGGTAGCCGATCTCGTTGACCTGCACCATTTCTCCGCGCCGCCAGACCATCGTCACCGCACCGGCGAGCAGGCCGGTGTCGCAGGCCTCCCGGATGGAGGCCTGATTGCCGTCGAGATTCATGACCGCCGCTGTGCACGAACGAGCCAGAACGCCATCTCGATCTCGGTGCCGTCCTCCTCGCGGCGCACCGCGAACGGCTCCAGCGATACCACGTCCCAACCCGCACTACCGAGGACGTCGCGCAGCGTCTGCTCGGATACCGTCGGTCGCGGACGCTCCGGGTCCGCCGGGTTGGCGTCAGAAAAGCAGCTGAGCAACAGGGTGGCACCGTCCCTGGTGGCCCTGTGCACCGCCGTGGCGTAGTCGCGCTTGCCGTCGTCGTCGAGGCAGTGGAACATGCCGCTGTCGATGACGGTGTCGAACGCGTCGGTGTAGCCATCCAGCTTGGTCGAGTCGGCCACCGCGAACGTTACGTTCACCCCAGCGTCCCGGGCGCGGCGCTCGGCGGTGGTCAACGCGGTCGGGGAGATGTCCAGCCCGGTGACCTTGAACCCTTGCCGGGCCAGGTACACGGCGTTGTCGCCGAGCCCGCAGCCGATATCGAGAACGTCACCATGAACGAGCCCCCGCTGGTGCCAGGAGACGACGCTCTCCTTAGGCGCCTTGGTGTCCCACGGTGGCGTCGTCACCGCCGGCATGCCCTCGGCCGGGCTCTCACCGCGGTAGAGGGCGTCGAAATCGATCCGAGGGAAACCCGAGGATGCGGAGCCTGTCATTTTCGCAAGGGTAGCTGGCAGTGCTACGCTGCCGGTCAGTCGACATCCTTTAACGATCCGTCCGGTGAGGCGGAGAAGGAGGTCAAGGTCTCGATGGGTGCTGCGGGTGACACCGGCACCGGCCGCGAATTGATGTCGGCGGCCGACGTGGGTCGCACCATTTCTCGGATCGCGCACCAGATCATCGAGAAGACCGCGCTCGACGGCGCCGAGGCGCCGCGGGTGGTGCTGCTGGGTATCCCGACCCGCGGGGTGACGCTGGCCGAGCGGTTGGCCGCCCATATCGGCGAATTCTCCGGTGGCCAGTCTTCCAACGTCGCGTGGGGTGCGTTGGACATCACGCTGTACCGCGACGACCTGATGATGCAGCCGCCGCGTCCGCTGGAGGCCACCTCGATCCCGGCCGGCGGCATCGACGACGCGCTGGTGATCCTCGTCGACGACGTGTTGTACTCCGGGCGCTCGGTGCGCTCCGCGCTGGACGCGCTGCGTGACATCGGCCGGCCGCGGGCCGTGCAGTTGGCGGTGCTGGTTGACCGCGGCCACCGCGAACTGCCGCTGCGCGCCGACTACGTCGGCAAAAACGTGCCGACCTCGCGCAGCGAGAGCGTGCATGTGCTGCTGCGCGAACACGACGGCTGCGACGGGGTGGTGATCTCCCGATGAGCAGGCATCTGCTGGCGGCCGGCGACCTGAGCCGCGACGACGCCACCGCCATCCTCGACGACGCCGACCGGTTCGCCGACGCGCTGGTGGGCCGCGAGATTCGTAAGCTGCCCACACTGCGCGGCCGCACCGTGGTCACGATGTTCTACGAGAACTCGACCCGTACCCGGGTGTCGTTCGAGGTGGCGGGCAAGTGGATGAGCGCCGATGTGATCAACGTCAGTTCGGCGGGATCGTCGGCCGCCAAAGGCGAATCGCTGCGCGACACCGCGCTGACGCTGCGTGCCGCCGGCGCCGACGCCCTGGTGATCCGGCATCCGGCGTCGGGAGCTGCCCACCGGCTCGCCGACTGGACCGCCACCGACGCGGGCACCGGTCCGTCGGTGATCAACGCCGGCGACGGCACCCACGAGCATCCGACCCAGGCGCTGTTGGACGCGCTGACCATCCGGCAGCGACTCGGCGGCATCGACGGACGGCGGGTGGTGATCGTCGGCGACATCCTGCACAGCCGGGTCGCCCGGTCCGACGTCATGCTGCTGGCCACCCTGGGCGCCGAGGTGGTGCTGGTGGCGCCACCGACTCTGCTGCCGGTGGGAGTGGCCGACTGGCCGGTCACCGTCTCCTACGACCTGGACGCCGAACTGCCCGCCGCCGACGCGGCGCTGATGCTGCGGGTGCAGGCCGAACGGATGACCGGCGGCTTCTTCCCGTCGGCGCGGGAATACTCGGTGCTCTACGGTCTGTCCGACCGGCGCCAGGCGATGTTGCCCGGCCACGCCGTGGTGCTGCATCCGGGCCCGATGCTGCGCGGCATGGAGATCGCATCGTCGGTGGCGGACTCGTCGCAATCGGCGGTGCTGCAGCAGGTTTCCAACGGAGTGCATGTGCGGATGGCGGTGCTGTTCCATCTGCTCGTGGGGACGGGGGTTGGCGAAAAAGTGGTTGTGGCATGAGTGTGCTGATCCGCGGTGTGCGCCGCTACGGCGAGCGGGATCGGGTCGACGTGCTCGTCGACGACGGGCAGATCGCCGACATCGGTGCCGGGCTTGAAATCCCCAAAGACGCCGACGTCCTCGACACAACCGGGCAGGTGCTGCTGCCCGGGCTGGTCGACCTGCACACCCACCTACGCGAACCGGGCCGCGAATACGCCGAGGACATCGAAACCGGTTCGGCGGCAGCGGCTCTCGGTGGCTACACCGCGGTGTTCGCGATGGCCAACACCACCCCGGTGGCCGACAGCGCGGTGGTCACCGACCACGTCTGGCACCGCGGCCAGCAGGTCGGGCTGGTCGACGTGCATCCGGTCGGCGCGGTCACCGTCGGACTGGCCGGAACCCAGCTCACCGAGATGGGCATGATGGCCGCGGGCGCAGCGCGGGTGCGGATGTTCTCCGACGACGGAAAATGCGTGCACGACCCGCTGGTGATGCGTCGCGCCCTGGAATATGCGACGGGCCTGGGGGTGCTGATCGCCCAGCACGCCGAGGAGCCGCGGCTGACCGTCGGCGCGGTTGCACACGAGGGCCCCAGTGCGGCGAGGCTGGGGCTGACGGGCTGGCCGCGGGCCGCCGAGGAGTCGATCGTCGCCCGCGACGCTCTGCTGGCCCGCGACGCCGGCGCCCGGATACACATCTGCCACGCGTCGACCGCGGGCACCGTCGAGATCCTGAAATGGGCTAAAGCCCAGGGTATTTCGATCACCGCCGAGGTTACCCCGCATCATCTGTTGCTGGACGACAGCCGACTTGCCAGCTACGACGGCATGAACCGGGTGAACCCGCCGCTTCGCGAGTCCGCCGACGCGGTTGCGCTGCGTCAAGCGCTGGCCGACGGGGTAATCGACTGTGTGGCCACCGATCACGCCCCGCACGCCGAGCACGAGAAATGCGTCGAGTTCGCTGCCGCGCTCCCGGGCATGCTGGGGTTGCAGACCGCGCTGTCGGTGGTGGTGGCCACGATGGTGCAGCCGGGCTTGCTGACCTGGCGCGACGTGGCCCGGGTGATGAGCGAGAACCCCGCCCGCATCGCCGGACTGCCCGACCAGGGCCGGCCGCTGGAGATCGGCGAACCCGCCAACCTCACCCTGGTCGACCCGGACGCCGGCTGGACGGTGGCGGGGGCCGAACTGGCCAGCCGATCGGCGAACACGCCGTACGAGTCGATGACGTTGCCGGCCACGGTGACCGCGACGCTGTTGCGCGGCAAGGTTACCGCCCGCGACGGGAAGATTGTGACATGAACTCTTCGACGCTGGTCGGGTCGCTGATTTTCGCCGCGGTGCTCGCGGTGCTGATCGCGTTCGTGATCCAGTTGATGGTCCGCGGCTGGCGACGCCGTGGGGAGCGGCAGGCCACGCTGATCGGCACGCTGCCAGCGGTGCCGGACACGGTGGGCACGCCGACGGTCGCACCCACCCGCGGCCTCTATTGCGGTTGCACGCTGTCGCCGGC
The DNA here is from genome assembly GCF_050700595.1 of Mycobacterium sp. Classification (GTDB taxonomy): domain Bacteria; phylum Actinomycetota; class Actinomycetes; order Mycobacteriales; family Mycobacteriaceae; genus Mycobacterium. The sequence goes on from NZ_JBOHHI010000019.1 coordinate 24,773, forward strand.
CTGGAACGAGCGGATCACGGCCAGCGATCTCGGCTACCGCAGTAAGGCGGTGCTCACGCGTTATCCCGAGGGCATCATGGTGCAGCGCAGCGGCGCCAGCCCGATCTGGATTCCGCAGGAGTCGATCAAAGCCATCCGCATGGAGCGCGGCATCGCCGGTAAGGTCGTGGCCCGCATCGGCATCCTGGCTATCCGATGGCGGCTGCCGTCGAACGTCGAGATCGACATCGGGTTTCGGGCAAACAATCGCAGTGAATACGCCCGCTGGCTGCAGGAGGCGCAGTGACAAAAGCGGTGCTGGTTCTCGAAGACGGCCGGATCTTCACCGGCACGCCGTTCGGCGCGCTCGGCGAGACCCTCGGCGAAGCCGTGTTCTCCACCGGCATGTCCGGCTATCAGGAGACCCTGACCGACCCCAGTTACCACCGCCAGATCGTGGTGGCCACCGCGCCGCAGATCGGCAACACCGGCTGGAACGACCAGGATGCCGAGAGCCGGGGTAAGCGGATCTGGGTCGCCGGCTACGCGGTGCGTGATGCCTCGCCCCGCGCCTCGAACTGGCGGGCCACCGGCACGCTGGAGGACGAACTGGCCCGCCAGCGCATCGTCGGGATCGCCGGCATCGACACCCGCGCCGTGGTGCGGCATCTGCGCAGCCGCGGCTCGATGAAGGCCGGTGTGTTCTCCGGGCCATCGCTCGCCGAGCCTGCAGAGCTGATCCGGCGAGTGCGCGGCCAACAGCCGATGCTGGGTGCCGACCTGGCCGGCCAGGTCAGCACCGCAGGCACGTACGTCGTGGAACCCGAGGGCCCGCACCGGTTTACCGTTGCTGCGGTCGATCTCGGCATCAAGACCAACACCCCGCGCAATTTCGCCCGGCGCGGAATTCGCAGCCACGTGCTGCCGTCGTCGGTCACCTTCGAGCAGATCGCCGAGCTGAATCCGAACGGGGTGTTTTTGTCCAACGGACCTGGCGATCCGGCCACCGCCGACCACATAGTCGGTGTGACCCGCGATGTGCTGAGCGCCGGGATCCCGTTGTTCGGTATCTGTTTCGGCAATCAGATCCTCGGCCGGGCGCTGGGCCTGTCAACCTACAAGATGGTGTTCGGCCATCGCGGCATCAACATCCCGGTCATCGATCACGCCACCGGTCGGGTGGCGGTGACCGCGCAGAACCACGGCTTCGCGCTGGAGGGTGAGGCCGGACAGTCCTTCGACACACCCTTCGGTTCGGCGGTGGTGAGCCACACCTGCGCCAATGACGGCGTCGTCGAAGGTGTAAAACTCGCTAGCGGCCAGGCCTTTTCGGTGCAATACCACCCGGAGGCCGCGGCCGGACCACACGACGCGGAATACCTGTTCGACCAGTTCGTCGACCTGATGGCAGGGGTGGGCCCCCAACTTGCGGGGGGAGGCCGCTGATGCCGCGTCGTACCGGTCTGCGCCACGTCCTGGTGATCGGCTCCGGGCCGATTGTCATCGGGCAGGCGTGCGAGTTCGACTATTCCGGTACCCAGGCCTGCCGAGTGTTGCGCGCCGAGGGACTGCAGGTCAGCCTGGTCAACTCCAACCCGGCCACGATCATGACCGACCCCGAGTACGCCGACCACACGTATGTCGAGCCGATCACCCCGGCCTTCGTGGAACGGGTCATCGCCCAGCAAGCCGAGCGCGGCAACAAGATCGACGCGTTGCTGGCCACCCTGGGTGGACAGACCGCGCTCAACACCGCGGTCGCGCTGTATGAGAACGGGGTGCTGGAGCGCTATGGTGTCAAGCTCATCGGCGCTGATTTCGAGGCCATCCAACGCGGCGAGGACCGGCAGCGATTCAAGGATATCGTCGCCAAGGTCGGTGGCGAATCGGCGCGCAGCCGGGTGTGTTTCACTCTGGACGAGGTCCGCGAGACGGTCGCCGAGTTGGGGTTACCCGTCGTCATTCGCCCATCCTTCACCATGGGCGGCCTGGGATCGGGGATGGCGCACAGCGCCGATGAGGTCGAGCGGATGGCCGGCGCCGGGCTGGCCGCGTCACCGAGCGCCAATGTACTCATCGAGGAATCCATCTACGGCTGGAAGGAATTCGAGCTCGAGCTGATGCGCGACGGCCATGACAACGTCGTGGTGGTGTGCTCGATCGAGAACGTCGACCCGATGGGGGTGCACACCGGCGACTCGGTGACCGTCGCGCCGGCCATGACGCTGACCGACCGGGAATACCAGCGGATGCGGGATCTGGCCATCGCGGTCCTGCGCGAGGTCGGCGTCGACACCGGCGGCTGCAACATCCAGTTCGCGGTCAATCCACACGACGGCCGACTGATCGTCGTCGAGATGAATCCGCGGGTGTCGCGGTCAAGTGCGTTGGCGTCCAAGGCTACCGGCTTCCCGATCGCCAAGATCGCTGCCAAACTGGCCATCGGCTACACCCTTGACGAGATTCTCAACGACATCACCAAGGAGACCCCGGCCTGCTTCGAACCCACCCTGGACTATGTCGTGGTCAAGGCGCCGCGGTTCGCGTTCGAGAAGTTCCCGGGTGCGGACCCGACGCTGACCACCACGATGAAATCGGTGGGCGAGGCAATGTCGATGGGCCGCAACTTTGTCGAAGCGCTGGGCAAGGTGATGCGGTCGCTGGAAACCAGCCGCGCCGGGTTCTGGACGAAGCCGGACCCCGCCGGGGAGGTCGACGGGGTGCTCGAGCGGCTGCGCACACCGACCGAGGGCCGGCTCTACGACATCGAGCTCGCACTGCGGCTGGGGGCTTCGGTGGAGCAGGTAGCAGAGTCCTCTGGAGTCGACCCGTGGTTCGTCGCGCAGATCGCCGAATTGGTCACGCTACGGGCCGAGTTGATCGACGCCGCGGTGCTGGATGCGGATCTGCTGCGACGCGCTAAACACAGCGGGTTGTCGGACCGCCAGATCGCCGCGCTGCGACCGGAATTGGCCGGCGAGAACGGTGTGCGGTCGCTGCGCGGGCGGCTCGGCATCCACCCGGTGTACAAGACCGTGGACACCTGCGCTGCGGAGTTCGAGGCCAGGACGCCGTATCACTACAGCAGCTACGAACTCGACTCCGCCGCCGAAACCGAGGTGGCGCCGCAGGACGAAAAACCCAAGGTCCTCATCCTCGGCTCCGGCCCCAACCGGATCGGGCAGGGCATCGAGTTCGACTACAGCTGCGTGCACGCCGCGACCACGTTGAGCCAGGCCGGGTTCGAGACGGTGATGGTCAACTGCAACCCGGAGACGGTGTCCACCGACTACGACACCGCCGACCGGCTGTATTTCGAGCCGCTGACCTTCGAGGATGTTTTGGAGGTCTTCCACGCCGAGCAGCAATCGGCATGCGACGGCCCCGGTGTGGTTGGCGTGATCGTGCAACTCGGCGGTCAGACCCCACTCGCGCTTGCGCAGCGACTTGCCGACGCCGGGGTGCCGATTGTCGGGACCCCGCCGCAGGCCATCGATTTGGCCGAAGACCGGGGCGCGTTCGGCGACGTGCTGACCGCCGCCGGGTTGCCGGCGCCGCGGTACGGCACCGCGACCACGTTCGAGCAGGCTCGCCGGATCGCAGCCGAGATCGGCTATCCGGTGCTGGTCCGGCCGTCGTACGTGCTGGGTGGCCGCGGTATGGAGATCGTCTACGACGACGAAACGCTGAAGGGCTATATCGCCCGCGCCACCGAACTTTCCCCCGAACACCCGGTGCTGGTGGACCGCTTCCTCGAGGACGCCATCGAGATCGACGTCGACGCGCTCTGTGACGGCGCCGAGGTCTACATCGGCGGAATCATGGAGCACATCGAGGAAGCCGGCATCCACTCCGGTGACTCGGCCTGTGCCCTGCCCCCGGTGACATTGGGCCGCACCGATGTCGAAAAGGTACGCAGCGCGACCGAGGCCATCGCACACGGCATCGGGGTGGTCGGACTGCTCAATGTGCAATTCGCGCTCAAAGACGACGTGTTGTATGTGCTGGAGGCCAACCCGCGGGCCAGTCGCACGGTGCCGTTCGTCTCTAAAGCGACCGCTATACCGCTTGCCAAAGCCTGCGCGCGGATCATGTTGGGCGCCACCATTCCCCAGTTGCGCGAAGAGGGATTGCTGGTGCCAGCCGGCGATGGGGCCAGCGTGCCGCCGGACGCCCCGGTCGCGGTCAAGGAAGCCGTGTTGCCGTTTCACCGGTTCCGGACCGCCGACGGCTCGGGTGTCGACTCGCTGCTGGGGCCGGAGATGAAATCGACCGGCGAGGTGATGGGCATCGATCGCGACTTCGGCAGCGCATTCGCCAAGAGCCAAACCGCCGCCTATGGGTCATTGCCGGCCCAAGGTACCGTGTTCGTGTCGGTGGCCAACCGGGACAAACGGTCGCTGGTATTCCCGGTCAAGCGGCTGGCCGACTTGGGCTTCCGGGTACTTGCGACCGAAGGCACCGCGGAGATGCTGCGCCGCAACGGGATTCCCTGCAACGAGGTCCGGAAGCATTCCGAACCGCCACAGCCGGGACGCCCCACCATGTCCGCGGTAGACGCGATCCGCGCCGGCGAGGTCGACATGGTGATCAACACGCCCTACGGTAACTCCGGCCCGCGTATCGATGGCTATGAGATCCGTTCGGCCGCAGTATCAATGAACATCCCGTGTGTGACGACGGTGCAGGGTGCCTCAGCGGCCGTTCAGGGCATCGAAGCCGGTATTCGCGGCGTCATCGGGGTGCGCTCACTGCAGGAACTGCACAGCGCCATCGGCGGCCGGTAGCCGTGGCCGGGTTCGGCGCCAGGCTCGCCGAGGCGAGGTCGTGCCGCGGGCCGTTGTGCCTCGGTATCGATCCGCACCCTGGGCTGCTGGCGGCTTGGGGTCTGCCTTCGACGCCGGACGGCCTGGCCGCCTTCGCCGACAGATGCGTAGCGGCGTTCGCCGGATTCGCTCTCGTCAAGCCGCAGGTGGGTTTCTTCGAGGCCTATGGCTCGGCCGGCTACGCGGTCCTGGAGCGCACCATCGCCGCGCTGCACGCCGCCGGGGTGCTGGTGCTGGCCGATGCCAAGCGGGGCGATATCGGTTCGACGATGGCTGCCTATGCGGCGGCCTGGGTGGGTGATTCCCCGCTGGCGGCCGATGCGGTGACCGCATCGCCTTATCTGGGGTTCGGTGCGCTGCGGCCGCTGCTGGATCTCGCCGCCGAGCGGGACCGCGGGGTCTTCGTCCTGGCGGCCACGTCGAATCCGGACGGAGCAAGCGTGCAGCGCGCCACCAGCGCCGGTCGCAGTGTCGCGCAGGCCATCGTCGATGACGTTGCGGCATGGAACCGGGCACCGCAGCCCGGGTCGGTGGGCGTTGTCGTCGGTGCCACGCTGAGCGAGGTACCCGATCTCAGCGACCTGAACGGCCCGGTGTTGGTGCCGGGCATCGGCGCGCAGGGCGGTCGGCCCGACGCGCTGATGGGCCTCGGCGGAGCGGACCCAGACCAGTTGTGGCCCGCGGTATCCCGCGAGGTGCTACGGGCCGGGCCGGACGTCGACGCGCTGCGAACGGCCGGGGAGCGGATGCGCGAGGCTGTCGGCTACCTGGCCGCGGGTTAGCGTGAAGTCCACGATTCGTCGACACGGCTGAAAGGTGGGTCACCCTGCGGCGACCCACCTTTCAGGCAAGGGGAAGTGCCGATGTTGTCAGCGGCGGCCCGACGTGGGAGTGACCTGCGCGGGGTGGTGCTTGAGTTCCTTCTTGTCTTGCTTGAGGACCTTTTTCCGATCGTGGTGGTCGAGCTTGATGTCAGTGCCCGGCTGCGGGGTGGGCGTTCCCCTGCTGGTAGCGAACGGTGTATTGCCTGGTGCGGGAGCCGCGTTCGCCGTTGCGATACCGGTACCCAAGAGTCCAGCAAGTCCAACGCCTGCCGCGATTGAACCCGCGCAGATGATACGTTTCACGTCCATGGTGTCAACTTCGTTCTTTCTCAATATGTTTGGCGTTCGTCGCGACAAACACGACATTAACCGCCAGAACTACGGAAATACTGAGTTGACTATGGGAGTTAGCTGGCAATGCCTTGCCCGCATCTAGTCGTCAACGACGGAATCAGAAGAGTGGTTCGGTGTTTCGACGATCACGGTGGTGGCCTTGACAACTGCCACCGCAACGGTGCCGGGCTTGAGGTTCAATTCGTGCGCGGCATCGGTGCTCATCAGTGATACGACGGTATAAGGCCCACACTGCATTTCGACTTGGGTCATGACCCTGTCCGTGACCACCTTGGTGACCAACCCGACGAAGCGGTTGCGCGCCGAACTGCCGACACCCAGCGGATTGGGGGGCAGTGCAGGTGCATTGGTGCGCGAGAACTCAGCCAGGACTTCCCCGGAGATCACCTTGCGACCGGCGTGGTCCTGACTGGCTGACAACGTGCCTTGGTCGATCCAGCGCCGCACGGTGTCGTCACTGACCCCCAGCAGCTCCGCCGCCTCACGGATCCGCATCGTCGTCATGGCCCGATCCTAACTGCACAGATGTGGCAGAGGCCGGTCAATTAACCGCGAACACGGTGATGGACGGACTTTGGGTCCGCAGTTGCGAATCCCGCACGCCCGCCGACGCCCACCCGCTGGTGCGTTACTGGCGGGGGGCCTGGTCCACCGCGCCGCTGCACTCATCGGTCGGGTGGCCTAGCCGCGCACAGGCGTCTCGGGCAATCCGTTCCGCGTCGGCCGGTGTTTGTTGGATACCGGTGTCGGCCTGCCAGATGTATCCGCGCCCCTGGTCAGCCAGGCACCGAACGGTGGTGCCGGCAGTCGAGACGGTTGTTTGGTTGAGTTGGCCGCCGACGCAGCTAGAGCCCACCGCTGGATTTTCGGCCCTCGCCGGTGCGGCCGGCGCTAACGCCAGCGCCACCGCGAGAGCGGCAATTACCTTCCACTTCACCTTGGCATCCCTACCCGCGCAGTAGCGCCGCCAAACCGTCTGCGGATCGCGGCCGGTCAACCACCTACTACACAACGTAGTCGAACGGTCTCGGGTGGATCCAGGTCGTGCGGTGGGCGCTTTGACACGCGCGACACGCCGTGACGTGCGAAATTGGTAATTTTGGCTTGTCCGGCCTCGTCGAGCACCCGGGTCGCCGCATAACGGTGCTGGCGCTGGATTCGGACGCGATGCCAAAATGCCTGCTAGACAGCATGATCCCGGCGTTGAACAGCAGATTGCGGCTGGTGAGGCGGCGCCGGACGGCCCCGCGCGCGGCGACTCCGGCATGCCGGTGGAGAGGCCCACACGCTGGGCCTTTGTGGCTTCTGGCAGGGGGGCGGGTTAGATTTCGTCAGACAGCCTGGGTACGGTCGTCTCCGCTAGCCGGAGTATCCGGCGAAGACAAACCCAGATCGATGAGATGGAGGAATTGTGGCCCTTCCCCAGTTGACCGACGAGCAGCGCGCGGCCGCGTTAGAGAAGGCCGCTGCCGCACGTCGAGCACGAGCCGAGCTCAAGGATCGCCTCAAGCGTGGCGGCACCAACCTCAAGCAGGTCCTCAAGGACGCCGAGACCAATGAGGTCTTCGGCAAGATGAAGGTGTCTGCGCTGCTGGAGGCGTTGCCGAAGGTAGGCAAGGTCAAGGCGCAGGAAATCATGACCGAGCTTGAAATCGCACCGACCCGCCGCCTGCGGGGTCTCGGCGATCGTCAGCGCAAGGCGCTGCTGGAAAAGTTCGACTTCTCCTAGCCCGTCCTGGCCTGGAGAGTCGGTGAGCGCCGGCGGGGGACCGGGCGGCGCGCGCGACCAGCGTCAACGGCCGATGGCCGCAGGGCGCGTGGTCGTGTTGTCCGGTCCCTCCGCGGTCGGCAAATCGACGCTGGTCCGTTGTCTACGAGAACGGATTCCCGACCTGCGCTTTTCCGTGTCGGCGACGACACGGGCGCCGCGTCCGGGCGAGGTCGACGGCGTCGATTACCATTTTGTGACCGGTGCCCACTTCCAGCAGCTGATCGAGGCGGGTGCGCTGCTGGAGTGGGCTGAGATCCACGGCGGGCTGCACCGGTCCGGCACGCTGGCTGAGCCGGTCCGCGAGGCCGCCGCTTCCGGGTATCCGGTGCTGATCGAGGTGGACCTGGCCGGGGCTCGCGCGGTCAAGCAGGCGATGCCGGAAGCGATCACGGTGTTCCTCGCCCCGCCGAGCTGGGAGGCACTGGAGGCGCGATTGGCCGGCCGCGGCACCGAGACGCCGGAGGTGATTAGCCGTCGGCTCACCACCGCCCGGGCCGAATTGGCAGCTCAGGCAGACTTTGACCAGGTCGTGGTGAACAGCCGATTGGAAACCGCCTGCTCGGAATTGGTATCCTTGCTGGCAGGAACCGCGCCGGGCACGGCGTGATCCGCTATCTAGCCTCGACTCAGCCGATCGAGTATTCGCCGCTCTATTGCCGTCAGGAGAAAGACTTACGTGGGTACGCCACAATCCGACACGCCGGTGGCCGCTGTCTCCGCCGTCGATCAATTTGAATCGGCACCGGGCGCAGCCGGTGCCTACGACACCCCGCTGGGCATCACCAACCCGCCCATCGACGAGCTGCTGGAACGCGTATCGAGTAAGTACGCGCTGGTGATCTACGCGGCCAAGCGGGCGCGGCAGATCAACGATTACTACAACCAGCTCGGCGAGGGCATCCTCGAATACGTCGGGCCGCTGGTCGAGCCGGGACTGCAGGAAAAGCCGCTGTCGATCGCGTTGCGGGAGATCCACGCCGACCTGCTTGAGCACACCGAAGGCGAGTAGCGGAGTCGAGGCGGGCTTGCCATGGGCCTCTCGGGCGAAGAGCGGACGTGATGGAGCGCAAGCGAATCATCGTCGGCGTGTCCGGGGGCATCGCCGCCTATAAGGCGTGCACCGTCGTTCGACAGCTCGCCGAAGCCGGTCACCGGGTCCGGGTCATCCCGACCGAATCCGCACTACGCTTCGTCGGGGCCGCCAGCTTCGAGGCATTGTCCGGTGAACCGGTGCACACCGATGTTTTCGAAGACGTTCCACTGGTGCCGCACGTCGCCATCGGTCAGGGAGCCGACCTGGTCCTCGTGGCGCCGGCCACCGCCGATCTGTTGGCCCGGGCCGTCGCCGGACGGGCCGACGACCTGCTGACCGCCACTCTGCTGACCGCTCGCTGTCCGGTGCTGTTCGCCCCGGCCATGCACACCGAGATGTGGTTGCACCCGGCGACCGTTGACAACGTCGCCACGCTGCGCCGCCGCGGCGCGATCGTGCTGGAACCGGCATCCGGGCGGCTCACCGGCGCCGACAGCGGCGCGGGCCGGCTGCCCGAGGCCGAGGAGATCACCACGCTGGCCCACCTGCTGCTGGAGCGCCACGACGCGCTGCCCTACGACTTGGCCGGCTGCAAGCTGCTGGTGACCGCGGGCGGAACCCGCGAGCCGATCGACCCGGTGCGGTTCATCGGCAACCGCAGCTCGGGGAAGCAGGGCTATGCGGTGGCGCGGGTCGCCGCCCAGCGCGGCGCCGAGGTCACGCTGATCGTCGGGCACACCGTCGGGCTCGTCGACCCTGCCGGCGTCGACGTGGTGCACGTCAGCTCGGCCCAGCAGTTGCGCGACGCGGTGTCCAAGCACGCCCCGGACGCGCACGTGCTGGTGATGGCCGCCGCCGTCGCCGATTTCCGGCCGGCCCGGGTTGCCACCGCCAAGATCAAAAAGGGCACCGGGGAGGACGACCAGCCCCCCACGATCGACTTGGTCCGCAACGACGACGTCTTGGCCGCCGCGGTGCGCGCCCGCGCCGACGGGCAGCTGCCCAACATGCGGGCGATTGTCGGGTTCGCCGCCGAGACCGGTGACGCAAACGGTGACGTACTGTTCCACGCCCGGGCCAAACTGCGCCGCAAGGGTTGTGATCTGTTGGTGGTCAACGCCGTCGGCGAAGGCAAAGCCTTCGAGGTGGACAGCAACGACGGCTGGCTGCTAGCGTCCGACGGCGCCGAGTCCGCGCTTCAGCACGGCTCCAAGACGTTGATGGCCAGTCGTATCGTGGACGCAATCGTCACCTTTCTGCACGGCGGCAACGGGTAAGCCCACCCGGGCGCAGGCCAGGCCGGTCGGGGCGGGCTACACAACGGTATTAGTGACGATATAATTCGCCTAACTAACATTTTGTCTCAGGACGGGAAGGATGCCAGCGTGAGCGATCGGCTGTTCACCAGTGAGTCGGTGACCGAGGGACATCCGGACAAGATCTGCGACGCGATCAGCGACTCGGTGCTCGACGCGCTCCTGACGGACGACCCCGGGTCCCGAGTCGCCGTCGAGACGATGGTCACCACCGGCCAGGTGCACGTCGCCGGTGAGGTGACGACGACCGCCAAGGAGGCCTTCGCCGAGATCACCGACACGGTCCGCAGCCGCATCCTCGAGATCGGTTACGACTCGTCCGACAAGGGCTTCGACGGCGCCTCGTGCGGGGTGAACATCGCCATCGGCGCGCAGTCGCCCGATATCGCGCAGGGCGTCGACGCTGCCCACGAGGCCCGCGTGGAGGGTGCCGCGGACCCCCTGGACGCGCAGGGTGCCGGCGATCAGGGGCTGATGTTCGGCTACGCGATCACCGACACCCCGGAGATGATGCCGCTGCCCATCGCGCTGGCGCACCGGTTGTCACGCCGGCTGAGCGAGGTCCGCAAGGGCGGTGTGCTGCCGTATCTGCGCCCGGACGGCAAAACGCAGGTCACCATCGCCTACGAGGACAACACCCCGGTGCGGCTGGACACCGTCGTCATCTCCACCCAGCACGCCGCCGACATCGACCTGGACAACACGCTCACTCCCGACATCCGGGAAAAGGTACTCAACACCGTGCTCAACGACCTGGCGCACGACACCCTGGACAGCTCGGCGACGCGGCTGCTGGTCAACCCGACCGGCAAATTCGTCCTCGGCGGGCCGATGGGTGACGCCGGTCTGACCGGCCGCAAGATTATCGTCGATACTTATGGCGGCTGGGGCCGGCACGGCGGTGGCGCGTTCAGCGGAAAAGATCCGACGAAGGTCGATCGCAGCGCCGCCTACATGGCTCGGCATGTAGCCAAAAACATCGTGGCCGCCGAGCTGGCCGAGCGCTGCGAAGTGCAGCTGGCCTATGCCATCGGCGTCTCGCAGCCCGTCAGCGTGCATGTCGATACCGAGGGCACCGGCAAGCTCGACGA